>CAZMVY010000261.1:0-5300 GCA_964569765.1 uncultured Planctomycetales bacterium
TCTCGGCGACCATACCTAGCGTCATATGCTTATGTAAGAACCTGCCGTTCACTCAATATGAAATCACTGCCGTTGAGAAGTACCCGCTCGTCAGACCATGATCCCCAACGGCATCCCCTGGAGAGGCGGCGACGGCAACATCGCCCTGGAGATCAAGAAACGCAATCCGGATGCGCTGGTGATCGGCTACAAGAACATCGTGGTCCATTACGAGTATCACGCCCACCCCGAGATCTTCCGGGACCATCCTGACTGGTTCATCTACGACCGGCAGGGCAAGCCGGCCATGCATAACGGGAAACGCCCTCTTCACGACCTGCGCAAACCCGCCATGAGGCAGTGGTGGGTCGACGATGTGCACGGGCTTCTGGCCACCCCGGGATTCGACGGCATCCTGATCGACGCTGTTACGAAGGTGTACTGCTATGCGCCGATCCTCGATGCCCTCTCTCCCGCGGAGCAAGACGAGTATGTCGGCGGCTTTCACGCCATGATGGAGGAGACGCGCAAACGATGCGCGGGCCAGGGGCTTCTCATCGGCAACTGCCTGCGCGCGATTCACGACGATGCGGGCCTGGCGATCCTCCGCAGACATTACGACGGCTCATACCTGGAGTTGTTTGACACGCCGATGGGCGCGCCGGGCAGACCCGCCGCCTCCTATGAGGAGTGGGTCGCGAGGGGGATCGAGGCGGTCCGGCAAGCCTCCGCCGAGGGCAGGCTCGTCTTTCTCACGATGTCCCCCGGCGTCCAGAATCTCAACGACGTGGCCGACGTCCGGCCCGGTGCCGGCCCCGCCGAGCCCATCGACTACGACAAGTTGTACGCCGACCACGAGTACAAGCTGGCGATGTTTCTGATCTGTGCGGGCGAGCGATCGTACTGGGGATACCAATACTCACGCAACGCGGCCACCGACCCGCGTCAGTGGGACCCCGATTTCCCGGAATACCACAGGCCCCTCGGCCCGCCCAGAGGCCCGGCGATCAGAAGCGGTTTCACCTACACGCGCGAGTTCCGGCACGCAAGCGTCACGCTGGATCTTGTCAAACGCACGGGACGGATCACCTGGCGAGCCGCCACAACGCACCCCTGAGCGAACACCACGTCGGCGTGATCCGTAGATAAAACAACCTCGGGCGGGATCCGCTCCGCCAACGCACCAGCACCTCTGTGCCCCTCGTGTCGCGAATCCCTTCTCGACACAACCATCGCGGTATTCCCATCGCGCGACCGGATGACGCCCTGCGTCCGCGCCGCCACATCCTCACGGCTGCGCCGCCTCTACCGGCTTCGCGTAGACCCCGAGATGATTCGCCGTAATTCGCTCCCTTCCCGGGATGCCCGCCTCGATCGGACGGTTCAGCACCCTCGCGCCGCCCTGCCCGTCGTCGATCACCATCACCGACGAGCCGCCGCCGTCCAGGTTCAGCGCATCGTACGCCCCGAACATCCGCATCCACTCCGCCGTCTCGCCTGTCGTTGTCCCCTCGCTGTAGCCCTTCTGCCGACCGTCGATCACGACGAGGTACAGGTACCGCCCGTCCTTCGACACCCCCGCCGCCGTCCGCGGGTGCAGGAAGTCGTCCCACGCCACGTTCTCGCCCCGCCAGAGCAGCATGCGGAACCCGCCCACGCCGTTGTACGCCCCCTTCGTGCTCACCGGCGGCTGTGCGATCCACGCCTTGTTGTCCCTGCTGATCAGCAACGAGCCGTATGTATCCGGCGCCGGCGGTGAGTAGCAGTCGCCCCGCGACATACTCAGCCCGGTGATCCGCACCGGCTCACCCTCCTTCGTCACGAGCCGGTCCCACGGCGTCGCATTGATCGCAAGCTGGCACCGGTGCTTCGTAAGGAACGTGCTCGCCTTCTCCGCGTCGGCCTCACCTGGCTTGCCGTTGCACGGCGTGACGAAGAACGAGATCGTCGGCTCTCTCAGATCGATGCGGGCCGCATGCACCTTCAGCGGCCGCGGCGTGTTCGTCTCGGCCGTCGTGTAGTCGATTCCGCGGAAGATCGCCTGCCACGGCCGGACCTTCGCCGACCGCGGCCCGATCGGGCACGTCGTCGGATTCGCCGGTCGCGTCTGAAGCTTCCACGCCTTCGGATTGGGCTTCGCCTTCGCCTCCACCGCGGGCGCCGACGAGGCCGCCCCGGCAAGAGCCACGACCGTCCCAAGGCCCGTCGCCATTAGGACGAGCAAGCATCTCCACGCCAGTTTTTGCATCACGCTGTCATCGTTCATGGTTCAATCAGTCTAGCGACCGGCCCGTTCCCCGCAACCTCGCGCCGCAACCCCACATGACGGCCGGGAGTCGCTCTCCTGCCGAACGAAGCGGAGCATCGTGCGCCCGCACGGCGCGCGTCCGGCCGGGCGAGGGAGAAGGCCCATCTCGGCTTTGCACCTCCCGCATTCCGTGATTGCCAAACGCCGCCCTCATGGCCGCACGTTGCCCGGCTTCGACGCGTTCCTCTGCGCCGTCAGCGCCGCAACAAATGCCTTCGCGAGCCGCTCGGCCTCGCCCCGGCCGCGGAAGTGGGCAAAGTAATACGTCGGCTGCTCGCCGATCATGTGATTGTGCAGCGCAACGATATGAATCCCGGCCGCCCGCAGCGCCCGCAGCACCGGCGACACCTCGTCGGCCGTGAGGATGATCTCGCCGTCCATCACAGCCGTCCGGTCGCTGCCGGAGAATGCCGCCCACGTCGCCAGCCCCATCGTGGCCGTGATCTTTGTCATGCGCAGCAGGCCATCCCGGCTGAACGTCACCTTCACGACTCCGTCCTGGGTCTCCGTCCGGCGTTCGACGATCCGCTCGATCGCCCGCGCGTCGATCCGGCCGGGCGCGGGGGCCTTCCCCTCGGAAGGCGCTGACGGCTGCGGGTGCGCCCGGCGTACGGCCTTGATGGCCTCCCACAGATCCCGCACGCCCGCGACAAGCTTGTCCGCTGCGCCCTCGCCGCCGATGTGGAGCGAATAGACCCTCGGCTCATCATGCAGAAAGCAGTTGTGCAACGCCGTCACCTGCAGGCCCCCTGCCAGTGCGGCATCGACGGCCGCATCCACTTCATCCTCGAACACGACGACCTCCCCCGCCGCCGTCGCACCGCTCGCAGACGGCGCGAACGCCGCCCACGTCGTGAGCCCCGCGAACGGCTTGACCGCCGCCCCATCGACCCTCACGACCACATCGGTACGCGGCCAGGTGATCCGAACCACGCCGTCGGCGGTGATCGTCGCGGGCACGCCCGCAAGTTCGCTGACCTTCCGGACGTCCAGCATCGCCGCCCGGTTCGTCGCCGGCGCCGCCAGCCAGCACGTGACGGCCAGAACGGCGACGGCGATACGGCGCCGGAGCCCGCCGGACGGTTGCGGTGCCCCTCTTCGGTTTTCAGATCTGTCGAAGACTTCCATAGTCGTCAACGCACCGGAACGACATGCCATGTGATCCCGCGCCTCTACTTTTCCGGCTTCGTTTCGGGCTTCTGCCCGCCCCGCCCGCCGACCGGCGCCTCGACTTCGTCGCCCCCGCCGTACGGCTGCACGACCAGATCATCGAAGGAGCTCGACGCGTCGGCCTTCGTCCACAATCCGATCATGCCGGCGTTGCGAAAGGTGCCATCCTTCACTTCGAGCCACTTCCTGCCGTCGCAATAGCATGCGATCGCGTCGTCCTTCATCGTCGCGCGAAGCGTGAACCACCTGCCCGCCGGCGTCGGAAAGTCGACGGACGCGAGCATCTGGCGCTTTCCATCCACGACCTTGTACAACCGGTAGTTATTCTCCAGCGGGTTGATCCGGCAGATGTAGTAGTTGTTCTCGTCCCGGCAGCGCCAAACCAGTCCTCCACCCTGATCGAGCGTGCCGGTGTCGGCGCGAAGCTTCACGCTCAGGTCGAGGTCTCGCCAGGATGTGTTCTCCGCGAGGGCAAGATTGAACGTCGCATTGCCATTCCCTGTGCGGACCGTCAGAACATTCGGCCTGCTCGGGGCGTGCACATCGGGCTGAACCGACCACTTCGCCAATTGCTTCGTCGGATTGTTCTGCCGGATGAGCCAGCCCGGCGGCATGCGACCGGTCGCGGCCCTGTCAAAACCCCAGCGACGGGCAGCGGGCAACGTCTCGGCCGAGCCGCTCTTGAGCACCGTTCCGGTGACGGCATCGACCTCAATCCGCAGGAGCCTCTCGCCAGCCACCAGGTCCACCTCATAGCGGGGCTTGCCGCCCGACACGACGAGTCTGGCGGCGTACGGCCTGCCGCTCACCTGCTTCGTCGCGGTCTCGATGGCCTGCGTCAATGTGACCTGGACCCCATCCAGCGCGGACGGCAGCCGTTGGAGCGTCGATCCTTTCTCGTCGTTCGCTGCGGCCCTCGCCGAGAGGCATCCGCATGCGACGAGCACCCCGAGCACTCGCCACGCCTTCATTTGGGCTCTCCTGTGTGCGCCCATCGCCACGAACCGCGGATGCGCGCACGACACCCGCGTTCAAGTCCTTATACACCCTGTCGACAGCGACGATGGAGCGCCGAGAACAGGACGCATGAAAAACGCCCGGAAAGGCCGGGCGTTTTTCGCAAGTACCCATTGATACAAAGCTTACCGATGGGCGGTATTGGACTTGAACCAACGACCTCCTGCATGTCGAGCAGGCGCTCTAGCCAGCTGAGCTAACCGCCCCCGTACGGGGCCCATTAGAAGCGAGGCTGGCGGAGATGTCAATAGCGCGGCGCCGGCCGGGCGCAGACGCGGGCCCGACGAAGCGAGGTCAGAACACCGTTTCGCGGGGACAGGCAATGCCCAGCCCCCGGAGCGTACGAGCAATCTGGAGACCGTTGGCTTCGGGCTGGCCGGTGTCGAGGTGAAACTCGAACTCCAGCGGCCCCCCGCCGTTCTCTTCGACCACACGACGGACCCAGGCATCAATCACGTCGGGCTCCGCGTCCGTGAGCAGGTGTGTGTCCGGGATCAGGTCGATGCGGATGTCGCCGAAGCGTTCGCGGACACGCGAGATGCTCGTGCCGCTGCCAACGTTGAGACCGGCCAGGCTGTTGAGGCCCGCCGCCGCGTCGAGCAGGTGGTCGGAACGGCCGCAGGAGTGCAGGCGCAGGCCGAACCGCGCGGCCGAACCCTCGCGGAGCGAATCGACGAGTTTGTTCGTCGGCGGCAGGACGAACTCGGCGAACTCCCCGGGACCGAGCATACAGGCCGAGCATTCGCCGACGTGAAGCCCGGTGATCGCCATCCCCGCCGCGTCGGCAAAGAGGCGGATCAGACGCGCGTACGCGTCGGCGATCCAA
>CAZMVY010000262.1:0-5206 GCA_964569765.1 uncultured Planctomycetales bacterium
GGGGGCCAGGGGAAGGACGGGGCGGTTGCCGGATGGATGAGGTGCCAGTTCTGGGAGTTCTTCATGAGCCCCGACCAGCCGCCCCCCGCATAAAGCGTGGCGAACGACAGCGCCAGTCCCCCGGTCATCAGCACCGCGAGCTGGACCATCTCGGTCCAGACGACCGCCCGCAGGCCGCCGGCGATGGTATAGAAGCCGGTGAGAAGCGCCAGCGCCACGATGCACCCCACCATCGCCCAGGCAAGCTCCTGCCCGGACGTGAGCGCAATGCCCATGCGCCCGGCGCGCGAGCCCGCGAGCGGGGGCAGATCGAACAACGACGTGAGCGCGACGGCCCCGAGATAGAGTACGGCGCTGATCTCGACGAAGACGTAGGTGACCAGGATCAGCACAGCATAGACGAGACGCGCCCCGCTGCCGAACCGCTTCTGCAGGAACTCCGGCATCGTGTAAAACCCGTTCCGCAGATAGAAGGGCAGGAACACCCAGAGCAGCGCGTTGAAGCCGATCAGGATAGCCGCCCACTCGATGCACATTGCGACGAAGCCGTTCTTGTAGGCCGTGCCGATCACGCCGATGAAATGGTGGCTGCTGATGTTCGCCGCGACGATGCTGCCGCCGACCATCCACCAGGGCAGCTTGTCGCCGGCGAGAAAATAGTCTCGCTTAGTGGTGCCGACCCGACGGGAGCCCTACACCCCCAGTACAATGATTCCGACGCCGTAGGCCGCGAAGATCGCGACGTCGATCGGCGAGAGCTTCATACGTACAACCTCAGGCGGCATTCGCCGTACGGACGGCCGTCGCGCCCGCAGCCGGGACCCGCTGGCCGGGCGCACGCATCCGCGGCGTCTTCGCACGCGGGCCGGAGGCCCCCGCCTGCGGCGGCTCAAGACCGCGGCGGCGTAGTGGCCTCGGGCGGACCGCTGCGCGAAGCGGCGCCCGCCGTCGCGGCCTCCACGGCGGTGATGTATTCCTGCACCATCTCCGCATACGACGTCGTCGCGTCGCTCGGCTGGATTTCGCGCGCGTCCCCGAGCATCTCGCGGCAGAGATCCGCCATCGAGGCCGTGCGCTCGATCATGGCCCGCGCCAGGATTGCGGCCCCGAATGCGCTGATCTCCGTCTCCGCCGGGCATGTGACCGGGCGGCCCGTCACGTCCGCGACAATCTGCGGCGTGCAGCGGCTCCGGGCCGCACCGCCGCAGAGGATCAGCCGGTAGACCGGGCAACCGCCCTTCTCCAGCCAGCCGATCTGCCGCGCCAGCTCGAAGCACAGCCCCTCGATCGTCGCCCGCAGGAGGTGCCCGCGCCCGTGCGGCAGGCGCAGCCCGTGCAGACTCCCGGCGGGCGGCCGATTCCGTCCGCCGATCGCGTCCAGAAACGGCCAGAGCCGCAGCCCATCGCTGCCGGGGGCAATCGAGTCGAGCAACTCGTCGATCTTCCCCGCCGAGGCCTCGCGCATGCCCACCATGTCGAGGGCCCATTGAAATGCCGAGCCTCCCACCACGAGCGAGAGCAACTGGCCCCATCGTCCCGGCACGACATGGTCGCACACCCAGGCCGACGGCACCACGGGCGCCACGAGATGATCCGCGATGGCCAGCAGCACCCAGGCCGTTCCGGCGCCGAACATTACGTCACCGGCCTCGATTGCCCCGCAACCGAGAGCCGCGGCATACTGGTCGTGAACCGCTGGACCGACCGGGATGTGGGCCGGCAACCCGATCTGTCCGGCGACGTCGGTATCGAGCACGCTCACCGGCTCGCGGGGCGGCAGCAGTTCGGGCAACTGTTCCGCCCGCAGGCCGAGTTGCTCCAGCAGATCCGGATCCGCCTGACGGAGCGTCGGGTTGTACAGGCAGCAGATGCTCAGCGAGGAGGCGTCGTGCGCCGCCCGTCCGCACAGACGCCACACGATCGCGTCGCCGACGAAGCCGAGGATGTTCGGGGGTTGGAGAATCGCGGGGTTCTTCTCGCGAAGACGAAACACCTGGCCGACGGCCATGTTGCTCTCGCCGTGGCCCGCGCGGCGAGCAATCCACTCGCTGCCGACGCGCCGCTGGAATCGCTCGTCAAAGGCGGCGCCGCGGGAGTCCATCCAACTGATGACCGGGCCGACGCAGCCGCCGTCCGGCGTGCGGACCTGAATCGCGCCGCCCTGGCTCGAGACGCCAAGGGCACGAACGGCGGCCAGGTCGCAGTCGCGTCCCGCGAGCCAGATGGCGCTGAGCGTCGATCGCCAGATCTCCTCGATATTCTGCTCGATACCGCCGTCGGGGGTATGGTGCAGCGATACGGGCACGGAACCGCGTGCGACGACCCTGCCGTCGTCGGCGACGACGAGGGCCTTGATGTTCGTAGTGCCCAGGTCCAGGCCGAGGAACACGGATCAGACCTCCACGTATTCGGCGCCAAGGTAGCGCGCCGCCAGTGCGAGCTTCGGCCGCGCGTCGCCGAAGCAGATCGCCAGATGGTGCGGACCGCCCGCGCAGGCGTAGGCTGTCAGGAACTCGCAGACGTCGCCGGCAGGGCGGACCTTTGAGTGCGGCACCGCGAGTTGCGGCAGCGGGCCGAAGTCCTCGATCGTGATGCGCGAGGCGAGGATCCGCCATCGCGTCCCGGCGGCAAGCGTCAGGGCCGTCAGCGTGGCCGGGCCCGGGTCGAAGGCGGTCACAAGGGCCAACTGGCTGCCGCGCGTGGGCACGATCGGCCCCGGGCGACGAACCATGCGCACTTTGCGGTCCTTGCGTGCCATCGCGACGTTGGCCTCGCCCATGTGGCTCAACAGCACCGCATTGCCGCCGAAGTCGATGGTGAACATCTCGCTGAAACTGGCCGGCGGATGGAGCCAGCCGAGCAGGGCCGAATGGGCTGCCGCGATCAGATCGCCCTCTCCACCGAAGCCGATGCCCTCCGAGAGCAGGCGGCTGGCCGCGACAAACGGAAGCGTTTCCGTGCGGTCGTCCTCGCCGAACGAGAGAAACTGGTAGCTGTACGCATCGAGGCGGTAGTCGCGGACGATCCCGCGCATCGCGATTTCCGCACGGGCGGCGGCTGCCAGATCCTCCTCGGCGATGTTCGGGCCGATCTCGTAGCAGCGGCGGTACTCGGCGACGAGCTTTGCCACCATGCCCGGGTCGGCCTTCCCGGCCCGCCGGTTGTATTCGCTCAGCGAGAGCGCTTCCCACGCGCACCCGAGGCTCGTTGCCATCTGCGTGGTATCCAGGCCGAAATCGCCCATGCCCGGGAAGGGGTAGCCCAGCAGCCCCAGGCGGGCCCGCCGAAGACGTCCGACGGCACAGGCGGCCTGAAAGTGATCGGCGAGCGAGGCGATCGCCTTGCGATCATCCACGTGGCCGGTGACGTAGCAGAACGGCACGCCGGCGCGAACGAGGACGTTGCACAGGTCGTGCGTGCCGTGAACGCCGTGGTTGGCGATGAGTTCGGCATCGCCGTAGGACGTGTCCACCGAGAGCAATTCCTGCGTGTTCCAGACGACGATCGGCAGGTGCGTCCGCTTCAGGGCGGGAGCGGCAATCAAACTCGGCGAATAGGACAGCAGCGCGACGAGGATCACGTCCATGCCGTCGCGCTCGAACCCGGCGACCGCTCGCTCAACGCCATCGCGCGTGAATACGGCGCCGTCAAAGCGTACGTCGGCGGTTCCGCTGAGGTTGGGTATGAGCCGATCCCGCACGAATCGCTCGCGGTCGGGGCGAAGCGACGGCGCAAGCTGCTCGTAGAACTCGAGCGTCAGCCCGAGGATCCCGACCTTTGGGCGACGTGCATTGTCAACCATTCCCTCGCACTCCTGTTGACCGCGCGCATGCTAACCCGCCTTGAGCAACGTGTCCATTTGTCACCGGCATGGGGCCGGCGCTTCCGGCCGTTGAAGGAGGGCCATGCCGTTGTTGTAGAAGAGGTCCTCCACGAACTTGCGCGGCAGGGCAAGGCGTTCGACGGCTTTACGGATTGCTCGGAGCTCCTCATAGAGAAATGAGGTAAACACCAGCTTCCCGCGGTCGTCGCAGATGGACAGGTCCCACGGCACGGGAGTGACGTAGGTGTACTGGTGATTGATCTCGACGGACTTGCCCGGCGCCAGGGCGATCGGGATGTCCGTGCCGTAGAGGACGCGATCGTGCGGAACGGTCCGGAAGAGATACTCTATCACCTCCCAGTGGTTCAGCATCGCCAGATCGAAGTAGAGATTGGGAAGGTCCCGCAGTCGTTCCAGATTCCCGACGATGTTTCTGAGGTAATACGCCCGGCCGATGTGCGCCAGGATAATCTTCGCCCGCGGCCATTTCGTGCACAGTTCCACGATCTGGCGCTGGTTGACCGGGTCGGCCAGGCGTCCCGGTCGTGGAATATGAAGAACCACGATCAGGCCGAGTTCGTCCGCGACCTGCATGATCGCCGGTGGGAGCATGTCGCGGATCTCGATGAGCTTGGGGTCCGTTTTGCGAACATAGTCGGGATACGGTTTGAAGCCGAGGAACCCGTGCTCGCGCACGTCGCAACGGACGGCCGCGGGGTCCTCCGCCGGATCGACGAGGCGCAACGCAAAAAGCGTCTTCCCGTCGCAGCCCGCCGCCACGTAGCGGTTGTTCTCGGCCCGATCGTACTCTGCGAACGGCAGGCCGAAGCACACCGCGAACGTCTGACGCCCGGGGTATACCTCTTCGAGATCCTCTCGCAGATCTGCGAACTCGTATTCGCGGAGCGGATGCCCGCCGCAAGGGAACGTCTGTCCGGCGGGCAGGCTCGCCGCAGGGAAGACGTGCGCGTGGCAATCGAGCACCCGCGCGGGCACGAACTCGTCAAGTTCTTCCCGCCAGATGGCCAGGTTACGGTCGTGGTTGGTGGGCTCGCGCCACAAGGCCATCAGCGGCGTCTTCACGGCGGGGCCCGGCGGCGCTAGCGGGCTTCCGACGGCCGGCGCTTCGAGATCAAGTACTACACCCACGAGCCCAAGGAGCTGCTGTCCCGCTACGAGGACAAGATCTACATCTGCCGCGATTTCGTCGACCTCTTCAGCTTCCGGCGCAAGTACTACGTCATCCGGGAGCACATCGCCGCCCTCAAGGACCAGTCGGACCGGCTGGTGGACCGGGGGGCGGAGAAGCTCCGGCGGCCGAACGCCGACAAGTCCGTCTTCCAGGCGCTCCGCGAGTCGGTCGGCGCGCTGGCGACCGCGAGC
>CAZMVY010000263.1:0-416 GCA_964569765.1 uncultured Planctomycetales bacterium
CCTCTGGGGTGACGGCGTGTGGTTATTTGCTGGGGTGAGGCGCCGGTCGGGGCGGCCGCCTGGCCCGCGATGCGGGTGCTAGGGGGGGGCTCATCTGCCAGGGTTTCCTGCGCTTCCTTTTTGTCCCAACCTCTTGTCCCACAGGGAGATTCGACCATGCCCCGGCGACAAATCGCCGGGTTGTTCGTACCCGTTCCCGCACCGTTATCGCGAGAAGCCCTTGCGGTTTGCGAGGAACCCGGCGGTGCGCGGACCGGCTGCAGTGCAGAATGTGCGGGGCTGCCAAAATGAGCAGCATTTTTCATTGCGATTCGCGTTGCGATTCGGTAACATGAAGCAGGTGTGCCGCTGCGGCGGTTTTCGTCGCGCGGTGCGTGGCTCCACCCGGTTGACCACCCCCTGCTTGGAGAAAGACG
>CAZMVY010000263.1:426-2102 GCA_964569765.1 uncultured Planctomycetales bacterium
TTGCCGGCATGCGGGTATCGTTCTGCTTGTAGTTTTTCTCGCCAGTGCGCCGCTCTTTGCTCGCGTTGTGATCGTGGACAACACCGACCCCCCCCCGGCCTTCACGGGCGACGGGCTCTGGGCCACACTCACGGACGGCGCCGCATTCGGTGGCACCTATTGCGAGCGCCCGACCGTGCCGGGCGACCCGGCCTACTACTTCCAGTGGCGGCCGGAGCTGACGGCGGGCGAATACATGGTCTCCGTCTGGTATCCGGCGCGCAGCGATCGGCCCACGAACGCCGTCTTTACGGTCAACTACAGTGGCGGGAGCCGGGATGTCACCATCGACCAGACGGTCAACGGCGGCCAGTGGGTACCGCTGGGGAGATTCGACTTCCCGGACGGCCAGACGGCCGACGGGCAGGTCCGCGTGTTCAATAACTTGTCGCCGTACGGGAAGTACCTGGCCGCCGATGCGGTGCGATTCGCCTCGGTGCTCCAACTGAGCGTGGTCGTCAACCTGCCCGGAGGCGGGACGACCACCCCTGCGGCGTCCGGCACACCGTATGATGTGGCCGAGACGGATGTCATTGCGATCACCGCGACGCCGAGCGTGGGCTATGCGTTCAGCCACTGGGAGGTGTCGGCCGGCGCCGCCGTTGCCGATCCGTACACCCCGGCGACGACGGTGACGATGGATGTGTCCAAGACGGTTACGGCTGTCTTCGAGCCGGCCGGCCCCGTGATCCTCGTCATGGCGGGCAGCCCGGAGGCCGACGGCCCCGCCTACGCCGTCAGCCCGCCTGTCGGCGAGGCCTCGCTGAGGGCCCGCAATGAGGTCGTGAACATCAGTGCGACGCGTGTTCTCGCCGACTTCTACTTCAGCCACTGGACCGTTTCCGGCGGGTCGCCGCCGGCCAATCCGTACGCCGAAAGCACCACGGTGACGATGGATCAGGACAAGACGGTCACGGCCGTCTATGTCCGGACGGGAACGGAGTTTCGCGCGATGTGGGTTTCCCGGTTCGAGTGGCCGAACTCCGACCCGGTGAAGTGCCGGGCGTACATCGACAACGTCATGCAGAAACTCAGCGCCAACAACTTCAATGCCGTCGTCTTCCAGATGCGCGGGCAGGCGGACACGTTGTACCCGTCGCCGTATGAACCCTGGTCGCCGCTCATTTCGCCGACAGGCGCGGACCCGGGCTGGGACCCGATGGTCTATGCGATCAACAAGGCGCACGAGAACGGCCTGGAGTTTCACGCGTACATCAACGCGCATGTGGCCTGGCAGGGCCCCAATCCGCCGGCCAATCCGCAACACCTGTATTACAAGCATTGCAACGCGCTGGACCCGGCGGCCCGCGACTGGCTGGTCCATGACGCCAGCGGAACGCCGGTGCAATACGCCTCGGACAACTATGCCTGGATCGCACCGGGTGTACCGGCGTTTCAGGCCTATTGGCGCAAACAGGTTATGTACGTTGTCGATCATTACGGCGGAACAAGCGCGGATGACCCGGCGGGACTCCAGGGCGTGCACTTTGACCGCATCCGTACGCCCGCCGCCACGTATTCGCACGACCCGATCTCCGAGGCGCGATCGGCCATCGGCAGCCAGGCGAACCCGGCGGGCCTGAACTTCGGCGACTGGACGGCGGCCCAGATCACGCGGACCCTCTGAGAACTGTACG
>CAZMVY010000263.1:2112-5132 GCA_964569765.1 uncultured Planctomycetales bacterium
CCTGGATCAAGATCAGCTCCGCTCCGTTGGGCCTGTACAGCCAGGACCGGTATCCGGGGTATCCGTCGGGTTACCTTTACGGTCGGACCAAGTGTTACCAAGATGCCCAGGGGTGGCTGGCGGCGGGGGCGCAGGACTTCATCGTGCCGCAGATCTACTGGGCCGATCCGCCGTACCGCTCCACCACGCCGCACTTCAGCGAGGTGCTGCCGGACTGGGTGACACACAGCGCGCATCGCCATGTTTACGCGGGGCAGAGCCAGACTGTCACCGGCCCCGAGCTGGTCCACGAGATCGCCGTGACGCGCACCATGTGGGGCTACGGCGCCCAAGGGAACTGCGTATTCAGTTTCAGCAACTTCGACGCGCACGGGGATTGGGCGTACTACTCCTCGGCCTTCGGGGCGCCGTATGCGGCGCGTGCCGAACTGCCGGATATGCCCTGGAAGACCAATCCCACGACTGGAATCATCATCGGAAATGTGACCGGTCCGGACGGAAGCACCCCGGTCGTGGACGCCCGAATTACTCGAAGCGGCTCCACCTATACGGCGCTGTCTTCCGGCGACGGGCTGTATTCTTTCCTGTTGGTGCCGCCGGGGACGTACACCGTGACGTGCACGGAACCGCGCTACGGCACGCGGCAGTTCGTCGGCCTGGAGGTGGCGGCGGGGCAGGTCAAGCGGGTGGATATTCACTATGAGGGCCTTGGGCCGAGCATCACGCAGCAACCGCAGGGCCGGACGGTTTGCGAAGGGCCGGAGGTTGCCCTCGTGGTCCAGGCGAACGGCGACGGGGCGCTCGCGTATCGGTGGCAGAAGAACGGCGTGAACCTGGTCGACGGCGGCCAGTACTCCGGCACGACGACGCCCACACTGACGATCTCGCCGACGTCCGCCGGGCCCTTGGGCGGCGTGGGCGACAGCGGGAGCTATCGGTGCGTCGTGAGCAGTGTTTACGGCAGTGCGGCTTCGGCTCCGGCGGTGTTGACGGTCCAGCCGACGACTTCCATCGTGCAGGAGCCGGCGAGCCGGACGGTCGGCCAGGGTGCGACCGTGAGGCTTGCGGTGGGGGCGCGGGGAGCGGCCCTGACGTATCGATGGCAGAAGAATGGCACGGATCTCAATGAGGGCGGTCACTACGCCGGGGTAACCACGCCGACGCTGACGGTGTCGCCGGCCGGCAGCGAGGACGCCGGCGGCTACCGATGCGTGGTCGGCGGAGCCTGCGGGGGCCAAGTGACCTCCAACGTCGCGGTACTGGCGGTCGAGCCGTTCGTATGGGCGGACCTGGACCGGGACGGCGACGTGGATGTGGCGGATTTCCTGGGCTTCCAGTCGTGTTTCAACGGTCCGAACCGGCCCGCTAAGGCATCTTGTGCCGGGGGGGCGGATGTTGATGCAGACGGGGACGTGGATATCGAGGATTTCCTGCGCTTCCAGCCGTGTTTCAACGGCCCGAACCACGCTCCGAGATGCGGGTGAACACCGCGGCGGGAGCGAGAGAGCCGCGACAGCCTGAGGCAGGGCGCCGGCCGCATGCCCGAGCACGAGGCGGGGCGTGCTCGCCGTTTTCGTCCGGATGGCGGTTGCGTGCCGCCGATGCCGGATGGAGAGGCTTGGCTGGACATGCCCGTTGCGACCGCCTGCGGCCACCCTGCGTAATGCTTCGAAGCGAAAAGGACCACCTCTCGGGGTGGTCCTTCTCGAATGGAGCCGAGGGGATTCGAACCCCTGACCTGTTCATTGCGAACGAACCGCTCTCCCAGCTGAGCTACGGCCCCAACGAAGACGGCATTCTACCGGGATCGGGCCGGCATGGCAACAGCAGACCCGGGCCGAGCGGGTCGGAATCGCAGCGACGGACGCTTGCGATCGAACAGGCAGGCAACAGACGTCGGCATTGCCCTCGTCGGCACACCCCCGCGGTTCCCGATCGCCGTCCCCCGGCGCCCAACCCCCGGTTTCCAATCCCAAGCTCCCAGCCCTCACCCCGAACCTTACCACGTAATGCTCCGCCCGCCGTCCACGGTGATGATCTGTCCGGTCATATAGTCGGCATCGGCCAGCAGGAATCGCACGGTCGTCGCAATGTCCCCCGGGGAGCCAGGCCGCGCCAGCGGAACCTTCGCGAGGATCCGTTCCTGCGCGGCCGTGTCCAGATCCTCCGGGAAGAGGGCCACGCCCGGGGCGACAGCGTTCACCTGGACGATCGGGGCCATGGCGCGTGCAAGCGACCGGGTAGCGTTGGCCAGCCCGGCCTTGGCCGCACAGTACGCGATATAGTCGGGTCTCGGTCGGTCGGCGTAGATGTCCACGATGTTGACGACCTTACCGGCGCCGGCCTGCCTGAAGTGGGGCCAGGCGGCTGCGGCCAGCATCACCGGGGCGATGAGATTGATCTGAAGCGTATGAGCGAACTGATCGGGCGTAAGCGTGTCGATCGGGCTGGGGGCAAAGACGGCGGCATTGTTGACGATCGCGTCGAGTCGGCCGTATTCGGCGAGGGCGTGCGCCACAATACGGGCAGGCAGGCCCTTATCGGTGAGATCGCCAGCGACGATCGAGCACCGGCGGCCCAGGCCGTGGATCGTCCGGGCGAGGTCCTCTGCCTCGGCCGACGACCGCCGATAATGAACCACGATATGGCAGCCGTGGCGGGCCAGATGCAGGGCGATTTCCCGCCCGACCCGGCGAGCCGCCCCAGTGACAATTACGAGGTTATCGGTCAGGTCCACTCAGGTCTCCTGTCGTAACTGGGTCGGTCGCGGTCGAATCGGCGGTCCATTATCCGCGCCGCGGTACTGCCGGACAAATGGGGCGACTGACGATGGAGTGGGCCGGGGCGGCCGGGCAGCAGTCCTGAGCAGGCCGGGCCGGGGCTGAAGGCCGTGGGGTCGGCGGCGTTCGGCTGTGAGCCCGGCGCGTGCAGTCTGCAAACAGACAATTTCGGTTGCCTTAACTCCTTGGGATTGGTACGATGATCTACAACCAGCCATCGGGTGGATACCCCTGCGTTCA
>CAZMVY010000264.1:0-5087 GCA_964569765.1 uncultured Planctomycetales bacterium
GCCGAACGCGATCGCGCTCCCGACGGCCAAGGCGCCGAAAGCCAGCAGAACGTGAACGGCCGTGGACGCAGAATTGATCTCACGCGACAGGTTGGACAGGTATCCTCCCATCGCAACACCTTTCCGCCCGAGGCCGGCACGGCCGCCCCCGCCCGCAACGCCGCGCGCCCCGATCCAAGCGTCGTGCAGGCGGTTCCGCCGGGCCTGCCTCAGCCCCAGGCCCCCCGTGCCTCCACACCCCGCCGGCCGAGCACCCCCGGCGGCGCCGCAGCTCCCCGAAATCAAATAGATGCACGCGCGCGCGGATGTCAAGCCCTGCGAGATCAACCCCCGCCGCCGCCCGCCGGCTGCGTGGTCGCCACGCTCGCCCCGGCCGGCTGCGTCGCCGGACGGCTGGTCGGAACCTTGATCTTGAGCTCCCACGATCGCCGCCCGGGGGCCAGCGGCCGTGTTTGAAAGCTGCCAAGAATCTCCCCGACCATTTCACCCGCTTCGGGCGCGCCCGGCTGGGCCTCCCGTATCACCCGTCCGGGCGACTGACGCACATCAACGATCGCATAGCCCGGCGGCGGGCGGAACTCAAAAACGTCATCAGCGAAAACCGGGTTTGTGTCCACTGCCAGGAAGGTAATGGCACGTTCATCCGCACCAGGCCCGCCCCCCCCGGATGTGACCATCCGCACGGAACGAGGCATCCCCTCCGCGTCGTAATCGTCTACCTCCCTAAGCCCACGAAGGGTTCCGTTCTCGTCGTATACTTCGAAGCGAAAGACCCGGGCGTAGTCGTCGTGATCACACACCAGCGACGTCCCAAGGCGGGCACCTCCCTCTCCTGAGAAAAAGTCCACGCGATCTCTCGGACGGCCCGACGGGCTGGGCGTTGGCTCCCGGCGCACGCGAATTGTCTTTCCGTGGGTCGTCACGCCGTTTTGCCGGACGCATTCATCGCGCTTGGTCTCGTCGGGTATGAGGCGTTTGTTCTCATCAAGTCGGCCAAACTCCAGCCGAACTATCCATATGAACGGCACAGTCAGCCGGTCCGTAACGGACACCCCACCGTATACCGTTTGGTCCGGGGCGATCCTCACGGCCCGGCCCTCTCCATTGTACTCGAACGCCTTGTAACCGTCCGGCGCAGCGGCGCGGCGGCGGGTTTTCACGGCGCGACAGGCCGCGCCCGGCCGGGGTGGCGGCCGCGAATACCTCGCACCGGCAGGGGACAATCTGCCGCGGCGGTCAGGGTTTTTCGGGCCTTTGCGTGTCGAAGCCGTCGATACGGGGTGCCGCCGCAATCCGGCTGAGCAGGCCGATCCGCCGGATCGCCTCGAAGAGTTCCTCGGCGTCGACCGGCTTGGTGATGAATAAACTGCAGCCCAGCGCGTAGCACTCGTCGACGACGCGAGGATCGTCCGTCGTGGTCAGCACAATGACGGGGATCTTGCGGACCTCCGGGGCGGCCTTCATCCGGCGCAGGACCTCCACGCCGTCCACCTTGGGCATCCGGATGTCCAGAAGCAGGAGATAGGACCGACCGCTCTGACGATGCGGCCCACCGCCCCGGCAGAACAGGAAATCGAGCAGTTCCTGCCCGTCCACGAAGCGAAGGATGGGATTGTCCACACCCGCTGCCTTGAGGTGGATGCGTATCAGCGCGGCGTGGCCGTCGTCATCCTCGGCAATCAGGATGGTTGTCGGATCGGAAGGCACCGCCGCAGAGACCGCACGCAGGCCTGGGCCGGGCATCGTGGCGTTCATGGCATGTTACTCCGCCGCGGGAAGTGCGACAAAGAAACGACTTCCCTTGCCCGGCTCAGACTCGAGCCAGACCTGGCCATTATGACGTTCCACGATCCGCCGCACAAGGGTAAGCCCCACGCCTTCCCCTTCGGCGTCTTCCCGCGGGTTCAGACGATAAAACAGATCCCAGACGCCCGACTGGTGCTCCGGCGCGATGCCGCGGCCGTTGTCCTCGACGCAGTACACCACGCGGCGGCCTTCCGAACGCCCGCTTATGCGTATACGAAGAGGCCTCGCCGGATCGCGGTACTTCATCGCATTATCCAGCAGGTTTGTGAACACCTGGTTGATCTGGCCGACGTCGCCGCGACAATCCGGCAGCGGATCGACCTCGACCCGGGCGGACGCTTCGCGGATCTGAAAGCTGAGCGACGCGATGACCGCGTCAAGCAGATGCGCCATGTCCAGCGATTCCAGGTGGAGCAAGGTCCGGCCGCTGCGGGAAACCTTCAGCATGCCGTTGATCAGGCTGTTCATCTTCTCCCCGCTGGTCCGGATGAACCGCACGGCCGTCGGGATGCTTTCGCCGAAAATGGAATCGCAGGTTTTCCGCAGGTGAGCAGGCATGTCGATCTCGGCGAGGCAGGCGGCGAGCCTGGCGCACTCCTCTTCGAGTTCCCGCACGAAGCCCTGGATGTTGACCAGCGGCGAGCGCATATCGTGCGAAGCCGCATGGAGAAGGCTCTCAAGCTCCTGGTTCTTCGTCTCGAGTTCTCTGAGAAGGGATTCGCGTTCCGCCTCAACCTGTTTGCGATCGGTCACATCGCTGAAAATGACGATGCCGGCGGTGACGCGCCCCTCGCGGTTGCGGATGGGGCCCGCATTCACCGATACCCACCGCTTCCGTCCGTCTTCGTTGACAATGATCGCCTCGACGTTTTCGGAAACGGCCCCTTCCAGAACCGCCCGCGACAACGGCAGTTCCTCGGACGGATAGGGGCTGCCGTCGGGGCGCAGGACCTTCCAGTTCCGGGAGTGTTCGCGGTAGTCGATTCCCGTGAGCGGCGCGGTCGTGCGTCCGCGAATGCCGAGCGCCGCCGGGTTTGCCACGCGGATCGTCACGTCGGGGGCGTCGGCGATCAGGATGCCCGATGGGGATTGCTGGATGGCGGCGGTCAGCAGGGCCTCCGTCTTCTCGAGCGCCTCCTCCGTCCGCTTGCGTTCCGTGATGTCGGTGCAGACAGCCAGAAGACGGGAGCACGTTCCGTCCGGGTCCACCAAGGGAATCTTGGTCGTCGTGATCCAGTGGGTCTGCCCGTCCGCGTACGTGATGCGCTCCTCGTTGATGTACTTCGGCAAGCGCGTCTCGATCACTTCGCGATCGTCGCGGTTGAACTTCGCGACTTCCTCGGGGTCGGCGTTGAAGTCGGCATCGCTCTTGCCGAGAAGGTCGTCAACGGTCGTCCCGTACGCCTCCGCGAGAGACCGGTTCGCCAGGACGAACCGGCTTTCCGCATCCTTGACGCAGATGAAACCAGGGGCCGTGTCGATGATCTGCCGGAGAAACGCCCGTTCCCGCTCGAGGGCCTCCCGCGCGAGCTTGCGTTCCGTAATGTCCTCGTACGTCCCCATGATGCCGATCACACGGCCGTTCTCGTCGCGCAGCGGCACTTTGCTCGTGCGGAGGTAAATCCGGTCTCCGGTGGGTGTGGTCTGCGGCTCCTCGTAACGCAGCTTGGGAATCCCGCTTTCCATCACGAGGCGGTCGTCCGCCCGGTAAAGCTCCGCCTGCTCGCGCCAGCCGAGTTCGAAGTCCGTCCGGCCGATGATTTCCTCCGGCGTGCTCAACCCCGCGTCCCGGGCGAACAGAACGTTGCAGCCGAGGTAAACCGAGTTGCGATCCTTCCAGAAGACCCTCGCCGGGATCGTGTTCATCACGAGCTGGAGCATTGCGCGGGACTCCCGCGCAACCTGCTCGTTGCGGCGCGCAATCTCCAAAGCAATGTTCCTCTCCAGCACGCCGGCACGGAACCGCCGGCCGGCCGTCCAGAGGCCCGCCGTACCTGCCGCCCACATCAAGCCGTACCCGAGGTCCACCGTGCCGAGACGCCGGTCAGCCGTGTCCTTCCCGACTGCCGCCGACCCCTCGGGGCCGCCGGGTGCGCCAGCGTGGCCGCCGGTCTGAACCACATGCCAGACCCAGGACCCCGCCACAAGAACGCTCCATCCAAGGAACAAGATGACGAGCAGCCGGTTCAGTCGTTGCACGGCTGAGGCGTCTGTTCGATCGCCTGTGCTTTCTGCCATGAACATCACCTCCGGAACACAACCGTTCCGATAGTGCGGATGGGAGCCTCATTCTATCATCCCGGCACCGGCTACCGCCATGCTGCAATCAGTCGGGTACGGAAAGAGGTGATGCGAGCCCGCTCGGCACGCGACTGGTTTCTCGCGCCGTCCGCGACTCCGGCCGCCCGGCACGGTCATTCGGAGCCGGCCATGCCGCCCGCCCGGCGGGCCGGTCGCCACGGCGGTGGACCATCCGACCGGGACGGATAACCCGCCGCGAGTCCTCTGGCATCTCCGCCAGCCGAATGGTGTACCAGCCCCGGGGCAGGATGGCTACAATTGGCTGGAGAGCTGCCATGGCGAATTCGCCATTCGACCGGCTCAGGGCACAGGTTATCGAGGCACAGGTCGTCGCGGTGCTTCGCAGCACGTATGACCCGGAGATCCCCGTAAACGTGTATGACCTTGGGCTGGTCTACGATATCAATGTCAGCCCGGCGGGGGCGGTGCGCATCACAATGACGCTGACCTCGCCGGCATGCCCGGTGGCGGGAAGCCTCCCGGGCGAGGTGGAGGCCCGGGTTCGCGATATCGATGGGGTGACCGATGCCGGGGTCGAGATCGTCTGGGACCCGCCCTGGACGCCGGACCGCATGTCGGAAGCCGCGAAGCTCGAACTCGGCTTCATGTAATCGCCCAGGCCGCGACGATAAAGAAGAAACGTGTAGCCATCGCGAAACCGTGCCGGTATAATACAGTCTGCCCGAGGCACTCCCCCCAAAGTCCGTCTGGTTCACCCCGGCCAGACGGCAACGCCTCGGGCAATTTTTTTTGCACCGACAAGGCCATGCGACGCGTTCGGCGAGACACTCCCGCGTGTGAGGCCGCTCGCCCCGGGAAATGCCTGCTCCGTGACCGGTCCGCCGGCCACGGCGAAGACGACCACCGACGAATGAGGACGGCGTATCGTGTTCGCGTCCCTTCCCCTCGACTCACGGCGACCGCCCCGCGCGGAATGCCGCTTCGATTGCCTCCACCGTGCGGTCGACGAGCACCTGCCC
>CAZMVY010000265.1:0-5027 GCA_964569765.1 uncultured Planctomycetales bacterium
AGTCGTTGATGTAGCCGGCGGGGGGGGGCGGCAGTCCCTGCATGCGGGAAAGAAGGCCGACACGGGCGGGATAGAGACCGAGCGCGTGGCACATCTCATGAACGGCCACGCGTGGGCAGGGCGGTTCGCCGGGCTCGGGGCGCGCAAGCACGATGGAGTTGGTCCCGTCGAAGTAGCCGGAGGCATCCCACTGCGTAAAGGTAGTGCCGCCGGTTCCGTTCAAACGGTTGTCGGACGCCGATGCGTAGCGGATGGGGACGATCGCCGCGCCCGGGACAAGGGGCTCGCTGCTGCCGAACCTCGCTTCCACCTGGATAGCGCGGTCCAGCCATCCGGGAAGCATTTCGAGGAACCATCGCACATATGCCTCGACGTGGTGCGGCGGCGGTTCGTCAAACACGAACACGACGCGCGTGCCGCGACGCCACCGCTGTACGCTGGCGGAGGGATCGAGAGGGCCGGCGGTGTCCGAAAAGGGACCGGTCCTCGCGAGCAGGGCGGAGAGGATCGCGGCATCGAGCGGGCCGGCGATGACATTGAACTCGCTCGTGTGCCCGTCGGCGGTCGTCGCGGCGGCGGTGATCACTTCCCCGACGGGCACCTCATCGAGGCGCAGACGGAACTCGCCGGCGGCGTCCGCGGTGACGCTGCGAAGGTAGCGTGCCGCCTCGCCGACGGTATCGGCATAGAGATCGACGCTCGCGTGCGGCGACGTACGGACGACCACAATGTCGCTCGCGATGCGCGCGGGTGTCGGCACCGGCGGATCGATGTGCATCGGCCCGCGGACGAGGGGCCGCATGCCGTTCGCGTGAAAGAGGCATCGCCGCACGGACAGGCGGCCGCCGTCGCCGGCATCGGGTGCGCCGGCGCCGCCGTACTCGTTGTTTTCGAAGAGGCAGTCGGAGATCTCTGCGACCGCGCGGTCGCGAATCGCCAGCCCGTGGCCGCGGTTTCGTCGCACGCCGCCGCCGTGCATGCGCAGAGCCGATCTGCCGAACAGAACGATGCCGAAATGGCCGCTTCGCTCGACGGTACACTCGCAGAGTTCGGCTGCGGCTTCGCCTTGCAGCTCGAGGCCTCGCCAGCCGTTGCCGGCGACATCGCACCGGCGGGCGGTGAGACGGGAGCTCCCGATGGCCAGCATTCCGAATCGCGGACTGTCTGCGATGCGGCACGCCTCCAGTTCAGTCGTACTGCGCTCGCCGCAGTCAACGTTGGCGAATCCGGCCGAGAGGAGCTCGACGCGGACGGCGCGAATGCGTGCGTCATTGCCTGCCGTAATGCCCCATTGGCCGCAGTTGCGGATTACGCATCGTTCGAGATCGGCCGTGCAGCGATCGAGGGCGGCGAGCCCTGCGTGCGCGTTCGATTCGATGACGGTCCCCTGGATTTGCGCGAAGCTCGCGTCGCGCAATTCGATGCCGTGCAGTCTGTGGTCCGCGATGCGGCCGTCGAGCAACCGGAGTCGTGAACCGGCTGCGGCAACGATGCCCACGCCGCCGCCGGTAACACGGCAGGCTTGCAGTTCGAGCGAGGCGTGATCGGCGAGGAGGATGGTATGTTCGCGTCCGCCTTCCAGGGTGACGTTTCGGAGCCGCAGCGTCGCCCCGTGAACACGGAGCAGGGCGGGCACATCGGCTCCAGCGCGGAGGGCGAGGCCGCGGGCGCCGCCTTCGAGGCTATCGTGGCCGGTGCGGAGGCCCTGTGGTGGCGAGTACAGAAGCGGCCGTTCGAGGCGGATCGTGCGTGCCTGCGAATCACGGAGGGCCGGAGCGAGTCGGATGAGATTGTCCCGCGGATCACGAGCGGCCTGTTCGAGGGCGTCGCGAAGGGTCAGTCCGGACGGGTTGCCCGACGCGTCGTCCAGCCGATCGACGACAAACTCGTCCGCCGGGCGCGAGGATGCGCAAGACGATGTGCCGGCTGCCCCTTGGCCGGGCGCAAGGGCCGCCCGCCCGAATAGAACCGCGCAGGCGACGATCGCCGTCCGCGTCGTCACGGCTCGCGTGGAAACCCCCATCCGAATCCTGAACCCCGAGCAAGGCGAACACGCCGGAGGACCCCGATGCGCCGTTCCGCCCGCGGATCGCGCATCGACCGGACGTTCCCCGTTGGCACGTAGCCGCCTCTGGTATCGGCGCCGGGTTCCGCCTGCTTGACACAACAGCGGACGGTCCGTGTGCCGCCGGCAAATCGGCTCGTACTCGGACGCTCGGCGGTTCGAGAGCTGCGGTCCGGCGGCGGCCGTGTCTGAGCCGGTCCGGAAAAGGAACCCCGGCACGGGCATGCGGTGCGTTCAGAGGAACCGCCGGCCGTCGGCTGCGTCTAAGCTGCTGAACCAAGGCCGGCGGACGGCCCCGTCGGCGATATCAGGAGTCGACCATGTCAACAAACCGAATCGTTTTCGCATCGGTCCCCGCGTGGCTGGTGGCGGCCGTATGGACTGCGCCGGTTCAGGCGGATGGCTTCATCGTCGTTGACCGGCCGCCGCACGTCATCGTCCCCGGCCCGCGGCCTCGCCCCCTTCCGCCGCGGCTGGTGTACATGCCGCTGGAGGTGAAGAACCACAACGTCACGTGCGACATTCGCGACACGGTCGGTACCACGAAGATCGACCAGGTCTTCCACAACCCGAACAACCAGCAGATGGAGGGCACGTACCTCTTCCCGCTTCCCGAGACGGCCTCCGTCCAGAAGTTCTCCATGTGGATGAACGGCAAGGAGGTCCACGGCGAGGTGCTTGATGCCGAGAAGGCCCGCGCGACCTACGAGGACATCGTTCGTAAGATGCGAGACCCCGCGCTGCTGGAGTACGTCGGGGGGCGGGTATACCGCGCGCGTGTCTTTCCGATTCCTGCGAACGGCGACGTGCGGATCGCGCTGCAATACGACGAGACGATCCCCGTGAGCGACGGCCTCGCCACCTACCGCTACCCGCTCAACACGGAGAAGTTCAGCGCGAAGGACATTGAGGACGTCACGATCGTCGTACACATCCGCAGCGCGATCCCGCTCCAGTCGGTCTTCTGCCCTTCTCACAACGCGACCGTAAGCCGGCCGGACGACCGCCAGGCCCGCGTCGGCTTCGAGGCGCATCACGTGAGGCCCGATCGGGATTTCCTCGTGCAGTATCAGATGAGCGAGAAGGAGTTCGGGCTGTCGCTGCTGAGCGTCCGCCCCGCCGGCGAAGACGGCTTCTTCATGGCACGGATCGCGCCGCCGATCGAGGTCGAATCCGGAACGATCGTCCCGAAAGACGTCTGTTTCGTTTTCGACACCTCCGGCAGCATGGCCGGCGAAAAGATCGCACAGGCCAAACGCGCCATGACGTTCTGTCTGTCCAGCCTCCGGCCCGAAGACCGATTCAACATCATCTCGTTCGCCACCGAAACGCGCCCGTTCCGCGACTCGCTCGTGCCGGCCACACGGGATAACGTCGAAGCGGCCAGGGCCGAGGTCCAGCGTGTCGAGGCGGCCGGCGGCACCAGCATCAACGAGGCCCTCCTGGCGGCGGTCAAGGCCGGCGCGCAGGCGAAGAGCGACCGCCCGTACATGATCGTCTTCATCACCGACGGCGAGCCCACCGTCGGCGAGCGCGACCCGGCGAGGATCCAGGCCAACGTCAAGAACGCGAACGAGGGCCGGTGCCGGCTCTTCGTCTTCGGCGTCGGGCACGATCTGAACGCGAAGCTCCTCGATCGCCTCGCCGAGGAGAACCGCGGCGCCCGCGAGTACATCGACGAGAAGGAGGACATCGAGGTCAAGGTCTCGAGCTTCTTCAAGAAGGTTTCCGACCCGGTGCTGAGCGATATCGAGCTGCGCCTCGGCGACGCCGACGCGTTTGACGTGTACCCGAAGCAGTTGCCCGACCTGTTCCACGGCGGCGAACTCATCGTGGTCGGACGGTACCGCAAGCCGGGCCGGCACGCCGTCGCCGTCCACGGCAAGCGCGCGGGCGAGCGCCTGAGCTGGGCCTTCCAGACGACGTTTGCGGAGGGCCTGACCGACAATGACTTCCTGCCGCGCCTCTGGGCGACGCGAAAGACCGGCTACCTGATGGACGAGATCCGCCTGCACGGCGAGACGAAGGAACTCAAGGACGAGATCGTGCGGCTCGCCCGGCGCTACGGGATCATCACGCCGTACACCTCGTACCTGGTCGTCGAGGACTCGACGGGCGTGGCGGGCGCCGGCGGTCCCCCGGCCCAGCCGGCGGCGCGAGTCATGTACGACTACGTCGCGCAGGACAGCGCGACGTTCGGCGCGATGAAGAGCGCGGGTAACTACGCACGCGAGTCGCGCGGACAGGTCGCGGTGCGCGGCTCCGTGGAGGCGCTGGCGATGCAACGCGCCGCGCCCGCAGAGACCGGCGGATTCGTGATCGGAGGTTTCGGCGGCGCCGCTGAGATGAGGCCGGGCGGCGGCACGCGCACGGCGTCATCGGGTCCGCAGGAAAGCCCCATTCGGGTTGCGGGGACCAAGACGTTTTACCTCGACCATGGTCGGTGGACCGACAGTGAATACGACGGCAAGGCCGAGACGAAGAAGGTCAAGGCCTACTCGGACGAGTATTTCAAGCTCCTGCGCGACGCGCCGGAACTCGCGAAGTACCTCGCCGTCGGCGAACGGATCGTCGTGGTGCTGAACAAGGTTGCCTACGAGGTAGTGGAATAAGCTCGGGGGGCGTAACTGGGAGCTGGCTCACGCAGAGGCGCGGAGGCGCAGCGATGGGCGTTTAATAGGGCCGCGTTCTCGCGAACGCGGAAACCCGTAGGGCGGTCCATTGACCGCCTCTTCGCTACGACACACGCCTGCTCGCGATGAACGGCCAGCTTCAATGGGGCCGCGTTCTCGCGAACGCGGAAACGGAGAAGGTCCGGTTCCTGGCCTCCGCGGCGTCGTCGCTTCAATGGGGCCGCGTTCTCGCGAACGCGGAAACGAGGCGAACGACGGCGAGGTCCTTCGACTCGATCACGCGTCAATGGGGCCGCGGGCGCGCGAACGCGGCAACAGATCGCGATAGC
>CAZMVY010000266.1:0-4998 GCA_964569765.1 uncultured Planctomycetales bacterium
CCGGCGCATCCCGCAGCGCTCGGACCCTTGGCCGGCCGGTTCGGACCGTTGAAACAGGCCTGGAAGGCATTGAAGTCCGCCAGGTCGACGTCATTGTCCCCGTCGAGATCCTGCGGCGGCTTGTTGCACGCCGGACCGATCGCGACCAGCTTGCCGTTTTCCCGGTTCGTGTAGTAGATGTGCTGCGGCGCGACACCCGGCGTCAGCGGCCCCATCTGCGGACCGCCGTGCGTGTCATAGAACCAGTCCACCATTCCCGTGTCGAACGCGAAGATCTGCGGACTCTCCGGGACGTTGGACGACGCCGACGTCGCCTCCTGCCGCCAAGACCATCCGTACACCGCCGACATGAAGTTCGCCGGATCGATGAACGCGGTTGCCGTCTCGCTCCCGTCCACTGTGACGGTCACGCTCTGGTTGATCAGGTCGATCGCGTACTCGATGTGCTGCCACGTGCCGGCCGTCAGCGGAACCCACGGCCCGCCATTGCCCACCGCGTTGATGCTCTTGTTCGAATCCCACTGCATGGCGTACCAGGCGGTTTCCTGCGCATCGTACCAGACGTTGTCGGTCAGGTCGCCGCGATACTGGTCCCAGCTTACCGTCACCACGTTGTCCGTGGTCGTCGGCATGGCAAGCTTGCCCTTGATGCCCTTCGTGCCGCCGCAACTGCCATTCGGCTGGATCACGACGACATTGCCATGACCGCCGGACGTCGGGTCCGCGGCAATCTGGACGGGAGTCCCCTGACCGCCGGTCCCGTAGTTATCGTCCTGCCAGTTGTTGGCATCCAGGCTGCCCGTGCCGCCGGGGTTGCCCTGCCCGGCCATGTTGCCCACGGTGTAGCCCTCAAAACCGGCCGTGTCGAACACCACGCCGCTCACGTCGCCCACGATCTGGAAATTATCCACAATCAGCGGGCTGTCCTGATAGTCCAGGCACGAGGTGATGAGCGTGCCGTCCGTCAGGTTGGCCGCATACACAAACGAGTCCACAATCGGTCCGCGGTTCGGGTCGTTGTTCCCGCGCGTACCGAGGACCATGATGCTCTTGCCGGCGGAGTTCTTGTACAGCCCGCCCAGCAATCGCTGGTCGCCGTAGTACGGCGTGAACTGGTAGTACCCGTCCGACTCCGGCGTGCCGGGGCTGCCGGGCGTGCCCGGAGCCTGCCCGGTAATCACCAGATTGTCGATCCAGCACACCTCGGGCCCGCTGCCGGTGCCCGCATCGTGTGCAAGGCCGATATACCAGCCGATGAACTCATTGATCCCGGTGATCGTGATATCGGTGTCCACCGCCACCCCGTCATACCAGGACGACGCCTTGCCGGAGAAGGCGTTCCACTGCATCGTAAGGTTGGCCCAGCGGTCCTTGATCGTCGGAGCGGACCCGGCCCCGGGGTTCCACCCGTTGGGCATCGTGCCGTTGATATCCCACTGGAGGCCGTAGAGCGGGTTGTTGCCGTCCGCCCACCACCAGAGGTTCTCGTTCGGCTCCGATGCACTCTCGCGATAGACATCGAAGCTGACCGTAATGATCGTGTACCCTGCGGCGATCGCATCGTCCAGGGCACGCTCCATACTCGACGTGTCGCCGCTCACGTCGGCGACTTCCAGCCGGACCGCCTGATTGCCTTCAACCTGGTTGCCGCCCGTTGCGTCGACAACCTGCGGCGCGATGCCGGTGCCCGATTGGGCGCCGACCCAGCCGTCCTGACCGTCCAACGCACCAAGCGTGAACTTGGGCGACTCGAACCCTTCGGAATCGTAGAGAACCACCACGGGCCCCGGGGGCCCCGGCTCCACGTACGTCCGGATGTTCTTGTACCGGATGATCTTGCCCTCGGACCCGCCGGCGAGCAGGTCCGTGCCGTTGAAATCGATCGCGGCAAAGTCATAGAAGCCGTCGCCCCAGCCCGCGAGCGGACGGTACCCGACCGGCCCCGTGCCGTCGAGATTCCACGCATGGAACGGGAACGTGTCCGCGTCCGGATACGTGTGCGTCACAAGCCGCCCGATGCTCTCGAAGTAATTGACATGGCTGCGGCCCGTGTTGCCGCCCGGCGCCGTCCACGCCAGCGAGGCCGTAATGCTCGCGCCCGTCGTATCCACCAGAACCGCGTTCATCGCGCGATCCACGTTGTAATACAGCCCGTGCTTGCCCGCGCCGAACGCATTGGGCACCAGCGTCATCTGCCCGTTCGACCCGGTTCCGACCGGGAGGCTGCTGCTGCCCAGAACAGCGCCGGTGGCGCTGTCGAGGGCGTAGAACTGCGTCGCGCCGCTCACCGGGTTCCCGAGGATGAAGAGCTTGCCGTCATAAAGCACCGGCGTGATATCCGCCTCCGCGGATGGGATCGGCGTCTCCCAGACCTGCACGCCCGTCGCCTTGCTCAACGCGATGGCTACCGGACCCGCCCCCGTCACGCCCAGCACGTAGCAACGCCCGCTCGGCCCGCCGTCGCCCACCACGACGCTCGTATTGCGGAACGTCCCGAGCCCGATGAGTGTCGAGCCGTCCGTCGTCCCCTTCCACCGGAGCACGCCCTTCGGCGAGAACGACGCGACCCGCGCCGTACCGCCGGTCGCCCCGCCGGTGCTGCTGCGGAAGTACAGATTGCCCGCCTCGTCAAAGGTGATCGAACCCCGGCCGCCGAGCCGGTCGAGCCCGATCTCCGCGGAGCGAAGGTCAACCTCCCAGTCCTTCACCGCCCCGGCGTACCACTTGTCACTGAACTTGATGGACGGGTCCGCCGACGACTGCGTCCCGTAGATGTTGCTGTGGACCGTGCCCCACGGCTTGGCTACCTCGTCCGCGACGGCCGCAGCGCACCAGGCGCCCGCCACCGCCAGACACAACAGAGACAAACCCATTCGCGACTTCTTCATCGGCCACCTCCTCAAAAAAAGATCCGAAGTCTCCTGGACTCACTGAAAGCCATGTGCCTCACGCCCCGATGGCGCCGGCATCGGCCTGCTTCCGTCTTCGCCGTTCTCTATTTCTATGTCCCGCCCCTCAGTTCAACCTCCAGCCCTTGCGAACCTTGATCGTGTTCGGCCATTTGTGGAAGCACGTGTAATACAGCGGGTCGATATCCCGCAGCTCCGGGTGGCTGGCGTTGGGACTCTTGCCGTCATAGTTGTCATCCCAGTGGCCTGAAGCCAGGGGATAGGTCGTCTTGGTGAACCGCGACTGCTCATTGATGTCGAGGCCGTTCTCCGGCGGCATCGGGACATTCCATTGGATGAACGTGTGCTCGCCGCCGCGCCAGAAGAACTTGTCGCCCGTTCGCACGCCGCGCAACTTGCCCGACCGGTAACGGTCCGCCATGTCCACATACGCGGGCCGGACGCTGGAGTCCCGGAACAAAACCTGCGTTCCCGGATGCTGCCTCGTCCCGTGGCGCCAGGCGACGCCGTTCGAGCCCCAGTAGGGATCGTCAAACCGGTTGGTCAGCAGCGCCTGCGCACAGAAACCGTGCGCCCACGTCCACCAGCCGTCCGTCGCCATCACCAGGTTGCTCGGCCGCCGGTCGAAACTGAAGTCCATGTCGCCCGTAAACACCCCCCCGCCGTACGCGCTGAAAATCACGTTGATGGCGTAACTGTAATCCGCGCCGTACGTCGGCGCCCCCCCGCGGGGTACCGGTGCCAGCACCACCGGATATCGGTACCCCCACTCCAGTCCTCGCGCCTTGTTGATCGGATCCGGTTTGCGGTCGGACGGGCAATAGCCGACGTTGAAGTCCTGCGTGTACTTGCGGACGAACAGAATATCGATCCACGTGGCCATCCAGCCGAAGTGGGCCAGACTTGGGTCGTTCACCACGTTGCCGTCGTCGTGGTTGGGATAGGCCTTGTACTCGTTGTAACACATCGTCAGGCCGATGCCGAGCTGGCGGAGGTTGGACCCGCATTGCACGAACTTCGCCTGCTGACGGGCGCTCGCCAGCGACGGCAGGAGGATGGAAACCAGCAACGCGATGATCGCCACAACGACCAACAGCTCGATGAGCGTGAATCCGTTTCTTGTTTTTCGGTATCCGTTCATCGTCGTCCTCGCTATCGCGCCACCGCTTACTTTTGCTTTGGGATCGCCGCGCCAACTTGGTTGCTTTGGCACTTCGGACAAGTCGGGATCATCGGCGGCCGGGGCGGGTCGCCCGAGATCTCCGGCAGAAACACATTGCCGCAGTGGTGGCACTCCACCAGCTTCCAAGCCTCGAGCTTGCCGCACTTCGGGCACTTGTACGGCGGCGCGTCCGTCACCTCCAGCGTCACGTCCGATCGGGCCCCGCATGCGCGACACATCACTACCGCATCGAAACTCGTTCGACTCGTGATGTCATTCGCCGCCCCTCGTGACCGCACGACGTAAATGACCACCGCCGCAACGATCAACGCGATCGAGACGCCGATTTTGGCCGACTTGCTCACGACACGCCCGCCATCCCGAAACAGCCGACGGATGTGATCGGCCTGCCTTCCGCACGCGATCAGGAGTTGCGACCCCGAACCCGCATCCTTCGTGCGGTGTTCCGGGCAACACAGACGGCAGACACCAAAACCCTCGCGCGAAGAAAGCTACGTGAAACTTGCCCGCGCGCTCATGCTTGGCTCTCGGAAGGCCAGAGACCTGCCGACACACCAGTTCGTACTATAGTGTATCACGGCAACGGCCTGAGGTTGTAGAGCGATTTGCGTCTTTTTTTTCCCAGATTGCGCCCAATCGGCCGACCCGGTACAAACCCGCTATCGCCGCACAGGATGCCTGGACTGCCGGCGGTAAGCAGTTGGACAGGTGTCAAGCTCTTTACGGAAAATGTCGGCCAGTTGTTTTTGTGATGTAAATCCTGATGCTGAAGCGACTTCTGACATCGACATCCCCGTGGTCGCCAGTAGCTCCTTGGCCCGTTCAAATTTCAGACGCCGAATTTCCTCTAGCAGCGACCTGCCAAGGAGCCGGCGGCTCGCCTTCTCCAGCGTTCGCCGCGCCACC
>CAZMVY010000267.1:0-4985 GCA_964569765.1 uncultured Planctomycetales bacterium
CCAGCACGCCCGCCGCCAGCTTCGCCAGGGCCTGCTCGAACGTCCGCTCCGGCTGCGGCTCGGATCGGGCCATGGGTCGTTTGTGCCTCGCTTTGCGGTTTCCTCATCCGGCATTCAGGTCGGTATCGTCTCCGCCTGGGCGTCCTCCGGGTCGGCGGTCACGGCGAGGAAGCTCTCCTCGAGCGTGCCGCTCCGCATCGCCTCGGCCCGGATTTCCCCGAGCGTACCGTGGGCCACCAGACGCCCATGATGAATGATTCCGATGCGATCCGCAACGGCCTCGGCCACCTCCAGCGTGTGCGTGCTCATGAAGACCGCCGCCCCCCCGGCCTTCAGCTCCAGGAAGAGGTCCTTGACCGTGCGAACGGTTCTCGGATCGAGCCCGACCATCGGCTCGTCGATCACGAGCACTCTCGGCTCGTGCAGAAGGGCGGCGGCCAGGACCGTCTTCTGCTTCATCCCGTGCGAATAGGTCTCCGTAAGTTGATCGAGGAAACCTCCCATGCCGAGCCGGCGGGCCAGCCGCTCGCGCCGGGCGGCGATCTCCGTCGGAGCGAGACCGTACATCGCCCCCACGAAGTCGATGAACTCGCGACCCGTAAGTTTGTCGTAGAGAAACGGCAGGTCCGGCACATAGGCAAGCTGCGCCTTGGCCAGTTGCCCGTCGCGGCCCATGGGATACCCGCACACCTCGATGCGGCCGGCGTCCGGCGTCAGAAGCCCGGCGATCATCTTGATCGTGGTCGTTTTGCCGGCGCCGTTCGGGCCCAGGAAGGCGAACAGTTCACCCGGTTGAACGCTCAGCGTGAGATCGTTCACCGCCAGGGTCTCGCCGAAGCGCTTCGTCACATGATCAATCCGGATGGCCTCCACGGTGTACGCTGCCCTCCGATGCGGGTCAGTCCTCACTCGACGACGCGGCTTCGCGCCTCATGCCACTGCTCCTCGTCATACGGCTCGTCGCGGATGGTGAGCCGTCCGACCCCGGGGACATCCGCCTCCTGCACGAGGGCGCGGCCGTCGGGGGCCACCCAGGCGCGGGCGCGGCCGGCAACGACCAGGAAGCAGTCCACGGGGCGGCCGTCGTGCAGGATCGTCTCCTTCCGTTCGACCCGCGCCACGACGGAGTTGACCGTCGCCCGCTGATTGAACACGGCGGAGATGGGGTCGAGCACCTGCATCCGCCAGGCCTGGCCGACCTTCAGGTCGCGCAGCACGTCGAAGGGACGGATCGCGTCGCCCATAATCCGGCTCGCTGCGGACTCAAGCTTGAATGTGCGACGAAAGACTCCCACCTGCAAGGTGCAGGGGATGTACCGCCCGTAGCTCTCTCCGCGCATCTCGATCTTGACCGGCTTGCCGTCGGGACCCTGCACGCCGATCAGGTCCAGATCGAAGTCATCCACCGTCCCGTCGCCAGTCAGCGTGAACGCCGTTTCGATCCGGATGGGAGGCAGCGAGGCCAGCTCGGTCAGCACAATCGTGGTTTCGAGGTGGAATTGATCGCCCGTCGGCTGAAGACGCGACCACACCCGACCCACGAGGCGCTGGCGCGAATCGTAGATCGCGCTCTGCGTCCGGCGGGAGCGCTCGTTCCGGGCGCGATCGATGATCTTCGGCGGATCCTGCGCGGTCCAGCGTGGCCAGACCTCGTGCATCACCAGCTCGCCCATCGCCACGAGCCATAAAGACGTCGCCAGGATGCCGAAGAGTCGATGCATACAGGAGAGCCTCGCGCGATGCCGCAACCCATATGATTCTAGAAACCCGGCAGCGGCGGCGTCAAAGCGCCGGCATTTCCATGCCGACGGGTACGCGAATGGCAGGCTTTCGGCAGCGGCGGCAAAGACCGAAACCCTCGAACGGCGGCCTGCGTTGGCATGGCTTCGCCAGAGCCCGATCTCCGTGCCACGATCGGCCCGCCGGCGCAGTCCTGTGTAGTTTCCGGCCAGCTCGCCACAGGGTACGGTTTCGCGTAGATTGAAGCGCTGGCGGCCGGAGGACGGCTGCCGGAGGCCGGCCCAGTACCGGGATGCTGCCGCGATGAACGGCACTGCGATACGCATGGAACAGGTGTGCAAGTCCTTCGGCGCCGTGCGGGCTGTGCAGGATCTGGACCTCTGCATTCCTGCCGGGCGCGTCTACGGCGTGCTGGGGCCCAACGGCGCCGGCAAGACGACGGCTATCCGCATGCTGATGGACATCATCGCGCCCGACCGGGGCCGGATCGAAGTACTCGGGGAAACGGTGCTCCGGCGGGTGAAGGATCGCGTGGGATACCTGCCCGAGGAGCGAGGCCTGTACCGCAAGATGCGGGTAGACGACACGCTGAAGTACTTCGGCACGATCAAGGGCGTGCCGCGGCGGCGGTTGCGCCGGATCATCGGGGAACGGTTGCGCGAAGTGGGCCTCGGCGAGTGCGCGGCCCGTCGCGTGGATGAGCTGTCCAAGGGCATGCAGCAGAAGCTTCAGTTCCTCACCGCCACGATCGCCGACCCGGATCTGCTGATCCTCGACGAGCCGTTCAGCGGGCTCGATCCCATCAACCTCGAAATGCTTTCCAGGCGGATTCTGGACATGCGGGACGAGGGCCGGACGATCCTCCTGTCCACACATATGATGGAGCAGGCGCAGCGCCTGTGCGAATCGGTCCTGCTCATTCACAGGGGCCGCAAAGTCCTCGACGGGCCGCTGCGTGAGGTGCTTCGCGGGGCCGACTCGCGCACCATCATCCTGGAGACGCAGGAAGACCCGCCCGACCTGAGCAGCCTGCCGTCCGTACAATCGGTGGAAAAGAAGAACCGGCACCATGAGATCCGGCTTCCGCCCGGAACGGACCCGCAGGACCTGCTCGCCGCCCTCGTGGGCCGGTGCCGCATCCTGCGGTTCGAGGTGAAGCGCCCGACGCTGCACGAGGTGTTTCTCGCCCGGGCGGGGGAGACGACCGACGAAACCACGGCTACGACCGCAGCCGAATACGGGGGGCGGACATGAACATCCGTAAACTGGCGGCGGTCGCGCGGCGTGAATACATCGAGACGATCAAGACCAAGGCTTTTCTCTTCGGCGTTCTGCTCATGCCGGCGATCATCGTCGGCATGGTGTTTCTCTCTGCCCGCATGACGATGCAGTCGGCCCGCCGCGGGGCCCCGATCCGCATCGCAGTCGTGGATCACACCGGCCGCGTAGCCGTCGAGATGCTCCGGCTCGCCGCCGAACCCGGGATCGGCCGGCCACAAATCGAGCTGGAGGCGGTGCGCCCGTCCGCCGATGCGGGCCATCAGCGCCGGGAGCTCGAACAACGCGTGCTCAACGGCTTGCTCTTCGGCATTCTGGAGGTACCCGCCGAGGTGATCGCCGGGAAGGGCATGTGCACGCTTCGTATCCGCGGCGCGGGTATGAACGAGGGCCCGCGCGGCCTCCACCAACTGCTCAATGAAGCCGTCAAACGGATCCGGTTCGCGGACGCGGGCATCGACACGGAACGCATCGCGGCCTTGAGCCGGCCGGTGCCGGTCGATCAACACGGTATTCGCGAACGACAGGGACAGGCCGCCGAGACCATGGCAAACATGATGGCCCCGTTCGTATTTGTGTTCCTGCTGTTCATGAGCGCCTTTGGGGTGAGCCAGGGCCTGCTGACCAGCGTGATCGAGGAGAAAAGCTCTCGCGTGGTAGAAGTGTTGCTGTCGGCACTGAGCCCGTTCGAGCTGATGGCGGGCAAAATCCTCGGGATGGCGGGTGTGGGCCTCACCCTGGTGGTGCTCTGGTCGACCGTCGGGTATGTGGCGGCGACGGTCCGGCACGTCCAATACCTGGTGCAGATCGGCCATGTGGGCGAGTTCATCCTGTATTACGTGCTGGGCTACCTGCTCATCTCCTCGATCCTCGCGGCGGTGGGTTCCGCGTGCAACACGCTCAAGGAGGCACAGCCCCTGATGGCGCCGCTGACCCTCCTGCTCATCATCCCGCTGATGTTCTGGATGCAGGTTGTTCATGAGCCGAACTCGACGCTGGCCGTCATCCTGTCGCTCGTGCCGCCTATGACTCCTTTCATCATGGTGCTGCGGCTCACGTCCGGCGAGGCGGCGATACCCCTGTGGCAACAGGTGGCAGTGCCCCTGTGGCTGGCGGCGTGGGTGCTGATCGCCATGTGGGCCGCCGGCCGGGTGTTTCGCGTGGGCCTGCTGATGTACGGCAAGCCGCCCGGGTTCCGCGAATTGGCCCGATGGCTGCGCCACCGGTAGCCCGCTGCCGATCGCGCATACGGGACGTCCGCGGGCGAAGGCGGCGGGCGATTCCGTGCGCTTCGGATTCCGCCGCGCCCCGGCTTGGCGTCGGACACATGCGGGTCACGGATTGTTGCCGTCGGCGTCGCGTAGCATCCGGCGGAATCGGAGGTAGCGACAGACGTTTCGCCATGCGATCGAACCGGCGATTGCGGCCATCACTACGAACGGGACCGCGCACAGCGCGAGCCATAACTGGAACGGTCTGCGGGTCGCAAGGCTCAGAAGGAAGACGACCGCGATCCCGCCGCACAAGGCGGCTGTGAAGACATCTGTCCCCGGAAAGACGTTATACTGGGGTTGGAAAATCCCGTCGAGGCGACGGCCGGCGGCGTTATACCGGTTTCCGCATTCGGGGCAGCGACCCACCATCGGCAGCGTATACAGGCTGTAGCCGCAATTGCCGCAGCGGAGCGGCTTCTCAATGCGGAGGCTGGTCAATTCCTGCGGGTCTATGGGCATACCCGGCCTCGAAGCTCGGCTATCGGCCTTGTCCCTGCCCTGATTGTATCCGGAGGGACCACTCATGCGGGCAAATGACCCCCCAGGGCTCGCGCCCTGGGCTACTGTCTGTCGCCCCTACGGGGCTTTGGGGTTGTTGACGCCCATGACCCCGCAGGGCTCGCGCCTTGGGCTAAAGTCCGTCGCCCCAACGCGGCGATGGGGTTGTTGACCCCCATCGCCCCCACGCCTCAC
>CAZMVY010000268.1:0-3111 GCA_964569765.1 uncultured Planctomycetales bacterium
ACATGAGCGAGTACATGGAGAAGCACAACGTCAGCCGCCTGATCGGCGCGCCGCCGGGCTACGTCGGCTACGAAGAGGGCGGCCAGCTCACCGAGCGGATCCGCCGCCGCCCGTACGCCGTCGTCCTGCTCGACGAGATCGAGAAGGCGCACCCGGACGTGTTCAACATGCTCCTCCAGATTATGGAGGAAGGACGCCTCACCGACTCGTTCGGGCGGCACGTGGACTTCAAGAACGTCATCCTCATCATGACGAGCAACATCGGCGCCGACCGCATCACGAACCAGGCCACCTTCGGCTTCGAGCGTCGCGACGAGGAAGTCAGCTACGAAAAGATGAAGAACATCCTCAAGGCGGAGGTCGACCGGTACTTCCGGCCGGAGTTCCTCAACCGCGTCGATGAGCTCGTCGTCTTCCGCAAGCTCACGCACGAGAACCTCTGCCAGATCGTGGACCTCGAGGTCGGCAAGGTCGCGCAGCGGCTCCAGGAGAAGGGCCTGCACCTCGAGCTGACGCAGGAAGCCAAGGACTTCCTCATCGAGAAGGGCACCGACGAAAAGTTCGGCGCCCGCCCGCTGCGGCGAGCGATCGAACAATACCTCGAGGATCCGCTCAGCGAGGCGATCCTCCGCGGCGAGTACCGCGGCAAGGCCAGGGTCATCGCCACCGTCCACCAGCCCGCGAACGAGGACGAGGAGAAGAAGCTCGTTTTCGAGTCTGCACCGGCGGAAGCCGCGGCGCCCGGAGAACCCCTTGCGGCCGGCGCTGCCGGCGATGCCACGTGAGCAGGATCGGCGGAGCTTGCTCCGATCAACAGGGATCCCGGCGGCCGGCCCCATGCCGGCCGCTTTCCTGTCCCGCAATGCAGCCGCCGGGCGTTCCCGCACGGATTGCATCCCCGCGCCGCGCGCCGTACATTGGCTGTTTTGCGGACGAGGATCAGACAATGGCCAATTATGCCCTGATGACCGCCGTCGGGAAGGATCAGCCCGGAATCGTCGCCGCGATCTCCGGCGTCCTGCTCGAGGCGGACTGCAATATCGAGGACTCCCAGATGGCTCGCCTCGGGCCGGACTTTACCTGCATGCTCATGCTGGCCCTGCCGCCGGGCCTTACAAGCACCCAGCTCGATGAACGCCTGCGGAAGGTCCGCGATCAGTTCAGGTTGTGGCTCCGCCTGGTCGACCTCCTGCCGGAGGAAGCGACCGGCGAGCCGCACGACTACCCCGTCTACGTAATTCACGTATACGGCGCGGATCGCAAAGGCATCGTGCACCGCATCACCCAGCATCTTGCCGGCCAGAGCATCAACATCAGTAACCTGCACACGGAGGTCATCCCGCACAAGGATCCCCTTTATGTAATGCTGATCGAGGTGGAGATGCCGCCGTTCGTCGATACGGCGAAGCTTCAGCGCGAACTCAAGAGCATCGGCAACGAAATCGGTGTACAGGTATCCCTGAAACAGAAGGATGACGCACGGTTCTGACGGGAACGGCACCGCCACAGCGCCCGGGGCGCCGGGACGCAGGAGACGCCCGGACGGGACGAAGACTTGAGCTTTGCTCAAGCGTGGGTAGCTTTGCCCAGGTGTGTAACGCCCGTTCGTCGGTTCCGCTCCCGGCGCCGCCGGCGTCGCGGCGATTCGTCCGTATGGAGGCATCGCATGTCCGCAGATTCGATTTCGCGAAGGGCATTCCTGGCCAAGACGGCCATCGGCGGCGCGCTGAGCGCAGCCGGCTGCGCAATGAACCGCCAGGCGTCGCATGCCGGACCGGCGCGGGTCATCGGGGCGAATGATCGGGTTTCGATCGGCGTGATCGGCACCGGCGACCGTGGTCGCGACTGGCATATCCGGCAGGTGGCCTCGCTGGCGCGATCGCACAACGTCGAGGTCACGGCCGTCTGCGATGTCTGGCGGATCAATCTCCGGAAGGGCGCGGCCCAGGTCCGGGAGGCGTTCGGCAGAGAGCCCCGGGCGTTCACCCGGTTCGGCGACCTCCTCGCGCTGCCCGATATTGACGCCGTCATAATCGCCACCTCCGATAACGCGCATACGCCGATCATGATCGCGGCGATGAAGGCCGGAAAGGATGTGTACGTCGAGAAGCCGATGTCGCTCACCATCGCCGAGGCCAACGAGGCCCTCGACCTCGCCCGCTCGACCGGGCGCATCGTGCAGGTCGGCACACAGCGCCGCAGCGAGGGCGTCTTCAAGGCGGCCCGCAGAGAGATTGCCACGGGCGTGCTGGGAACGATCAGCCGGGTCGATGCGGGCGTTTACGTGAACCATCCGCGCTGGGCGCGGCCGTACGACGACTGCAAGGAGGCCGACGTCGATTGGGACGCCTACTTGTTCAACCTCCCGAAGCGGCCGTTCGATCCGCGGCTTCTTCGACGATGGCACTTGTATCGCGGCTTCACGAACGGGCTGTCGGGCCTGTGGATGGCGCACTACTCCGACGGCGTCAACATGATGCTCGGCACGACGTATCCGAAGAGCGCGGTCGCCCACGGCGGGCTGTACGTCTGGAAGGATGGTCGCGAGCACGGCGACACCTTTCAGGCCCTGCTCGACTACCCGGAGGGCTTCCTGATGAACTGGGGCATGGGCCTGGGCAACGCCGCCGGCAGCCACTGGACGATCAACGGCACGAAGGCCACGCTCGACGCGGAGAAGTGGACGATCACGGAAGATATCCCTACGGGCGAGAGGCAGAAGGCCGAGCCTCGCACGATCCAGCCCGAGCGGGGCGATAACCACGTGGGCAACTGGCTCGACTGTATCCGCTCGCGGAAGCGCCCGAACGCCGACATCGAAGCCGGCCACCAGCACGCAGTGGCCACGATCATGGCCGCCGCCGCGCACGAAACCTGCAGGCGGCAGGTGTACGACCCCAGGACCCGCCGAATCCAAGCGGGCTGAGCGGACAGAACGCGCAGCGCAAGCAAGCCCCGTAGGGTGCGCGCCCGCGCACCAATGGACCGCACCACGCGCCAGGCGAATGGTACGCAATAGCGTACCCTACCCGGCTTCGGGATGAGCACGAATGGATAGCCCCGTAGGGTGCGCGCCCGCGCACCAATGGACCGCACCACGCGCCAGGCGAA
>CAZMVY010000268.1:3211-4919 GCA_964569765.1 uncultured Planctomycetales bacterium
TGGTACGCAATAGCGTACCCTACCGGGCTCGTCCCGGCCGCAAGGCGGAGCCCCAAGCCCGCGCGATGGTCCGAAGTGCCCCGGTGGCCGCGAAACGGACAAGACGGAGGACTTAACATGCTCCCACGCGTAATCCTGCATAACGCCGTCAGCCTCGACGGCCGCATCGACGGCTTCGTGCCCGATATCGGCAGGTACTACGAGCTGGCCGGACGGTTCAAGGAGGATGCGACGCTCGCGGGGGCCGAGACGATCCTCAGTCCGATGGAGCCGATTCCGCCGGAAGATGAGCGGGCCTTCGAACCTCCGCACATCGACCCCAACGACCCGCGGCCGTTGCTCGCCGTGCCCGACAGCCGGGGCCGCATCCGCCATTGGCACTACCTGCGGGCGCAGCCGTACTGGCGGACGATGGTGGCGCTGTGCTCGAAGACAACGCCGGAGGACTACTTCGACTACCTCCGCAAACGCCACGTGGACTACATCGTCGCCGGCGACGACCATGTGGATCTGCGAGCCGCACTGGAGGAACTCAACGCCCGCTACGGCGTAAAGGTCGTCCGCGTGGACAGCGGCGGCACGCTGAACGGCGTGCTCCTGCGGGCCGGCCTCGTCAGCGAGGTCAGCGTGCTCATCCACCCGACGCTCGTCGGCGGCGCTACGGTGAATTCGCTCTTCCGCGGGCCCCGCCCGGACTCGCCAGCCGGCGCCGTTGCGCTCAAGCTGACCCACGCGGACGAGTTCGACGGCGGGCTCGTCTGGTTGCGCTACGAAGTGGCCCGGTGATCCGGGGCGGGCGCTCAACCGTTGGCGAGGCACGCCGACGGGTTGACGGGCGCCCGGCCGGGGAATACCGTAGCATCCGGAGGCGGGCTGCGCACGGATCGGTCGCCTCCGCATCCGCGCAGGTCGCCCGCGCACGGAGGAAGTGATGTCCGCAACCCGCATGTCATGTGTTCTCATGCCAGTACTGCTCTCTGTCGCCGCTTGGTGCCACGGGGCCCAGAAGAAGGTGCTCGTTTACACCCGCAACTACACGCCCGACGGCAAGGGCTATGTTCACGACAATATCAAGGCCGGCGTCGAGGCCATCCGGAAGATGGGCCGGGAGAACGGCTTCGCGGTCGACGTCTCCGACGACCCCAAGGTCTTCACCGACGAGAACCTCAAGCAGTACAAGGCCCTCATCTTCGCCAACAGCAATAACGAGGCCTTCGAGAATGACGCGCAGCGCGCGGCCTTCCAACGCTACATCCGGGCCGGCGGCGGCTTCGTGGGCATCCACTCCGCCTCAGGCTCCGAGCGCAAGTGGGATTACTACTGCTCAGTTCTCGGTGCCCGGTTCAAACGCCATCCGAAGCAGCAGACCTTCACCGTCCGCGTCGTCGACCCGAGGCACCCCGCCACATGCGACCTGCCAGCCACGTTCACCTGGGGACCCGACGAGTGCTACTACCACGACAACTTCAGCAAAGACATCAAACCGCTGCTGGTCGTTGATCCTGCGAAACTCAATGACCCTCAGAAAGGTATCTACCCCGGCAACCGCTTCGGCGATGCCATGCCCATCGCCTGGTACCACACGTTCGACGGCGGCCGCGAGTTCTACACCGCCCTCGGCCACAACATCCCGCAGTACAAGGACCCGATCCTGACCAGACACCTCCTGGGCGGTATCCTCTGGGCCATGGGCGAGCAGCCCTGTGCG
>CAZMVY010000269.1:0-4908 GCA_964569765.1 uncultured Planctomycetales bacterium
TGAGACCTGTTGAACACAGCGCCGCATACGATATGCTTTGGATGCCATCCGGGATCCGGCCGGCCCTCGGTCTTCCCGGCTGAGGAGCCTCTGGCAGACACGATCAGGCGTCTTTGGAGGGAATGCGTCGCCGCCGCGACGCAACGGAGAATCCGTCGTATGACGTCCGCGACAGCCAATCCGATCCCTCTTGAGCGTGAGGAACTCATCGCGCGGCTGCGATGGCTCATTCGCGTGCGGTGGTGCTTCGGAGCGGCGGTGTGGGCCGTCGGAGTCATTCTGTACCGGGTTCCTGTCGGGAGCGTTTCGGGGATTCTGATTGCGGCGGCGGGCGCGGCCATCCTTGTCTACAACTGGGTGTTCTGGTTTCTCGAGCGGCACATCCGCGAGGCGCAGCCGGATGTGCTCGCGGAGCGTGCCCCGGCTGCCGCGATGGGGCAGATTCTGCTCGACCTGATTGCGCTGACGGTTGTGCTGCATCTGTCCGGCGGGATCGAGAACCCGTTTTTCGTGTATTACGTGTTTCACATGGTCGTCGCCACGCTGCTGCTGCCCGTACGCGAGGTATTTGGCGTGGCGGCCCTGGCGATCTTCCTGTTCAGCGTCCTGGTGTTTGCGGAGATGAAGGGCTGGGTGCCGCACGCCGACCTCTGGACGCTCGACGCATACTACCGGGATCCGCGTTACGTCGCGGGAACCCTGTCGGCTTTCGGCAGCGCCCTGATCATTGCGGTCTTTCTGGGCACGCGCATCGCGAGCACACTGCGCGCCCGCGAGCGCGAGGTGCTTCGGTTGCAGGCGGAACTGGCGGATCGCGCCCTGGAGCTGGAACAGGCCAACGAGTCCTTGCGCCGCGCCGACCTGGCCAAGACGCAGTACTTCCGGCAGGTTTCTCATGATCTCAAGGCGCCGGTGGCGGCACAGCAGAGCCTGTTGCGCGCACTTCTCATCGAGGTGCCGGATCTGCCGCCGGCCTCCCGCTCGCGGATCGAGCGGGCAATCACCCGCGGAGACGAACTTCTTCGGCTGCTGAGCAACCTGCTCATGCTGTCGCGCGTGCGCGATGTGACGCGGCAGCCGGAATGCGAATGGATCGACCCGCTGGAACGGCTGCGCCCGGTGCTGGAGGCGCAGGAACTGCTTGCGAAGGAGAAGGGGCTCTCCTGGCGGCTCGAGGTTGCCGGCCCGCTGCCGCAGGTCTGCGTTGAACCCGGCGCCTGGGTGACGGTCGCGGAGAACCTGCTGTCGAACGCAATCAAGTACACCCCCGGCGGCGGGACCGTGACCGTCGCAATGCGTGCGGAGGAGGGGACCTTTGTGATGGAGGTCCGTGACACCGGGATCGGGATCGCAAAGGAGGATCTCCCGCGGATCGGCGAGGAATTCTTCCGGTCGAAGCAGGCGCGGCAGACCGGTCTGCCAGGCACAGGGCTGGGTATGACGATTGTGCGATCGATGGTGCAGATGATGAAGGGCCGGATCGAGGTGCGCAGCGAGCTTGGCAAGGGGACCGCCGTGACCATACGATTGCCGGTGGCGCCCTCGGATGCGGTTCCCGAACGTCCGCCCCGCGGCGAGGCGGGCACACAGAGTGGAGAATCCCCGGTCGAGACTCAGTATGTGGCGGATCGATCCGGCGGAAGTGTTGGCACGAAACACAGTTGAGGTATTACATGAGCGAGACTGTCGAAATGGCCGTCCGGCGGATCTGCGAGGCGTACGGTCGCGATCGTACCCGGATGATGGACATCGTCCGGGACGTGCAGAGCAGATTCGGCGGCGTTTCCGGCGCCGCGATGGACGCAATTGCCCGGGAGGTCTCCACGCACCGCGTGGAGGTGGAAAGCGTCGTCTCCTTCAACGCGTTCTTTTCGGACCGCACGAAGGGCAAGATCGTGATCCGGGTGTGCAACGATGTGATCGACCAGATGAACGGCATGGACCGCGTGGCGCGGGCCTTCTCCGAGGAACTGGGCATCGGCTTCGGGGAGACGACGGCCGACGGGAAGTTCACGCTGGAGTACACGCCGTGCATCGGCATGTCCGACCAGGCCCCGGCCGCGCTGGTGAACGATGTCGTCGTCACGAATCTCACGAGCGACCGCGCCCGCGCGATCGTCCGGCGGCTGCGGGAGAATGCCGACCCCGACCGCCTGGTCGAGAAGCTGGGCGATGGCAATAACGCACATCACCTTGTGCATGCGATGGTGATGAACAACATCGGCACGCGCGGTCCGGTGATCTTCGCACCGTTCCCTTCGGGCGAGGCGCTGCGAAAGGCGGTGGCGATGACCCCGACGGAGGTCATCGGTGACATGAAGTCGGCGCGGCTCCGGGGCCGCGGCGGCGCGGGCTTCCCGACCGGCATGAAGTGGGAGTTCTGCCGCGCTGCACCGGGGAAGAAACGCTACGTCATCTGCAACGCCGACGAGGGCGAACCGGGCACGTTTAAGGACCGCGTGATCCTGACGGAGTGCCCGGATCTGCTCTTCGAGGGGATGACCATCGCGGGCTATGCGATCGGCAGCGACACCGGCATCCTGTATCTCCGCGGCGAATATGCGTACCTGCGGGCCCTGCTCGAACACGTACTGGCGGAACGGCGCAAGAACGGGCTGCTCGGCCAGAATGTCTGTGGCAAGGCGGGGTTCCATTTCGACATCCGTATCCAGATGGGCGCGGGGGCCTACGTCTGCGGCGAGGAGACGGCGCTGATCAGCTCCTGCGAGGGACTCCGGGGCGATCCGAAGAACCGCCCGCCCTTCCCCGCGCAGAAGGGCTACCTCGGCTTGCCGACCGTGGTGAACAACGTCGAGACGCTCTGTTGCGTGGCGCGGATCCTCGAAAAAGGCGCGGGTTGGTTCGCCCAGCTCGGCTCGAAGGGCAGCCCCGGTACCAAGCTGCTGAGCATCTCCGGGGACTGCAAGAGCCCGGGCGTCTACGAAGTGCCGTTCGGGATCACGCTGGCCGACGTGCTGAAAATGGTAGGGGCGGAGGATGCCGCCGCGGTACAGGTGGGCGGCCCGAGCGGCCAGATGGTCGGGCCGAAGGACTTCGGGCGCATCATCTGTTACGACGACCTGGCTACCGGTGGGTCGATCATGGTGTTCGGCCCCGACCGCAATGTGTTGAAGGTCGCCGAACAGTTCATGGAGTTCTTCATTGACGAGAGCTGCGGCTACTGCACGCCGTGCCGGGTCGGCAACGTCCTCCTGAAGGAGCGCCTGAGCCGGATCATCGCCGGCAAGGGCGAACCGGCCGACCTCGACTACCTCCAGGACCTGGGCGAGACGATCAAGACGACGAGTCGTTGCGGCCTCGGGCAGACGTCGGCGAATCCCGTCCTGACCACGCTGAAGAACTTTCGGCCTGTGTATGAGGCGCTGGTGCGGCCGAACGTGGACGGCCTGCAACCGACGTTTGAACTCCACGCGGCTGTGAGCGACGCCGAGCGGATTGCCGGCCGGGCGTCCCTTCATCAGGAATACTGAGTTGAGAGGAATCGAAGAATGAGCGCGACAATCACGTTTACGATTGATGGCGTGGAGATCAAGGGCCGCCCGGGCCAGACGATCATGCAGGCGGCGGAGGAGGCGGGCATCTACATCCCCCGGCTGTGCCACTGCAAGGAACTCGTTCCGTTCGGCAGTTGCCGGGTGTGCACGGTGATGGTCAACGGCCGGCCGCAGTCGGCATGCACGCAGCCGATCGCGGAAGGAGCGGTCGTGGAGAACAACACGGCGAAGCTGCAGCACTACCGGCGGAATCTGATCGAGATGCTCTTCGTGGAAGGGAACCACTTCTGCCCCTTCTGCGAGAAGAGCGGGAACTGCGAGCTTCAGGCGCTGGCCTATCGCTTCGGAATCCTGGCGCCGAAGTATCCGTACCTGTTCCCGAAGCGCGAGGTGGATGCGTCCCATAAGGACATTCTGATCGATCACAACCGGTGCGTGCTGTGCGCCCGATGCGTTCGCGCGTCTCGGGACCTGGACGGCAAGGGTGCGTTCGGGTTCGTCGGCCGCGGGCCGCACAAGAAGGTGGCGGTCGACTCGGACAAGGGCCTCGGCGGAACCTCCGTCGAGGCGGCGGACACGGCGGCTTCGCTCTGCCCGGTCGGGTCCATCCTCCGCAAGCGGGTGGGCTACGCGATGCCGATCGGGCAGCGGCTCTACGACCGCAAGCCGATCGGCTCGGACATCGAGGGCGGCAACGGCACGCCCGGGAAATGAGGAGTAACAGGATATGGAAAAACCGAAAATCGCGACGGCGTCGCTGGCCGGCTGCTTTGGCTGCCACATGTCGTTGCTTGACATTGACGATCGGATTCTCAAGCTCGTCGAGCTGGTCCAGTTCGACAAGTCGCCGGTGGACGATATCAAAAAGTTCACCGGCCGCTGCCGCATCGGTCTGATCGAGGGCGGGTGCTGCAACGAAGAGAACGTGCACGTGTTGCAGGACTTCCGTAAGCACTGCGACATTCTGATCTCCGTGGGTGAGTGCGCCATCATGGGCGGCCTCCCGGCGCTGCGGAACGCGATCCCCCTGAAGGAATGCCTCGACGAGGCCTACCTGAACGGGCCGACTGTGTACAATCCGGATGGGAAGATCCCCAATGATCCGGAGATCCCGCTGCTGCTCAACAAGGTGTACCCGTGCCATGAGGTCGTGAAGATCGACTACTTTCTGCCCGGCTGCCCGCCGCCGGCGGACACACTGTGGGAGGCCCTCGTGGCACTCCTGTCGGACAAGCCCGTGAATCTGCCGTACCAACTGATCAAATACGACTGATCGAGATCGGAGGAATACCCTCGTGTCTACCAACGGTTTGAGAAGAGTCATCATCGAGCCGGTGCCCCGCGTGGAGGGCCATGGCACGGTCTCGCGTCTGCTGGATGAGAGGCGTCGCGG
>CAZMVY010000270.1:0-4534 GCA_964569765.1 uncultured Planctomycetales bacterium
CCCCCTGCTGCTGCAACCTTCGTCGTGCCAAGTCTGCTGCCTCCTGAGGAAGAAGCATACCGAACTGGAGGGCCAAGGCGGGGGCGGGCATCAGAGCGTTCCCCTGCCTCTCGTGAAGTCCGGAGTCACGTTCCCATCGAGGCAAGTGAAGAGGTGAAGACAGAAAGGATGGTGATTCACGTATTCGGTTTCACTCGGAAGAACCTGGAGCGCGACACGGTTCCGACCGATGAAGATTGTCTTGACCGTCTTCAGCGTATCCCAACTGGGGATCTTCTCCGGATGTGCTACCGAAACATGCAGCCATTTCCTCCCATCGCGTTCGCGGGCGGTGCTCAAGATCACCGTCATGTAGCCCCGGATGCCGGAGTACTCGAAAACTGCACCGTCGTAACCACTCTCCAGCTTCCGCCAGCCGGCCGGAAGGACTCTCGGGATATATCCGTCCGCGCTGATCGGTTCCGGTTCTCCGACGTCAATGTAGGCGGTGGCGGGCATGGCTACGATTCCTCGATCTGCTCGACGGCCGCCGCCAGCCCGGAGAGTACATCGAGCGGAATGGCTGGAGGCGTCACGTCTCCGGCGAGCAGACCCCTGATCCGCGACGCCAGGATGATGCCGAAGGACTGAACCGGCCTGCTGCCACTGTCCATCGCCAGGTCGAAGGCGTGGCAGAGCTCCCGCGCGGCGGCCAGGTTCTCCGGGGTTGGCTCGGTGGTCGGCATCCTACGCGGCTCCGCCCTTCACCGTTCTCGGCGTCGGATCGTACTCGAACGGCTGTTGGCGCCCGATGTTGCCTTCGGTGCCTTCATGGATCATGCCGGCGATCAGTGTGAGGTAGGTGATCGCGTCCACGATCCGGCCGCAGATCGGCTCCGCGCTGTGGCTCTTTCCGTCCTTCACGTAGTTGCCGATGGCGTCCAGGTGCTTCACCGTGTAGACCCAGGCAATCGCGACATCAGGCAATCCGAGTTGAGTGGCGAGCCTGCGGAAGTTGGCAAACCTGTCCGCATCGTTCGCGTACTCCCGGCCCTTCGTGTCGCCCATGCCGACGACTTCCTTCAGTAGATCGGCCTGGAATTTCTCGAACTCAGGAAACCTCACGCAACCCTCCCAAGCACTTCGCTCTCGTACTTCTGGTTCAGCCGCCGGATTTCGGCCTCGAAGTCCACCGACCAGCGCTCCTCGAACCGGCGCCGGCCTCCGCCGCCATGCACCGAGAACGGCGTGTGCACGTGCATCTCGGGGATCACCGGCACCGACCGGCGGTCGTTGCGCGGCCGGTCGACGTGGTGCGCCTGGACGCCGCGCCGTCCGGTCACGATGCACGGCTGCGTGTGCAGCCAGGACAGGTACTCTGGATCTCGCACCACTCCGCGGCGTGGGCGCCGCGCCCTGGGATGGAGCCGCGTCAGGCGGCGGAGCGGGGTAAGTCGGCGCAGTACCATACGTCTCATCGCTTGACTCCCTTGACGGGCGGCATATACTGAGAGCCGGCCTCGGTTCATCCCCGGGAGGAGGGGATCTCGATCCCCTCGGGAATGCGCTGATTGGCCAGAAGGGACAACCCAACGATGGTCGCCGCCCGGAGCGTCACGCGCTTTTGCGCGAGCCAGACATCCAGGTCGCGCTTCCAGTCCGGCGGTACGCGGACGGTGATCTGCTCGAAATCCTTCTCGGCGGGTTGTGCTACTGTCTCTATGTCGTGCTTTGCTTGTGCCACGAGAGTAGTATGGGCTACCGGTGTCTTGGTGTCAAGTGGAAAATTCCACCAGTGGTATGAATCTGATCTAACGTGATGCAAACGAGTGAGAAAAAGTATGACGGGCGGAGCAATAATGGACCACGTGCCGCCGCGTGAGCGGCGGGTGGTGGCGGTCGAAAAGTAGACCACCTCCAGGCGAGCGAGTCAAACAATACAGGTCAGGTGTGTTTTTGCGACACCTGGGAGGTGTACAGAGTGGAAGTGTATGCACGGGTGCGGCGGGCGGTGCAGGTGGAGGGGATGAGTGTGCGGCAAGCGGCGCGGGAGTTTGGCTTGTCGCGCAAGACGATCCGGAAGATGCTCGAATTTTCGGTGCCGCCCGGATACCAGAGGAAGAAGCCGGTAGCGCGCCCGAAACTGGGGCCGTGGCTGGGCATCATGGACCAGATCCTGGAAGAGGATGAAGCCAGGCCGAAAAAGCAACGGCATACGGCACGGCGGATCTACGATCGGCTCAAGGAAGAGCACGCCTTCCCGGGTGGCTACACGATCGTGAAGGACTATGTGCGGGAGGCGCGACTGCGGCACAAGGAGGTATTCGTGCCGCTGACGCATCCGCCCGGCGACGCGCAGGCAGACTTCGGCGAAGCCTTGGCCGTGGTCGATGGCGTGGAGCAGAAAGCGCACTTTCTGTGCGTGGACCTGCCGCATTCCGATGATGCCTTCGTGATGGCGTTTCCGGCCGAGAACACGGAGGCGTTTTGCGAGGGGCACGCGCAGGCGTTCGCCTACTTTGGCGGAGTGCCGCGGACGATGCTGTACGACAACACCGGCATCGCCGTGGCTGAGATCACCGGCGACGGGGAGCGGAAGCCGACCGAGGAGTTCAGCCGGCTGAAGTCGCACTACTTATTTGAGGCGAAGTTCGGGCGGCCGGGCAAGGGCAACGACAAGGGCAACGTGGAAGGGCTGGTGGGCTATGCGCGCCGGAACTTCATGGTCCCGGTGCCGAGAGCGGCGAGTTGGGAGGAGTTGAACGCACAACTGCTGGAGCAATGCCGAAAGAGGCGGGAGCGGAAGGTGCGGGGCGAGAAGGAAACGATCGCGGAGCGGTTCGAGCGCGACCGGGAGAAACTGCTGCCTCTGCCGCCGGCGCCGTACGAAGCGTGTGAGAAGCGGGCCACACGGGCAAGCTCGCAGGCGCTGGTGCGGCACGACACTAATGATTATTCGGTACCGGTGCGCTACGCGCACCAGCGGGTGATGCTGAAGGCTTTTGTGTGGGAGGTGGTCATCAGTTGCGGCCGTGAAGTGATTGCCCGGCACCGGCGGAGTTATGACCGCGAAGAGATGATCTTCGATCCGCTGCACTACCTGGCGCTGCTCGAGCAGAAGACCAACGCGCTGGACCAGGCGGCGCCGCTGGCGGGGTGGGCGCTGCCGGCGGAGTTCGCGGAACTACGGCGGCAGATGGAAGCCCGGCTGGGCAAGCGGGGCCGGCGTGAATACGTGCAGGTGCTGCGCCTGCTGGAGACGTTTTCCCTGGCGGAGGTGAGCGCAGCCATCCAGCAGGCGCAGTTGCTGCAGGCGATCAGCTTTGATGCGGTGAAACACCTCGTGCTGTGCGCCATCGAGCAACGGCCGCCGAAGCTGGATCTGGAAAACTACCCGCACCTGCCAGCCGCGGCGGTGGCGCTGACGCGGGCGGCCGACTACCAGGTTCTGATGCAGGCGGGGGCGGAGTGATGGAGACGCCACAGGTGCTGCTGGAGCACTACCTGAAGCAGTTGAAGCTGCCGACCATGCTGCGGGAGTACCCCAAGCTGGCCGAGCAGTGCGCCAAAGAGGGCGTGGACTTTCAGCGATTCCTGCTGCGGCTGGTGGAAGCCGAGATGCTGGAGCGGGACCGCAAAGCGACGGAGAGGCGGATCAAGGCGGCGAAGTTTGCGGTGGTGAAGAGCCTGGAGACGTTCGATTTCCCGGCGATCCCATCGCTGAACAAGAAACTGGTGCTGGAATTGGCGCGGTGTGAGTGGGTGGGCAGGCGGGAGAATGTGCTGGCGCTGGGCAATTCCGGAACGGGGAAGACGCACATTGCCCTGGCGCTGGGCCTGGCGGCCTGCCAGCGCGGGATGAGGGTGCGATTCACGACGGCGGCGGCGCTGGTGCACGAGTTAATGGAAGCGCGGGATGAGAAGAGGCTGCTGCGCTTCCAGAAACACCTGCAGAGGCAAGAACTGTTGATTGTCGACGAGTTCGGATTCGTGCCGCTGTCCAAGGCCGGAGCGGAGATGCTGTTCGAGGTCTTCAGCCAGCGCTACGAACGCGGGTCCACGCTGGTGACCTCGAACCTGCCGTTCGCCGAATGGACGGAGGTGCTGGGATCAGAGCGGCTGACGGGGGCGCTGCTGGACCGGTTGACGCACCACGTACACATCCTGGAGATGAACGGGGAAAGCTACCGGCTGAAGACCAGCAAACAGAAGCGGGCTGCGGACAGGGCAAAGTAACTGGCCGGGAGGGCGGTGCGGCGGCCGCGTTTTTGGGCCGGCTTCCGCTGCGCCCGAAACGCTCGGCCTCCGGCCTCGCAGGGCTCCGCTCCAGCCGGCCCAAAAACGCGAATAGCCCCTCTCTTGCCGGTCGGGGGTGGTCCCCTTTCGCGCCGCCCGGGTGGTCCACTTTTACTCCGTCCTTGACACATAAACTCCGCCAGAGCCTCGGGACTCTCCAGCGCGCGCAGCCGTCTCAACATCGCCAGGATCTGCGCCTTGTACGGCCCCACGGCCGCCGCCAGGTCCTCGGCGTCCGCGATGATGTAGTAGCCCACCG
>CAZMVY010000270.1:4544-4906 GCA_964569765.1 uncultured Planctomycetales bacterium
GACGATGTCCTTGATCGCGCGCTCGCCGAATCCAGTTATCTCATGCAGCCGCGCTATCGAGACGGGGTTCTGCCGCCCCCGATGCTGCCAGATCAGACTGGCCAGTACGGTTTCGTTGCGCGTCGGCCGAAACCGCGACCGGCCAAATGGCCCCGTCAATGCGATACCGCCATCAGTCGTTCCAGGCGCTCCAGGCATTCCTGCAACTCCTCCCACTGCGCCCGCCACCAGGCGCAATCGGCGATCTCACTCAATAGCCCGACTTCCTCCGCGACCTGCTGAGCGAAACCCCACCAGTGCGCCCGCTCCCGCGCGAGTTCGATCATCTCCGCCCTGGTCATGCCGCCGCCTTTCCCTCGGCC
>CAZMVY010000271.1:0-968 GCA_964569765.1 uncultured Planctomycetales bacterium
TTCGGGCTGATCCAGGCGGCCAGCTTCCTGGGCGTCCTGACCCTCCGCGAGCGCGACGTGCGGGCCGATTTCGACGAATGGCTGCGGGCGGACGCCTCGCGGATGATGGAGCAGGTCCTTCGTCAGCCCATGGAGACACTTGCCCCCTCGGTGTCCGGGTCGGCCCCGCAGATGAGCCCGTTCCACTTCCGCGGGTACTACTTTCAACTGCGCCGGGCGGACGGCACGACGCTCGTCAAGTCGGCGAACCTTCAGGACACGGACCTTCCCTGGGATGAGGCCGCGCAGCGGGCGCAGGAATCCGCCACGCCGGTTCTCGAGACGATCGCCGGAGAGGGACTGAAGTCGGTCTCCGGCGCCGTCGGCAATGTCCGGCTGCTGACCGCCTTCGGCCGGACGTCCTCCGGCGAGGTGCTGTCCCTTCAAGTCGGCGCTCGGCTGGATCGCGTGAACCAGGCGGTGGCCGGTCTGCGCCGGCTCCTCCTGGTGATGTTTCCCCTGAGTCTGGTCGTCGTCGCGATCGGCTCGTGGTTCATGGCCGGCCGCGCGCTTCGCCCGATCAACGACATCACCGACGCCGTCCGCCGGCTCACGGTCGATCGCCTCGGTCAGGGGCTTGGCCTGCCGGCACCGAAGGGCGACCTCGCCCAGATGGTCGTCAGCCTCAACGAGATGCTGGATCGGATTGAGAAAAGCTTCCGTTCGCAGGAGCGCTTTGTGGCCGAGGTCTCGCATGAACTCAGAACCCCGATCTCGCTCCTGCTGGGTGAGGCCCAGTTGCTCGGCCGGGAGGTGCGAACCGTCGAGGAATATGACCGCTTCGTCGCCAACGTCGAAGCCGAAATGCGCCGTCTCGGTCAGACGGTCGAGAGTCTGTTGCTCCTGGCGCGGGCGAACGCGGGTTTCCCGATCGCCCTGCCGGGCGGAGTGTCGCTGAACGACGTCGTCGCCTAGTGCCTCCGGCGGTG
>CAZMVY010000271.1:978-4219 GCA_964569765.1 uncultured Planctomycetales bacterium
CGAGCCGGAGCCCACGGTTCGGGGAGACGAGGAGCTGCTTTGCGCCATGCTGACGAACCTGATTCTCAACGCGATCCGGCACTCGCCGGTCGGACGGCCTGTTCAGATCGAGCTGGCCGCGGAGGGGGACCGGTCGCGCATCACGGTACGCGACGCCGGCCCCGGGGTTCCCGCAGAGTCGGTCGGGAAGCTCTTCCAGCCATTCGCGTGCCTGCGGCCAGCGGGGGAGCCCGGCCCCGGAACGGGCCTTGGTCGGGCGAGCGTCAAGGGCATTGCCGAACTGCACGGGGGCTCCGTAACGGTTCGCAATGTGCCGGGGGGCGGGTGTGAGTTCGCGGTCGTTTTGCCGACTATCTCGACCAGTCCGGCCCAGCCGGAGCGATCGTCCGGGCTCGCAGGCAAATGAAAAAAGAATCATCCGTGTTTCATCGAGGGTTCATGCCGACCGGGTACAATGCGCTGCAGCGAGGGAGAGACCGCACGTTGACGGGTACGCCGGAGGAGGCGACGGATGGCAGTCGAGACGGGGTTCGTGCTTCGACTCAGGCACGTTCGGTTGCGGGTCCGGGATCTTGACCGCAGTGTTGCGTTTTATCGGGACTTGTTTGGGTTCCGTCCAGAGCCTCATCAAGGCCCGAACGGCCAATCGTGCGAGCAGCTTGTTGCGGCTCCGCACGGCGACACATTCGGCTTCGTTCTTGTGCGGGGCCCAGGCCGTGATATTGCCGGGCCGCTTGAGCAGATTTCGTTTGAGACGGCTACGGTGGATGATGCGGTAGAACTGTACAGGAAGGCACGGGCGTTAGGAGCGCAGGCCATCCAGCCGCGATTTTGCGGCGGCGCGTGGCGGACGTTTGTCTTTGATCCTGACGGCCACAAACTCGAGATTACGGTGAAAGAAACCGGGCTTGCACAGGATAGTGTTGGGTGATATGGGCGGGCCCGAACCGGTGTCACCCGCAAGGCGTAGTCGGACGACGCCGTGAAGGTGGATTCGTGCCACAGGCGGGACACAGAGCGTTTGGCGAGGACTGGCGCACAGGCGCAGCAGGTGAGGGGATGCGCCCGCCAGCAGGAGGATTCTGGTTGTGAAGTCTTCGCAGATGTTCGCGCGCGGCGTATGTCTCGTTGGCGCAGTCTATGTGCTGGCAGCGCCAAGGGGTCCGTTGAATGCCCAGGCAGGAAACGGAGGCCCGGTGGCGCAGGATGCTCCGCTTCCGTACACGTTGCTGGCCGGATTCCAGGCGGATGAGCATTGGAGTGTCGGCGAGCCGGACTACGTTCATTACGTGCGGGGAAACCAGGGACTCAGGTTGACGGCCAGCAACGGTGCGAGCGTAGTCTCGGCATTGACCCTGGTCCCGCCGAAGACCTTCCGGGGACAGGTGGATCTGAAGATCTGGCCGGAGCAAATCGAGAATTGTGCCAACCTGGTAATCTACGTGCACCCGCAGGCCAGCGGGGCCGGGCGCTACGAATGCTACATCTACAAACCGCCTGACGGCAGCGAGCCGGGTAACAACTGGTGGCTTCAGAACCAGCACTGGAACACGCTCAGGATTCGCCCGCCGATTTCGCTGGAGTATGACCTTAGGACCGGTCGAGGGTTTTTCGGTACATACCCGTGGAACGTGCTGGACGGCCCGGGCCCCTGGGGGACGGCAGGGAAGCTTCGCATCTATTTGAAGGCGAAGCCGGGAACCACGTGCAGCATTACGTTCGGCGAGTGGACGGCGCCCAGCCCCCCCTGCGGCTACGTGACGATCGGGTTCGACGGGCCTTACACGGACGGTCTGGTTCAGGGGGATGCACACGCCGTTCCGGACATGACCAGCAGGGGCTGGCCGGGCGTCCTGTGGTGTACGACAAAGAACTTCGCGGAGGGCATGCCAGGATATCTTCCGGTTTCCACAGCGATCATGCTTCAGAATACCTACGGGTGGGATGTGTCCAGCCACGGATGGGCCGGCGCGGACCTGGGTGTTGCGGACGAGGCGACGATCCGGTCAGACTATCAGAATACGATTGCGACGCTGACGGCCATAGGGGTCGATCCTTTCCGGGGGCTTCGCTGGAATTCGCTTCGCGGCAACTCCGACAGCGATCTGCTTCAGTCATTGCTTCCGCAGTACTGGACGGGCTCGCGGGCGGGCGGACCCGTGAGCGGTCGCAGCCGCCTCATGTGGAATTGCCAGCTTGATACCGTGCCGCCGGCCTTCTGGTATCACACCGCCTATGTGTTCGGTCCGTGGCTGGAGTATTACCGCTTTGATACGGCGCAGTTGCTGGACAAGGTTGCCCAGTACGGTCTCTGGCTGGATCTGTTCACCCATCATATCATGAACGCGCCGCCTGCCGTGCTGAACGACAGCAGCACGGCCTGGTGGAATCAGTTCGTTTCATTGCTCGATGCGCGGGTGAACAGCGGGCAGATTCAGGTGGTTACGTACTCCGGACTTTACGATACTTTCAACTGCGGCTCTTCCGGAAACGACGCCGATTGCGACGGCGTGGCCGATTCGCAGGATAATTGTCCGTCCATATACAACCCGGATCAGGCGGACGTCGACGGCGACGGCGTGGGCGATGCCTGCGACAACTGCCGAAGCGTTGCGAATCCCGATCAGGCGGATACGGATCATGACGGCGTGGGCGACGCCTGCGACAACTGCCTGCTCGTGGCGAACCCCGATCAAGCCGACTGGGATCGTGACGGCGCAGGCAATGCGTGCGACAACTGTCGCTGGACGCCGAATCCCGATCAGGCGGACACAGACCACGACGGTCTGGGGGATGCCTGCGACCCCGACCAGATGGATTCCGACGGGGACGGCGTGTCGGACGTCCGCGACAACTGCCCGTGGGTGCCGAATCCCGATCAAACCGATACGGACGGCGATGGCGTGGGCGACGCCTGCGACAACTGCCCGCTCGTGGCGAACCCCGACGAGGAGGACTGGGACAGCGACGGCGTAGGCGATGCCTGCGACAATTGCAGGCATCTGGAGAATACGGACCAGGCGGACGCAGACGGCGACGGCGTGGGCGAAAGCGGCGGCGTATGCTCCGCGGAAGGGTTAACACAGCCGGTTATTCCCCATGAAAGCAGGATCAGCAATGCGGCGATGGTCCGGGCGCGGTTTCTCATAAAAATCCTCGAAAAAGCAACGCCGCCTGCTTTCGGCGGCTATTTTTTCAATTGTAGCATTGAACGCTTCACGCATCAATAAAAAACCGAGGA
>CAZMVY010000271.1:4229-4896 GCA_964569765.1 uncultured Planctomycetales bacterium
GGCGTAGGCGATGCCTGCGACAATTGCAGGCATGTGGAGAATTCGGACCAGGCGGACGCTGACGGCGACGGCGTGGGGGATGCCTGCGACAACTGCCCGCTCGTCGTCAACCCGGATCAGCGAGACACCGACGCCGACGGCTTGGGCGATGCCTGCGACAACTGCCCGAGGCTGGCCAATTCGGAGCAGGCGGATGCGGACGGTGACGGCGTGGGCGATGTGTGCGACAACTGCCTGAGCAAGTTCAATCCGGACCAGGCGGACAGCGACGGCGATTGGGTCGGCGACGCGTGCGACGAGTGTCCGGGGACGCCGCCGGGCGTTCTCGTGGACCCGAGGGGATGTGCCCGCAGCGCCCAGACGCTCCGCCAGGATCTGGACGGCGACAGCGACGTGGACGTGCAGGACTTTCAGTTATTCCAGGCGTGTTTCAACGGGCCGAACCGGCCGCCTCTCGGACCGGGCTGTAACCGGGCCGACTTCGATGCCGATTCCGACGTCGATCTGGGCGATTTCGGCCTGTTCCAGAACTGTTTCAACGGACCCAATCGACCGCCGAAATGCGGATAGGGATGCGCCGCGATCCGGGCGTCTCGACATTTGCCGTTCGTCCGGGGTGCGTGACAATTCCCGCGGCGTTGGGTGCCATGCCCAAGTCCCCGGTTTA
>CAZMVY010000272.1:0-4889 GCA_964569765.1 uncultured Planctomycetales bacterium
CCTGCCCCCTGCCCCCTGCCTGCGGTAGAATGAACCGGGTGGTACCCGCCCGCGTGCGTGCAGGGGCGGTGAGGGCCGGCGGCGTGGTCATCGAAACGATCAACCTGACGAAGCGGTACGGCGAGCTTGTCGCGCTGAACAACCTGCACCTGGCCATCGAGGAGGGCGAGTGCTTCGGGTACATCGGGCCGAACGGGGCGGGCAAGACGACGACGATCCGCATCCTGGCCACGCTGCTGCAGCCCACGTGGGGCGAGGCCCGCGTCTGCGGCCACGTCGTCGGGTACGAGTCGCGGAAGGTCCGCCCGCTGATCGGGTATGTTCCGGACTTCTTCGGGGCGTACGAGGACATGGTGGTGCAGGAGTACCTGGAGTTCTTCGCCTCAGCCTACGGCATCACAGGCGACGCCCGGACGCGGATCGTCGGCGACGTGCTCGAGCTGACGGACCTGACGTATAAGCGGGATGCTCTGGTGGACTCCCTGTCGCGCGGGATGAAGCAGCGGCTGTCGATCGCGCGGGTCCTGCTGCACGATCCGAAGGTGCTGCTGCTGGACGAGCCGGCCAGCGGCCTCGATCCGCGGGCGAGGATCGAGATCCGGGAGCTGCTCAAGGAACTGCACCGGATGGGCAAGACGATTCTGATCAGCTCGCACATTTTGCCCGAGCTGGCGGAGTTGTGCTCGTCCGTCGGAATCCTGGAACGAGGCGAACTGCTCTTCCACGGGCCCGTGGGCGAGATCACCCGCAAGGCGCGCGGCGGGACGCGCCTCCACGTGGTGGTAGCGTCGCAGACGTCGCTGGCCGCCTCGCTGCTATCGCGGCTCGAGGGCGTCAAGAACGCCGTACCCGAGAACGGGCGGATCACCGTCGAGCTGGCGAGGGAAACGCGCGACTACTCGTTTATCGCCCGCGCGCTGCTGGATAACAACTTCCAGCTCCGCGAGATCAAGGAAGAGGAAGTGAACCTGGAAACGGCATTCATGCGTCTGACCAAGGGGGTTGTGCAGTAGCGGCCGTTTGCGGTTCGCGCAACCATCGCGCGCCGCCCCGCCGCGTCCGGCCCGCGGCCGTACCCGAAAGTCCGTGTTCCGACATCTTTCCCTGGAGCATTCTATGACACGATGGCTATGGATCGCCGCCGCGTTCGGCACCGCCGGGTTCCCTGTCGCCCAGGCGCAAGATGCGCCCGCGGCCCCCGCCCCGCCGGCCGTCCAGCCGGACGAGGAAGACTACATGCGCCCGACCGAGACGGGGGTGCGGTTCACCCCCGGAATGGCCCGGGCCATGGGCAAAGTCTTTGCCCGGGAAGCGCTGGCGCGCGAATACGGCGTGAACGAAGAAGACCAGAAGAAGGCCGCCGAGAAGATCGCCCGGAACCTTATGCGACTGGCCCATACGAGCGGCAGGCAAGGGCAGCAGTTCTTCGAGTACGCCTTCGAAACACTCATGGAAAACCAGGGGCGCTTCACGCCGGAATCGGGCAAGCGATGGGCCGAGTTGAGCCGGCCGACGCTTCCGGCGCTGCGGGAGTTCATGAGCCGCACGGCGGAGGAACTCCGGCCGCTGATCCCACCGGACAAACAGATCCGTTTCGCCGGCGAGATGATGAAGGCGAGTCTGGCGATCGACATGTACGAGAAGAAGATGGAGCGATGGGCACAAGGGAAGGTGGGCGAGCGGGAGAACCCTTTCGAGCCGGACAGCGAAGAGACGGCCACGGCGCCGACGGATCCCAACGAATCGAAGGAGGTCAGGGAAGCGCGCCGTCACGCCGAGAACTCGCTGAAGTGGGACTCCACGGGGCGTTGGCGGCAATACGTAGAGAGCACGATCCAGTATTACAAACTCGACGAGGCGCAGCGGAAGACTGCCGAATCCATACTGCGTGAGATGGAGGATCGCGCGAAACAGGTCCAGACGGACGAGTGGAAGGCGAGGATCCTGCTGAATCGCACGAAGCTCAACCTCTCCTACCGCGGCATGAACCTCTGGAGCACGCCGTGGATGTGGCAGCTCGAGCGGGAATACGAGGATCTCCTCAAGCCGATCAAGGACCTGACGCGAGAGTTGCAGGACCGTCTGGAGACGCTCCCGACGACCGAGCAGCGCAGCGCCGCGCAGGCCCGGATGACCGAAGAGTTCGCGAAGCGGGGAATGAAGGAATGAACGACGACGCGGCGAAGCGAGCAGGGGGCATTCCGTGAACGCGATTGCCCGCGAGATCGGCGTATACCTCTGGCGGCTGCTGCCGGGCAACCCGATCCTCGTGCGTGTGGTGTCCGGCGGGGGCCGGCGCGTCCGGCACCTCTGGATCCGCAGCGCCTACCTCGGCGTGCTGCTCTTCGTGCTCCTGGTCTCGCAGCTCGGCGTGAACTGGTCGTCGAGTAGATCGCTGAGCGCCCTGGCCAAGAGCGCCAGCCAGACGTTCACCTACGTCTCCTACGTTCAGCTCGCGCTGATGTGCTTCCTCGCGCCGGTCTTCACGGCCGGGGCCATCACCCAGGAAAAGGACGCCCAGACGTTCAACATTCTCCTCACCACCCCGCTGACCAACGCCCAGATCGTCTTCGGCTCGCTCATGAGCCGGCTGTTCTTCGTGCTGGTGCTGCTGCTGGCCGGGCTGCCCATCTTCTGCGTGACGATGCTCTACGGCGGCGTGACGGGGCAGGAGATCTTCCTGAGCTTCGGCATTGCCGGCTGCACGGCCGTGGCGACCGGCTCGCTGGCAATCGCCGTAAGCATGTGGAAGGTCGGGACGCGACGCACGATCTTCTCGTTTTATATGGCCATCGCGGTATATCTCATGCTGGTCTTCGTGCTGGGCCTCTGGCGCGGGACGTGGATTCCCGAGGCCCCGGCCACCGCAACGCAGCCGCTGGGCATGAGCCGGCTGACGCCGTTTCACCCGTTCCTGTCGCTGATGGCGGCGACGAATATCCTGAACGTCCCGACGGCGGCCGATCTGAGCAGATACAATATCTTCTGGCGCTGGGCCCTGGCCAGGCCGTACAGCGCCTACATGGTCGGCACGCTCGTTCTCTCGCTGGCGCTCGTGTCGGTGAGCACACTCGCCGTCCGCCGCGGCGCCCGCGAGGGCGAGTCGACGCGGCTCTCGCGGCTGCTCGAGCGGCTGCAGATCACCCGAGGCGGCAACGGCGAGCGCCGCCGCCGCCCGCGCAACGTCTGGAAGAACCCCGTCGCCTGGCGCGAGGCGGTGACGCGAGCATCGGCGGCGAGCCAGAGCCTGATGCGATACGGGTTCGTCATCGGCGGGCTCGTGGCGGCAATCATCCTGTTGATCGCCTATGGCTCCGGCGGCCCGCAGGGCGGGCTGACCGCGGCCCAGGCTCGCGACTGGCTCAGCGCGATCGTGCTGATCGAGTTCGTGACGATGCTGCTGCTGGCGACGAACACGGCGGCGACCGCAATCACCCGCGAGCGCGAGGCGAACACGATGGATCTGCTCCTCGCGACGCCGCTGACGAGCCAGTACATCATCTTCGGCAAGCTGCGGGGGCTGGTGAGTTTCACGGTGCCGCTGATCGTGGTGCCGTGGCTCAGCGTTGCCATGTTCGCGGTCTACGACCTGTTTGCCGGATCGAGCCGGCCGGTGGTGGACCCGGAAACGGTGCTCGAACTGCCCGCGCTGATGCTCGTCTACTCGGGGTTCGCGTGCATGCTCGGCCTGCAGACGTCGCTCAAGAGCAAGCGGACGGTGCAGGCGGTGGTGACGAGCGTCGGCATCCTGGTCGTGCTGGGATTCGGGATCGGCATGTGCGGGTTCCTGTTCACGAGCCAGGCGGCCGACACGATCGGGCCGGTGGTGGCGCCCTTCACGATGGTGATCGCGGTCGCGACGGCCATCAACCCGGACCTGACCATGAAGACCACAGCGGCCTCGACGTTGGCCGCCGCCCGCCCCATGGTCTTCGGCGGCACGATCGTCGCACTCCTCACCTACGGGCTCATTGTGCACCGGATGTACCGGAACCTCGTCCAGAACTTCGACATGACCGTGCGGAAGCAATCGCAGTAGGATGCGTGCCCGCGCAGCGACGGCGTCTGCAAACCGGGGACGATGTTCATCACGGATAGGACACGCCGTTGCGTGCCGTCCGCCTCGCGGGGCGTGGGATTGACCGGTGCGCGGGCACACGCGCTACCCTGCTTCGTTCCTCATTCGGGCTTCGTCGTTTGGCCTTCGTCGGCCCGCGGCGCCGGGCGCCGAGGTCGTGTCGCTGTGAAAGCCCGCGCTCCCCTTCGGGTCGCGGCTAAAGGGCGCCCGTACGGGCACGACGGACCACGGACGACTGACCACGGACAACTGACGAGGGACAACTGACGACGGGCTACTCACGATCCGCCGTGCCTCGTGAATCGCCAGCCATAGTGCCACGGGGGCAGGTCGATCGCCTCGCCCAGCCGTTGCAGGACGCCGGTCTCCTCGGCCCAGGTGGCGAGTTGCCCGGGCCTCGGGCGAATCTCCATGGTGGGTCCGCGCGGCGTGGTCGGGTCATAGCGCCAGTGGATGGCGTAGACGAACCCGCCGGGGCGGACCACCCGCGCCGCCTCGCCCAGAAGTCGGACGGGTTCTTCGCCGTGCAGGATGTTGAACAGCAGGCAGGCGTCGCAGGCCGCGTCGGGCAGGCCCAAGCCGTCCACGACGACGTCGCGGTGATGACACCGGATGTTCCGCAGCCCCGCCTCCGTGGCCCGCCGGCGGGTCCGGTCGATCATGTCCGCGTCGATGTCGAACGTGTCGAGGGTGCCGGATATCCTCCGGGCCTCAGGGATCGTGAAGGTCCCGTAGCCGCAGCCCAACTCCACCACGTCGCGCAGCCGGCTGTCAATCTGGAGGCGGTCGAGGATCAGCTCGACGTTGAAGA
>CAZMVY010000273.1:0-4799 GCA_964569765.1 uncultured Planctomycetales bacterium
ACCCCCCAATCCCCTTGATCGCCACGATCCGTCCCTCTCGCAGCATCCTGGCTGTTTGCGACACCGGATCGCCGTCCAGCGGTTCGCCCCCCGCATCGGTCAGCCACAGCCGCGGCCCACAGACAGGGCACGCGTTCGGCTGCGCATGAAATCGCCGGTCGGCCGGATCGTCATACTCCCGCTGACACAGTTCGCACATGCGGAACTTCCGCATCGTGGTCCCTGGCCGGTCGTACGGCACCGACTCGATAATCGAATATCGCGGCCCGCAGTTCGTGCAGTTGATGAACGGGTAGCGGTACCGGCGATCCGCAGGATCGAACATTTCGCGGAGACAATCCGCGCAAACGGCCGCATCGGGCGTGATACCCACATCCTGCCGCGGATCCGCGCGGCTTTCGACAATGGTGAACTCGACCTGATGCCGCACCGGTACGGCGATCGAGCGCACCTCGTAGATCTGCGCCAGGGGCGGCCGCTCCTCGCGAAGCCGCCGCTCGAACAGGGCGAGGGACTCCTCGTCGCCCTCGATCTCGATCCAGGCGCCGTGCGAGTCGTTGCCGACCAACCCGCCCAGACCGAGTCGCGTCGCCAGGCGGTACACGAACGGGCGGAATCCGACTCCCTGCACCTGACCCCGCACGGAAACATGATGCCGCAGGCGTGCCATATTGATCGCGCGTCCACCCCGTTCTTAAGGGTTCGCGCCGACGTAATCAAGGCGCGACGCCCGCGTGCCGGGAACGTCATTCCGATAAGAGCCGGCCTGTACGGCCCCTCGCCGCCCCGCAGCAGGGATGAGGCAAGCTGCACCGCCGCTTTGCCGATAGTCGAAGATATGGATCCGAGCGAACTTGCCGTGTCGTTGACGAACCTGAAATCCGCGGAGCTGACGACGCGGATTCAGTACGCCGTTGCCGCCAAGGTGCTCAAGCTGGCCGATCAGCAGGGTAACAGTGTGGTTCAGTTGCTCCGGGCCGCAACGGAAGGCTTCGACCAGGCGCTCGCCCGGGCAAATGCGGCCACGGACCCGGCCCGCCTGCTGGACGCGTACGCGTAGCGACAGAGCCTCTCAGCCCGCGGCAGCCGTTGCCATCCCCGCCCCCTGTCGTCCGAGGAAGTCCAGGATCTCCGCCGTCGTCATCGTGGGGATCACCAGTTTTTGCGCTTCCGCCTTGAACTGGTTGTACCGCTCCGAATCCGCCGGTTTGTCGGGGACGTTTCCGAGCACGACGAAATCCGTGTGTTCGTTGACCCCGTCCACGACACGCGCCCCCCAACGGGTAATCATGTTCCGAAGCTTCCGGCCGCCCGGGTCGTCGATCACGCCGTCGAGATTCAGATCGAAATCGCCCGCCCCGGCAAATGCGATCGCTTTCGGCGGCACGCGGTACCCGATGAACTGGAGAAACTCCAGCCGCGTGAGGATCGGCAGCGACAGGCCCTGGGCCGCCGACTTGATCTGATTGAAGCGGTCGAGCGTCTTGCGCTGTTCCTCGGCGCGAATCCGCGCGGCCTCATCCTCCGGCTTGTTCCCGGCGGGAGCCGCGCGATAGAAGGGCGGCAGGCCGAGCACGACGAAGTCGGTCTGCTCATCCACGTTGTCGACGACGCGCCCGCCCCACGACTCGATGAGCTTCCTGACCTTCACACCGCCGGGGTCGTCGATTTCCCCGCTCTTCTCGAAGCTGAGACTGAAATCTCCGGCCACGGCGAAGTTGAACGTGCGCCCGCGTTCAAACACCGGGTTGGCGACGAGATCCCCGGCCACGACGATTCCGCCCGGCTCTTCCAAACTCGTGATCCTGCACTGCGACGTATCGGGGAACACCTCGGTGACCTCAAGCGTCGCCTTGCCCCGTCCTTCCTTGCTCACGCCGCGGAACGGCGAGTATACGGCGAACGTCATGCCCGGCATGACGCGGTCGCGTTTGCCAATGTCGATGTAGGCCACCGCCTGATCGGCCAGCACACGGACAACCTTGCCGTCGGCCTGCCGGAGCACCGCCATCGGATCGTTCGACGGGCGGAACTTCGCAAGCTGGGCCACGAGGGAATCGATGTTCTGCTGCTTTTCGGCATCGGCCTTCTGGAGTTTCGCGAAGGCCGCCTGCATTTCCCCGAAGCGCTGGTCCATCTCCTGGAGGCGTGCCAGCTCATCTGCGGCTTTGCTCACGTCCTGATCGAGTTGAAGGGAAGCCACGTCCTTCTTGAGCAGTTTCGCGACCAGAAGTTCGATCGGCTTCACCTGCTGCTTCAGGCCGGCCTCAGTAGCCTGCGTCTGCTGCTCGTAGGACTGTTTGAACTCATCCGTCTTGGCGCCGAACTCCTTCTCCCGTGACTCGAAGCCCTTGACCAGCTCATCGTACCGTGCCGAGGCCGCCTGGGCCTTCTCCTCACAAGCCTGGGCCTCCTTGCTCTTGCCCACGTAAAGCTGCCAGACCTGCCGTAGCGCGGCGATCAGGCGGGCATCGAGATTGCCGGGCCCTCCCCCTTTGATGATCTGCTCGCGGAGGGCCTTGACCTCCTGTTCGATGGCGGGGAACTCCGCGTCCGGCTTGCCCGTGAGAAGGTTGGCCAGCATGCCGTACTGCTCCCGGGCCGTCTGCTCCTTCTCCGCCGCGCTCCGCGCGTTCGCCGCCGCCCCCTCCGCACGCTGTCGCAGATCCTCCTGCTGCGTGTACATCAGCACGAGAAACACCAGTGCGACGACCGTTACCGCCACGAAGGCGATCAACGCGATGTGTACACCTGTGAAAACCGGGCCGCCTTGAGGCCGGGCAACCGCCATCCGGGAACCTCCTGGTGGGAAAACACGCCCGCACGGCAAGAACGGCACGACGTCCGATCGTACGCGCCGTCAAACGTCAGGCGGGTGCGTGCCGCGCCGCATGCCATCTGCGCCGCGCCTGGCCAATCCGTCTCCGGGCCGCGACCGTGCAACACGATGCGCCGGTCCGCCCGCACTCAGTGTGAACATTCTGACCGCGGGCCCGGGGCTTGTCAACGAACACCAACCGCGGTAATGACAACGGGATGAATCCGCCTTCTCTCGACGAACAGTTGGCCTTGCTCACGCGAGGCTGCCAGGAGATCTACCGCCTCGACGATCTTCGCCGAAAGCTCGAGCGGGCCGTCACGGAGCGGCGCCAGCTCCGCATCAAGCTCGGTCTGGACCCCAGTGCCCCGGACATCCATCTGGGGCACGCCGTCGTTCTCCGCAAGATGCGCCAGTTTCAAGACTTAGGGCATCGCGCCGTCCTGATTATCGGCGATTACACCGCCATGATCGGCGACCCCACCGGCCGCAGCAAGACCCGGCCGGTGCTCAGCCCGCAGCAGATCGAGACCAACGCCGCCACCTACCTCGAACAGGCCGGCAGAATCCTCGACACCTCCCCCGAGAAGCTCGAGATCCGCCGCAACAGCGAATGGCTCGCTCCGATGACCTTCGCCGATGTGCTCAAGCTCGCGGCGAAAATGACGGTCGCGCGGATGCTCGAACGCGACACCTTCGCGAAGCGATATTCCGCGGGCGTCGAGATCTACATCCACGAGTTTCTCTACCCCCTGATGCAGGGCCACGACAGCGTGGTAGTCCGCGCCGATGTGGAACTGGGTGGCACCGATCAGACATTCAACAATCTCGTGGGGCGCGACTTCCAGGCCGACGCCGGCCAGGAACCCCAGGTCGTCATGATCATGCCGATTCTGGTCGGCCTTGATGGACAGGAGAAGATGTCGAAGTCCCTGGGGAATTATGTCGGCGTGTCCGAATCCGCCCACGACATGTTCGGCAAGCTCATGAGCGTGCCCGACGCCTGCATGGCGAACTACTACACGCTGCTGACGGACCTGCCGCCGTTCGAGATCGCCAGGCTCTGCGATCCTCAGAAAACGCATCCCATGGAGGCGAAGAAGCGGCTGGCGGAGACCATCGCCGCGGCGTTCCACGAGCCGGCTGCCGTGCGCCGGGCGCGGCAGGAATGGGAGGCCATCCACCAGAAGTCCGCGCGGTCGGGCGAGGCATTCGTGGTACCGGCGGATACACCGATCGTCGCGCTCAGCCGGGATGTCGTTGCGGACGGCAAGGTGCTGCCGCTCAAGCTCATCGTCGCGTGCGGATTTGCGGCCAGCAACGGCGAGGCGAGGCGTCTGATCGAGGAAAAGGGCATCCGCCTGAACGGTCAGTTGGTCACAGACGCGACGACGGCGCTGGAGGTCAAGACCGGGGATGTGTTGCAGCGGGGTAAACGGAGATTTGTGAAGTTGCAGACGCCGTAGCCGCGTCCCCGCGATGAACAAGGAGAGGGCGCGGGCGCCGTACCCGCACGAAGACAATTGGCCGAGAGGAGGTGCACAAAATGCCCAGAACGTACGGATTCGGTATCGTCGGAACCGGCATGATCGGCGCGTTTCACGCCGATGCGATCAAACAGCTCCCGAACGCAAGGCTTGTGGCGGCCTGCGATGCGGCGCCCGGCCGTGCCGCGGAGTTTGGTCGAAAGCACGGCTGCGAGGGAATGGACGATCTTGAGAAGTTTCTCTCGCGGGATGACATCGACGTCGTTACAATCGGCACGCCCAGCGGAACGCACGCCGATATCGCCATCGCCGCGGCAAAGCACGGTAAGCACTGCATCAGCGAAAAGCCGATGGACATCACGCTCGACCGCATCGACCGTATGATCGAAGCCCACGAGAAGGCGGGCACGACGCTCGGCGGGATTTTCAACTACCGCTTCATGGAGACGACGCAGCTCTTCAAGCAGGCGGTCGAGCAGGGCCGTTTCGGCCGC
>CAZMVY010000274.1:0-4692 GCA_964569765.1 uncultured Planctomycetales bacterium
TCCGGCCGCACTCGAAGCTGTACTTCGATACGCACCTGATGATCGAGGAGCCGGGCCGTTACGCCGAGGCCTTTGCAAAGGCCGGCTGCGACCACCTGACGTTCCACATCGAGGTGACGGGCGAGCCGCGGAAGATCGCCGAGCAGATCCACAACCTCGGCCTGACCGCCGGGATCGTCATGAATCCGACTACGCCCGCCGAGGCGGTTTTCGACGTGCTGCCCGATGTAGAGATCGTCCTCGTCATGAGCGTCTGGCCGGGCTTCGGCGGCCAGAAGTTCATCGCGGATGTCCTGCCGAAGGTGACGGTTCTCCGCAAGAGGCTCAGGCCGGACCAGCGTCTTGAGATTGACGGCGGCATCCACGCCGGGACGATCGCGCAGGCCGTGATGGCCGGGGTGGATACGCCCGTGGCGGGCTCGTCGATCTTCGGCCGGCCCGACCCTGCCGCGGCCATGCGCGAGCTGCAGCGCCTCGCCGAGGCGGCAGCGGCGAGGTAGGCGCGGACAGGGACCGGGAGCCGCATGGGCCCGCCGGCGGGAAACGGGATTGGGTCGCCGCGTTGCGGCACGCGGGACCCCGGCGCTACTTCACTGGCGGCAGGCTGTTCAGGTTTGCCATCACGAGAAATGAGCCGTCGCGCCCGCACGCGGCGACGTGGACAATCCGGCCGGTAGCGGGTACAAGTGTCGGACAGGATAGTCCCGGAGCGGAACGAATGGCCGATGAAACCCCAGTGATTGCCCCCGGCTCGCAGCCCTCAGAGGCGCCAAAACCGGAGACGCCGAAGCCGGAACCGGTGGTGCAGAAGGTGGACGTGCCCGTCGGGGCCTGGACCCAGTGCTCCAAGTGCGGTGCAACCGTGTACCAGCGCGACGTGGAGGAGCAGCTCGGGGTCTGCCCGGAGTGCGGCTATCACCATCGGATCAGCGCCCGGACGCGGATCGGCCATCTGTGCGATCCCGGGACGTTCGAGGAGTTTCTACCCGATCTGGTCTCGACCGACCCTCTGAAGTTCACCGACCGCATCCCCTACAAGGAGCGCATCCGCGAGGCGCAGGAGGCGGCGAAAGAGACCGAGGCCGTCATCGTCGGCAAGGCCTTCATCCGCGGCCGTGCCGTGATCCTCGGGGTGATGGACCCCTTCTTCATTATGGGGTCGATGGGGGCCGTCGTAGGCGAAAAGGTCACCGCGGCGATCGAGCGTGCGGCCGACGAGAACCTTCCGATGGTCATGGTCACTGCCTCCGGTGGGGCCCGCATGCAGGAGGGCATGGTCTCGCTCGTGCAGATGGCCAAGACATCAGCGGCGCTGGCACGGCTGGACGAGGCCGGCGGCCTGTACATCGTGGTGTGCACGGATCCGACGACGGCGGGTGTGGCGGCGAGCTTCGCTTCGCTGGGCGATGTGATCCTGGCCGAGCCCGGCGCCATGATCGGCTTCGCGGGTCCGCGGGTGATTGCCAATACGATCAAGGCCGAACTGCCCGAGGGCTTCCAGACCGCCGAGTTCATGCTTGAGCACGGGTTTGTCGATCGGATTGTCGAACGCAAGAACCTCCGCCGCGAGATCGCCCGCCTGATCGATTACGCCGGCAAGTGAAGCCGTCGCTCCGTGCTCACGTCTGCGGTCCGCCGGTCTTTGCCTTCAGCGCCGCCAGAATCACGTCGCATGCCTGCGGGATTGAGAGTCGCGACGTGTTGATCGTCAGGTCATAGTACTCCGGGTCGTCGGTCTCTACGTCGAAGTATTCCTTGAGGTACCTGAGGCGCTGGTACTCCAGTTGCTTCACCGCCCTTCGGGCCTCCGCGAGGCTGATCTGACGATCCTTGGCCAGGGCGGCGACCCGGTCCGACAGCCGGGCGATGACGCGGACACGCAAACCCTTCTCCTGCGGCAGGACGAAATGCGCGCCCCGGCCGACGAAGATGGCCGGCCGCTGCTGCACGACCTCGCACAGCGTTCGTCGCAGCGCGTGCAGATAGTCGTCGCGGGGGCGCAGCGTCTCAGGCGCGCAGACGGTCAGCAGGGAGTCCAGCCAGCTCTGCCCTCGCTCGTCGAGCACGCTGTAGAGGCGCTGTCGGCCTGCCTCGTTCTCGGCCATCAGATCGAGCAGTTCGCGGTCGTACACCTTCCAGCCGAGCCGGGCGCCCAGCTCTTCCGCAAGGCGCTTGCCGCCGCTGCCGATCTGGCGCGAGACCGTAATGAAGTCGCAGATGCGCGTCGCCGCCGGGCCCTGACACGGTTGCTGATGCTCCCCGAGTTCCCATCGGCGCAGTTGGCGCTCGACAATGCGTTGAAGCGACGGCGACCGATCGGAAAGTTGGGCTTTCATGATCTTGGCCTCCAACATGCAGCAAGAGATGTGTCTTCGCCGACCTACTTCATTATACCCCGCGACGCGGGCCGCAGCCATCGGCCGCGATGCCTTCGGTGGTGCCGGGCAAATCCCGAGCCGCCATATCCCGCAATCACCTCGCGCGTCCGAGAGCCTTCGGCGCCCGGCAGACACGGTGCCGCAGCAGCCGTAGCGTCGTAACAGGTTGTTTGGCAAAAGGTTACATTCGCTTAATGATGACGGCCGTCAGGTCGTCTCGTTGCTCGGTGCCCTCGCCGAATCGAACGACTTCGTGATAGAGGACGTTGATCAATTCCCCGGCGGGCATGGTCGGGTGATCGCGGAAGATCTGGATCACGCGCTGTGTTCCGAACTGCTCATCGTCGGGCCGGGCCCACTCGACGAATCCGTCGGTGAGCACGGCCAGGATATCGCCCCGGTCGAGCGTCCGTGGGTCCGCGGCATCGAACTCGTGGTCGGTGATGATGCCCATCGGCATGCCCGTCGGCGGCAGCTCCTCCGCGATGCCGTCGGCGGCGTGATAATGCAGGATCGGGCCGTGCCCCGCGCTTACGTACGAGACGCGGTTAGCGGCGGGCTCGAGCACGCCGAAGCACGCGGTGACGAATCGGTCCTCGGGGATGTCCTGACAGAGCAGCCGGTTGACATGCGTGGCAATGCCCGGAAGGTCGTCGTATATCGAGGCGACGCTGCGCAGCATGGCGCGGCACTGGGCAATGATAAGCGCGGGGCCGATGCCGTGGCCGGTGGCATCGGCGACGAGGAACCCGAGCCGATCGCCCGCCATCGGGAGAAAGTCGAAGCAATCGCCGCCGGTCTGGTCAGCCGGCCTGTTCCACCCCGCTACATCGAAGCCCGGGACCCGCGGGTTCTCCCGCGGCAGAAGGCGCTGTTGAATCTGGCGCGCCAGGTCCAGATCGCGTTCGAGCCGGCACTTCGTGTTGTACTCATCGAGAAGGATCTGGCGCTGAACGGCCACCCCTGCGAGTTTGCTGAGGACATCGGCCGTGGCCTCATCCGCGGTCGTGAAATCTCCGGAGAGCTTGTTGAGCACCTGCAGGACACCCACGATCTTTCCGTCGTGGCCCACGAGCGGCAGGGTCAGCAGGTTCCGTGTTCGATACCCTGTTTTCTCGTCGATGTGACGATTGAACCGCGGGTCCGCGTAGGCATCCGGTACGATGATCGCCCGCCGCGTCTGTACCGCCTGACCGGCGATGCCGCTCCGGGCGCTGAAACGAAGCCCCTCCACGCCCGTGGCCACGCGGCTGTACAGCTCATCGTGCGCGCCGTCATACAGGAACACCGTAGCCCGGTCACATTCGAGCACGCGCAGTGCTGTTGCGGTGATCCGTTCCAGCAGCGTGTTCAGGTCGGTGGTGGCGCCGAGTTCACGCGCGAGCTCGATGACGGCTCGCGCATCCTGACTGTGGTTGGTGTGGGCGTCGCCGGGCATCGCGACAAGGATGACACAGGGCCGGCGCAAGATCAAGGCTCGGCCCTCGCGGGGCACTTCGTCGGCGCGGCTTACGGCGCAACGGGCCCCAGCGCGGTCTTCACGAGATTACGCTCCGCGTCGTACCAGTCGGCGTAAGCCGTGCCCGGCAGGAATTCGTCGTGCGCCTCGGCCAGCAGCCTGGTCAGCTCGCCGCGAAGCTTCTCCAGGAGGGGCCGGCTTTCGGCGAGGTCGGCAAGGTTCTTCATCTGGTACGGATCCTCGCGGTTGTCGTAGAGTTCCTCCCGGCCGTCGAGCCACTTCACGTACGTGTAGCGTGGCGTACGCACGCCACGCCACTCGGGCCAGAGCGTGCCGCTGTCGAAGTAGTCCCAGTGGGATACGTAGTTCATCATGAGTACCGCATCACGCTCAATGCGCTTCGTGCCGAGCAGGACGCCGCTGAGGTCGATGCCGTCGCATCCCTTCGGCGGCGTGAGGCCGGCCAGTCCGCACAGCGTGGGCAGGTGGTCCACCGGCGTCTGCAGGACATCCACCCGGCGCCCGGCGGGTATGTGCCCCGGCCAGCGGATGATGCACGGGATATTCACCGCCTCGCGGTAGGGCACCATCTTGTTCTCCCGCCCGTGGCTGCCGAGCATGTCGCCGTGGTCCGATGTGAAGACCACGATCGTGTCTCTCGACAGCCCGGACGAATCGAGAAAATCGAGGAGACGGCCGAGGTTGTCGTCGAAGTTCGCGGCCATGGCGTAATAGCACCGTACCGCCGTCGGATCTTGGCGGTGCCGATGGGCCTCGGGGACGTGCGGCGCCCAGACCAGGTCCGGCCGGACCCGCTCTAGGTAGCCGGCCGGGCAGGCCGCCGGCGTGTGCGGC
>CAZMVY010000275.1:0-4648 GCA_964569765.1 uncultured Planctomycetales bacterium
ACGCACCTGCCTGTTCACGACCGCGACGAATGCTTCGCACCATCCGCTCAAACCTGTAGGCAGCTCTAGAAATATCGCGGACCGACAGCGGTCTCGGAAAGACCCTGCTCCAAACGACGAAGGACGCTTACACGATTCCGGACCGGCGAGCACGGCTGCGATCCTGAATCGCGACACAAGCGCTTATCTTAGCATAAAGCTGGCGGTGTTGGCCAGACGGCGCGTGCCGCTGAATGAACCGGCGCGCAGTGGCGTGCCATGCCCGTCTGGGCAGGGCAGGGGGCTGCCGACAGTGACGGGCGCCATTTGTCATGGTTGTTCGCTGGGGTGGCGCGTCATGGTCGTCGGCGGTTTCACAGTCTCCTGCATTCTTGTTGCCTTACGCTGCGTTGCGGCGGCATGCGGCGCCCATAATCCGTTTCCGCTTTGGGAAGGCGGGTTTCGGTGGAAAGGCTGTTGCCGGCCGGGTCTTGCTACGGCCGGGAGAGCGGCGAGCCACTTTCGTCGGCGCTGCCGGAGTCCGCAGCCGGGCGGCTCGTAACCGTATCGGGTCGGGCGGCGTCCCAGATGATGATCCGATTGCCGCTATCCCCCGAGGCGACCCGCCTGCCGTCCGAACAGAAGGCTACGCACTGGACGCCATATTCGTGGTCGTCCAGCGTGAGCACCTCGGCGCCCGCGCGCGGATCCCAGACTTTCACTGTGTAGTCGTCACTGCCGGACAGGACCCGCGAGCCGTCGGGGCTGAACGTGACGGAGGTGACGTTTCGCTTGTGCCCCGTGAGAACAGCGGTTGTCGCACCGGTGTCGGCATCCCAGATCCGAAGGGTGCCGTCCCTGCTGCCGGAAGCGATCTGGCGGCCGTCCGGGCTGAACGCTACCGCCATGACGCCGAGCGTGTGGCCGCGAAGGTTCGAAATCTCGCTCCCCGTCGCAGCGTCCCAGAGTCGCACCATCTTGTCTTGTCCGCCTGACGCGATTCGCTTGCCGTCCGGGCTTACCGCCACCGCGGTTACAGTGCCTTCGTGCCCGCGAAGAGTCAGTCGTGCGACGCGTGCGCCCACATCCCAGATCCGCAGCGTGGCGTCCGCGCTGGACGAGACGATTCGCGTACCGTCCGGGGTGAACGCCACGCCGGTGACCGTTGCGGTGTGGCCGGGGAGCGAGGCGATTGCGGCCCCGGTGGCGGCGTCCCAGATCCTGAGCATCGGTGTTTCCGACGCGCGTGTGGTGGGCGGTTCCTCCTGCACTCGTGCATCGGTATTCGGCGCGGGCCTGGCAGCGAAAGGTTGGCTCCCCGAGGCAATCCACTTGCCGTTGGGACTGAATGCGATGGAGGTGATCGGGCCGGCGTCGCCCTCGAGCGTCATCGCGACGACGTACTTTTCCGCATCCCAGACCGTCACGTTCGCGTCCCTCCCGCCGGCAACGAGGTGCCTGCCGTCCGGGCTGAAGCACAAGGAGGTGATCCCGTACGCCGGCTCCACCAGCGTCTGCGTGTCCGTGCCGCCGGCGACGTTCCAGATCCGCAGCGTACCGTCCCCGCTGGCGGAGGCGATCCGCTTATTGTCCGGGCTGAAGGCGATGGAGAGCGTGGGACGGGTGTGGGCACGGAGCGTCATCTGCTCGATCCCCGTGGCCGCATCGAGGAGCACAACGGCCCCGTCGGGCGTTCCGATGGCTATCAGCTTTCCGTTCGGCGAGAAGGCCACGGTGTGCAGCGTGCCCGTTGCCGAACCGAGGGCGGGCAGTTTCGCGCCCGTCTCGGCATCCCAGACCGTCAGGCGGTCCGTGCCTCCGCCGCATACGATTCGCTTTCCGTCCGGGGTAAAGCTGACGGCAAGGACCGGGCCCTTGCCCACGTCGAGACTCAGGAGCGGCGCCCCGGAGGCGACATCCCATATGCGGGCGGTGCCGTCGTTGCCGCCCGATACCAGTCGCTTCCCATCGGGACTGAATGCGACGCAACGCACCGCCGCGTAATGGCCGCGCAGTGTGAGGCCGCCCGCCCCGGTGAGCGTATCCCGGATCCGGATGGTCTTGTCGGCGCCGCCGGAAGCGAGTCGCCCTCCGTCCGGGCTGATCGCGACAGTGAAGACGGCGCCGCTGTGCCCGCCCAGGGTCAGCTTCTCTGTCCCGGTTCTTGCATCCCAGACCCGCACATTGGCATCGCGGCCGCCGGCCGAGGCGACATGCCGCCCATCCGGCGCGAGGGTTACGGACATGACGGAGCCCTCATGCGCCTGAATGCTTCTGGTTTCCTCTCCTGTGGCGGCATTCCAGAACCGGACCGTACCGTCGGCCCCTCCGCCGGTGACGAGCTGCGTGCCGTCCGGGCTCCAGGCGACGCACATGACGGGGCCGCGATGGCCCCGCAGCGTGAGGACCCGCCGCGAGGAAGCCCACATCAGCCGATACCATTCCCAGCGGCGCAGGTCGGCCGGGCATGCCGCAAGGAGATCCATCGCCTGCAGGACCCGGCCGGTGTCGCATGCGTTCTGGGCGAGGGCGATATAGTTGCGGTAGACCGATCGGCGCAGTTGCTCCGCGCGCTCGTTCGCCTCCCGCCTGGCTGCCTCGGCGCGATCGCGCTCGGCTTCGGCCGCGCGCGTTTTCTCGTCGGCCCGTGCGCGCTGGAGGGCCTCGGCCCGGCCGGCCTTTTCCGCCCGAACGTAGAGGCTCGAGGTTACCAGGAGGCTCGCTACCAGCAGGAGCACGAACCCCGCCGCCACGCCCGCCTGCGCACGGTATCGGTGCAGCGTCTTCCTCAGGACGTACAGGGCGCTGTCGCGCTTCGCCTCGATCGGTTCGCCCTGCAGGTAGTGCCGGATGTCGCGGGCGAGTTCTCCGGCGATCTGATAACGGCGTTCGCGCTCCTTGCTGAGGCACTTCAGGACGATCGTCTCGACTTCGTCGTTGATTTGCCTGCAAAAGGCGCTCGGCTTCGCCGGTTCCGCTGTCAGGATGTTGTCGAGCACCTCCCGCATCGTGCCGACGACGGTGTACGGAAACCGGCCGGTGAGCATCTGGTACAGAATCACGCCGAGCGAATAGACGTCGGTTCGCAGGTCGATCCGGTCCGGCGCGCCCTCGGCCTGCTCCGGCGAGGCCCAGGGCAGGCTGCCGAGGAACTGTCCCGTAATCGTCACAACTTCGGTCTGCGCGTCCTCCGAAGAGACCTTGGCGAGGCCGAAATCCAGGATGTGCGGTTCTCCGTTGCCGTCGATGCGGATGTTGCTCGGCTTGAGGTCGCGGTGGATGACGCCCCGGAGGTGGGCCGCGTTTACGGCGTCGCAGATCTTTGCGAAAAGCCGGAGCGTCTCCTCGATCGAGTGCGGGCCGCGGGCCATCCATTCGTCCAGGGCCTCGCCTTCGATGTAATCCATCACATAATGAAAACACCCGCCGGCCTTGCCGCTTTCGTGGATGGTGACGATGTTGGGGTGATTGAGCTGGCTGAGCACCTCGACCTCGCGGTCGAAGCGGGCCTTTTCCCGGCGGGTCGCCAGCGGCCCTTCCCGCATTACCTTGATGGCCACCGTCCGGCGGGTGCCGCGCTGAATCGCCTGGTACACCACGCCCTGGCCGCCCCGATGAAGCTCGCGGATGATCTCGTAGCCCGGCAGGGAAAGGGGCGGCTGCACCAGGCTGCCGCCACCGGCCTCCGCCGGCTCCATGGCATCGCGCAGTTCCGCCTCGAAAGCCTGATTTGCGACCGATTCCTCGTAACGCGCTCGGCACTCCGCACATGCGGTCAGGTGCTCGCGGACCTCCGCGGCCTCCCCGTCTGCCAGCACACCCTGCGCCAGAAGTTCCAGGCGGTCAATCGACGGGTGGGCCGCCATGTCCTCGATTCCTCAGAGCACCGCTTCCAACTGCTCGCGGATTTGCCGGATGCGGGTCATGACGTGGTTCTTGGCGATATACACGGCGTTCGTCGTGATGTCCAACTGTTTCGCGACCCGTTCCGCCGGCCACTGCCGCAGCACGTACAGGTCGAACGCCGCCAGCGTCTGCGGCTCCACGTCCCGCGCCACCTCCGAGACACATGCCTGAAGGACGGCGCAACGCCATTCATGTTCCCATATCCGGGCAGCGGTGTCGGGCGCCTCGATGGTTTCGATGAATGCCGCCGTATCCGTGGCGTCCGACACGGCGACCTCGCGCGGACGGCGGCGCATGATGTCCGCCACCGTACGCCGGGCGATGCCGAAGAGCCAGCTTCGGAGCCTCCCCTTGCTCCGATCGTATCGGCCCTGGCGGTACGCCTCCACAAAGGTCGTCATGGTCTCCTGAGCGGCGTCCTGCGCATCCGTTTCGTTGAGCCCCAGCTTCCGGGCGAACGCGAGCACCATGGGGTAGAATCGCTCTTCGAAGCGCTGCCATACCCGCACGTTGCCCGTTTGTCGCAAGCCGTCCAGGAGTGTTGTCGTTGTGATGACGTCCAAAACGTACCCCCTCGGTTTGCCATGGCCCGGTAGGATCGCGCGGGCAACGGACACGCCAACGGAGCCGTCGCGGAGCCGGCAAGTCCTTCACTCACGACCGGAGCTGCGGCCCGGCTCCGCTTAAGTCGGCTTTGCAAACCGCGCAGGCGGACAGCCGAAACCGTTCCTGCCGCAGGCATGAGCGATCGGCCACTACCAAG
>CAZMVY010000276.1:0-4627 GCA_964569765.1 uncultured Planctomycetales bacterium
AAACCCGAGACCCGATCCCCCGCCTCCCAGCCCGCGATATCCGCCGAGCTCCGGCAGTTTCGCAAGGAGGCTGAGGAACTGCCGCAAGCCCGCCTCGACGGCGCCTACCTCTACTTTGTCGCGGCCCTGCCCGAGAACGTGTCCGAGGCCGACTATCACGATTTCGTCCGGCAGATGTCCGACAACGACCCCAACACCCGGGCAAACGGGATCTGCGGCGTCGGCGCGGCCAGGCAACCGGCCTCGCTCGATCACCTCCTGCGTGCCCTGCGAACCGAAACGGATCCCTTCAACCGCACGAGGATCGTCTGGTGCCTGCGGGGCTACAAGGACGACCCGAGAACCACGCCGGCGCTCGAAGAGTTTCTTTGCGGCGCGAAGGACATCGATTTCCAGCGATGCCTCCTCCCGAACGGCCAGATCGTCTACGTCCGCTTCCCGCCGCCCATGGCCGGCGCCGCCTTCGAGGCGTTCAAGGCGCTCCTTGCGATCAAGGGCAGAGACTACATGATCCACGGCGAGGGTTGGCGCCGTTTCGCCGACCGATTCGAGCGGAATCTCGACCCGCGCCCGTGCGGCGAGATCGACATCTCGCGATTCCGTGGCGGGCCCGACGCGTCCGACTTCGACGTGAACCGGGAAGCCCGGAGGCGAATCGACGAGTTTCGAAAGCAGAAGTGACGATCAGTACTTCTTGCGTTGTCGTGCCGGCGGGATATTCAACTGCTGCCGGTACTTTGCGATGGTCCGCCGCGAAACGGTCAGCCCTTCGGCCTGGAGCTTCTCTACCACGGCGTCATCGCTCAGCGGCTCGTTCGGGTCTTCGTTGTCGATGATCTCCTTCACCCGCGCGCGGACGCTGTCCCAGCTCGTCGATTCGCCGTCCGCGCTCTCCGTCCCGCCCGTGAAGAAGTACCGCAGCGGGTAGATCCCCCGCGGCGTCTGCACATACTTGTCGGCCACCGTTCGGCTGATCGTGGACGGGTCGCAGCCGAACTCCTCCGCCAGCGTGCTCATCCGCAGGACCTTGAGCGCCTGCGGCCCCTGCTCGAGGAAGTCCCGCTGCCGCTCCGCCACCACCTTCGTCAGCTCCAGCAGCCGGTCGCGCCGGTATGTGATGGCGTCGATCAGCGCCCGGGCCGACTCCATGTTCTTCCGGAGAAACTCCCGCTCCGCCTTGTCCGCATGCTCCCGGAGCATCTTCGAGTACACCGGCGACAGCCGCAGCCGCGGCGAGTTGCCCCTCGCCAGCCGGACCACATAGCCGTCGCCGTCTTCCGCGTAGTCAATAATCACGTCCGGGATGATCGGCGGCGCCTCACGGTCCACCACCAGATACCCTGGCTTCGGGCGCAACCGGCTGATGCGCCCCACGGCCGCCTTGACTTCCTCGATCGTCTTGCCCGTCGCCTTGGCGATCGCCGGATAGCGGTTCTTCCGGATATCCTCCAGGTGACGTTCGATCAGCACCCTTTCGAGCTCATGATTCCCGCCCTGCGCGTCGAGCTGTATGAGAAGGCATTCCTGAAGGTTCCGCCCGCCGATCCCCGCCGGCTCCAGCCCCTGAACCCGGCGCAACGCCCGCTCCATCACCTCCATCGGAACCGGCGGGTCGGCCTGACGGGCGATCTCCGCGAGGTCCGTCCGCAGCCACCCGTCGTCGTCGATGTAGTTGATGATCAGTTCCCCGGCCCGGCGAACATCCTCCTCCACCTCCTCCAGGGCCCACTGTTGAAGCAGATACTCCTGGAGCGAGATCGGACGGCTGGCCGTGTTGGCCATCGCGTCCATCTTGGCGTCGCGCTCGCCCGCATCCCTGTACGGACGCCCGTATCCCTGATCGCCCTCGTCGAGGCCGTACTCGCGGGAAAGCCGGTCCAACCGCGTGAACGCCTCCGCCTCCGCGGCTACCTCCTTCGTCGCGGGTTCGGGCGGAGACGGCTCCGCCGCCGGTACGTGGTCGTTCTCCACCCGCTCCAGCATCGGATTGCGGTCCAGTTCCTCGTTGATCCGTGCCTCCAGGGCCGCCAGCGGCAACTGGAGGATGTCCATCGACTGGATGAGCTGCGGCGTGAGACGCTGCTCCTGCCTCATCATCTGCGACGGGATCTGTGAAAGAAACTGTGACATCGCAATCCATTATAACCCACTCGGCCCCCGCGTCCGCAAACGCACGCGGTTTCCGGGTCGAACCGTCCCGACCGGACATGCCGCCGACCGGGTCGGCGGGCCGATCTCATCTGACTTTTCGACCGGCGCTGGAGGCGATATTAGCCGGATCCTCCGCGATTTCACACGGCCGCACCCGAGCGATCGGCGGAAAAAACGGCAACCGCAAAGAAAAGAGCTAAACCCGCTGGTCACATGGACGTACGCCCCAGGATCGCCGCCTCGAGCATCGCCCGGGTGGCGTATTCGACCTGCGAGCCGACCGCCAGCCCTCTGGCCAGCCGCGTGACCTTGACCGGAAGCGGCTGAAGCAGGCTGTGCAGATGCAGCGCCGTACCGTCCCCCTCCACGTTCGGATTGGTCGCCAGCACCACCTCTTTGACTCCCCCGCGGCGGACCCGTTCGAGCAGGGGATCGATCGTCAGATCGCCCGGCTCCACCCCATCCAGCGGGGCAATGTGCCCGAGGAGGACGTGATAAACCCCCCGCACTACGCCCGTCGCCTCCAGCGCCAGCACATCCTTCGGCTGCTCGACCACGTAGATCACCGAGGCGTCCCGCCTCGGGTCGGAGCAGATCGCACACGGATCCTTGTCCGTGAGGTTGAAGCACTGCGAGCAATGGCGCAGCTTCTCCTTTACGTCGCGAATCGCATCCGCGAGGGCGAGCGCCTCTTCCTTGTCCGTTCGCAGGAGATGAAACGCGATCCGCTCCGCGCTTCTCGGCCCGATCCCCGGCAAAGCCCCGAGCTGCGTCATCAGACGTTCCAGCGGTTCCGGAAGGGCCTGCCCCATGACGTTCAATACTCCGCGCTCCAATCCCGGCGCCCGACACCGTACACGTACCCGTCAGCCCCCGAGCATCTCGGAGAGCCCCGGCAGATCCAGCCCGCCCGTAAGCCTGGCCATCTCTTCTTTCATTGCGTCGCGGGCCTTTGCGCCGGCTGCACCGATCGCCGCCTTGATCAGGTCCTCCAGCATCTCGACATCCTCCGCCGCCTTCGGATCGATCCGGATGTCCGTCAGCTCACCCTTCCCGTTCACCGTCGCCACGACAAGCCCTGCCCCCGAATCCGCGGTGTATGTCCGGCGCTCCAGCTCCGCCTGAAGCTGGTCCATATTCTCCTTCATCTGTCTCGCCTGCTTGATCAATCCCGCCAGATTTCCGAGCCCGCCCAGCATCCGTGATTCCTTTCTGCAAAGAAGCAATGTTCCCACTGGGCTGCCGGCCTGTCAATCGTGTAGAATGCCCGCCCACGGGGCGAGCGGACGCCGGGTACCAGTGCGTACGGCCGGGCCCTGCCGCTCCGGCGACACCGGCCCAAACCGGGTTGGGCCCGCACGCCCGCCATGGTCGGTGGGTGTTCCGCATGGCTTGGGGTTTCGGCCCGCCGGGAGGATTCCGCTCGTGGCCGATACAGGAGTCATTCATGGTCAACGCCTCGGTAGCGCGATATGTGATCAAGCGTCGGACAGACCGTATCTTCATCGACGGCCGGCTTGATGAGGCCGACTGGCAGGCCGCGCAACCGCTCGCGATCGACAAGTTCCTCGACATCGCCGGCAATCGCGACGTCCACACCACCGTCCGCCTGCTCTGGGACGACTGGAATCTCTACCTCGCCTTCGCCAGTCGGGACCGCCATATCCACGCCAAGGTTACCGAACATAACGGAATGGTCTGGGAGGATACCTGCGTTGAGTTCTTCGTCGCCCCCGATATCAAGAAACCGGACAATTATTACACGTGGGAGATCAACTGCGTCGGCGTCACACTCAACGCCGCCAAGTGCGACTTCTGGACGGGCGACCCGGGCACATGGCACCCGACCGACGCCATCGCCACAAGCGTCAAGGGCCCCGTCAAGGAACCATCGCCTGACGATCAGGAGTGGTTCTGCGAAGTGGCAATCCCCTTCTCCAACTTCGTCGACTCGGCAATTGCCATTCCGCCCAGATCAGGCGACGTCTGGCGGGCGAACTTCCAGCAATGTGCGGGCTGGGGCTCGCACCTTGCGACATGGTCCCCGCTGCCTCCCGGGTGCAGGACCTTCCACACTCCCCGGGCGTTCGGCGAACTCATCTTCACTAACGAACCCGTGCGGTAAGACGATAATGAAGCTCAACAACGACTCGATGCGTACGCCCGGCCATTCCCTCTGCGGGGAGCGCCGATCCGTAACTCAAGGCGTAAGCCCTGCGCGGTACCCGTGCGCGCCCCCGCGGCCGCGGGGAAGGGACGAACTTCCCGGTGCGGCGCGACCGGCCGCCCGCCGGATCCGGCGGGCTGTATCGTTGATGCGATCGACGTGGGCCGCCCCGCTCCTGCTGCTGGCCGCTGCCGGATGCGCCGCTCCTCACGCCGGCGCCGGCAGACCCACGACGTCGCCCGCCGGCCCCGCCGCCGCAACCGCCCCAGTGGCCCGCACCGGCCTGCGCAACGCGCTCGTGAGCAGGCC
>CAZMVY010000277.1:0-4591 GCA_964569765.1 uncultured Planctomycetales bacterium
AGGTCGATCATGAAGCCCGGGGCGAAGTCGCGGTCACGCATCTTGGGGCCGAGGTTTTCCAGTTGCCACGATTTCGCGGCGCCGCTGGAGACGGCCTGGAGCATCCGGTCTACGTCCAGACCGGCCTTTCTCGCGATCGTGACGGCCTCGGCGACGCCGAGAAGGCTCAGGCTCACAAGGACCTGGTTGCAGAGCTTGGTGACCTGGCCGGAGCCGGACGGGCCGCAGTGGACGATTGTCTTACCCATCGCGCGGAGGATCGGCTCGGCCCTCGCGAAGGCGTCGGCGGCCCCGCCGACCATGATCGAGAGCGTGCCGGCGATCGCGCCTTTGTCGCCGCCGGAGACGGGGGCGTCGAGGTACTGACAGCCGCGGGCGGCGAGCGTTGTGGCGATACGGCGCTCGACGGCCGGGGAAACCGTGCTCATGTCGATCGCCAGCGGCGGCAGGCGCCCTGCGGAAGCGACGCCGCCTGGGCCGAGGTAGACTGCCTCCACGTCGGGCGAGTCGGAGACGATGCTGACGACGGCGTCGGCGCCGTCGGCGGCCGCGGCGGCGGAGTCGGCGACGGTCGCGCCGTCGGCGAGGAGTCGCTCGGCCTTCGCACGCGTGCGGTTGAACGCGCGAACGGCGAAGCCGGCGCGCAGGAGGTTGCGGGCCATGGGATAGCCCATGATGCCGGTGCCGATGAATGCGAGCGTCTTGATGGTCATACGCCTACCCCCTCTGCGATCCTATGCATGCTCGGCGGGTCTCGGGGTTCGGGTTCAGGGTTTCGGTCCGGCGCAAAGACGCCATGAGCTTCGTCAGCATTCTGCCGACGTCCTGAGACAACTGCCACACATCGAGCACACGAGCCCGATCGACCAGCTTCAGGCGGACCGACAACGTGAGCGGCGTCTCCAACTCCATCAGGGAGCCTCTGGCGATCGAAAGATGACGGAGGTAATCGCCCCGATGGGTCCGGCCGTAACCCTCCGCAATATTCATCGGGATTGAGACAGCAGCTCGCTGAAGCTGGCCGATGAGTCCGAAACGTTCGTGATCAGGCAGCAACCGCGCGACCCGGTATGTCTCCTCCACCAGTCTCATCGCCTTCTGCCAGACGTCAAGGCTCCGATACGTTCCCATGCCCGCGGGAGCGTCCTCCGCATTCTTTCCGAGGCCCGAAACCCCGAACCCGAAACCCGCTCATCACGCCATTCCAGCGAACTGAGAGAGCATCACCGGATCTCCACCTCGCCGCTGCCGCGCTTCACATAGCCGATCGGCAGGGCGTCCTGCCCCGCGCGGCGGAGGCGGTCGATCACGCCGTTGACGAAGGTCTTGCGCACGATCAGCACGTAGCCGATGCCCATATTGAACGTATTCCACATGTCTTTCCGGTCGGCGCCGAGGGACTCGAGCCATGGGAACACCCGCGGCGTGGGCCAGCTCTTTCGCTTGAGCACGATGGCGCATCCGTCGGGAAGCGGCCGTGGGACATTGCCGGGCAGCCCGCCGCCGGTGATGTGGGCCATGCCGGTGACGACCTGCTTGCGGCGGTAGTGCGACAGGAGCGCGATGACCGGTCGTACGTAGATGCGCGTCGGACGGAGCAGAACCTCCGCGACGGTCTCTCCGAGTTCGTTGACATAGGCGTCGGGGCGCAGGCCCGCTCGCTCGAAGACGAGCTTGCGGACGAGCGCGTAGCCGTTGGAGTGGATGCCGGAGGACGGCAGGCCGATGACCACATCGCCGGGCTCGATCCGGGAGCCGTCGATGATCCGCCTGCGCTCGACGACGCCGACGGCGAAGCCGGCGAGATCGAAATCGCCTTGGCGGTAGAGATCGGGCATCTCGGCCGTCTCGCCGCCCAGCAGGGCGCAACGGGCCTGGCGGCAGCCGTCGGCCACGCCGGCGACCAGGCGCTCGACGAACGCGGGCTCCAGCTTGTGCAGGGCGATGTAATCGAGAAAGAAGAGCGGCTCGGCGCCGCAGGTGAGCATGTCGTTGACATTCATTGCGACGAGATCGATGCCGACGGTGTCATAGCGGCGGGCCGCAGCGGCGACGAGGATCTTCGTGCCGACCCCGTCGGTGCAGCCCACGAGCACGGGTTCGCGGTAATTCTTCGCAAAGAGCTTCTCGTTGTAGTCGAGCCGGAAGAGGCCGGCGAATCCGCCATAGCGACCGAGGACGCGCGGGCCGAACGTACTGCGAACGTGCGATCGGATGAGATCGACCATCCGATCGTTGGCCTCGACGTCGACGCCGGCGTCGCGGTAGGTAAGCTTGTGGGCCACAGGCATGGGGACAGCTTATCGCCGCCGCGGGGACGCGACAACCGGCCCCGCCGACCGGCCGGACCGGGCTATCGCGGGCCGGCCGCCTGGCGCACCTGCTCGAGCAGGGCCGGATCGGGTTGGTAGCGCCCGGCGTAGTGTGTGAAGGGGCGGTTGGCCGGCGCGTAGTAGTGCAACTGGTGGGCTGACCAGCCGGCGAGGATCGCGCGAAGGGCGGCGGCGAGCCGGGGTTGCCGGCGCGCCAGATCGGTGCGCTCCCCCGGGTCGGCCCGCAGGTCATACAGGTGTGATCGGGCCTCGGTCAGGTCGTAGATGTACTTCAGCCCGTTGAGACAGACGGCTTCCTGCCAGCGCGTGAGCTGAAGGACGGAGAAGACCGGGCGGTCGCGGCTGGTATATCCGGGGGCGAGGACATCGAGGCCCTGCCAACTCGGGTGCGGACGGATGCCGATGAGCCCCGCCACGGTCGGGGCGACGTCGATTCCGGAGACGGTATCCGGTACGCGCGACAGGAGCGGATGGGGCAGCGCCGCCCGTACCACCCGGCCGACGTGGAAGATCAGCGGAATGTGAATCATTTCCTCCCAGACGTGAACGCCGTGGCGGGCGAGGCCGTGCTCCATGAAGGCTTCGCCATGATCGGCAAGGATGACGATCACCGTGTTGTCGAACACGCCGGCGCGTTCGAGCGCAGCTCGGATGCGCCCCACCCAGTAATCGCCATATCGCAGGGCGTTGTCGTAGCGGTTCCGCAGCAGCGGCAGGACGTCGGGGGGAATGTGGATGATGCCGTCGCCGTTCGAGTAGAGCGGCGGCACCGGCTTGTAGTAGGAGGCCCAGGGCTCGGGCACCTCGTAGTTGAAGTGCGGAGATTGCAGGTAGAACCGGCAGTAGAAGGGGCGCTCGTCGGTGCGCGCGGCGATCCACGTTTCGAAGGCCTCGACGGCGTAGTGGTCGTCCATCCGCATGCAGTCGGGCTTGGGGATGTGGGGCGTGGTGTCGTGCGTGAAGTAGGTGTCATACTCCTGCGGGGGGCAGAATTGATCGAGGCCGTCCCAGCTCTCGTTGCCGCTGCTGAAGACGGCCAGCTCGTATCCCGCGAGCTTGAGGGCCTTGGGCAGGCTCATGCAGGGGAAGCTGCGGTCGGCGAAGTGATCGTAACGCTCGCCGCGGAGCATGTACAGCGACGTCTGAAGCGAGACGAGTCCGTAGCTCGAGAACGACGCTGCGGCGAGGCAGTGCTCGAAGAGCGTACCGTCGGCCGCGAGGGCGTCCAGGTTGGGCGTGATGTCGGTCCGCGGATACCCGTAGCAGTGCAGCGACCTGGCGGAGACCGACTCCAGGACGATGAGGACGACGTTGGGCGCCGGCTTTCGGGGCGAGCCCATTCGGGCCTGATACTCGGCGTCCGAGACGATCGGTTCGCCGAAGTGCGCCGGGGGTGGCGCGGCCAGTTCGTCGCCTACCCACACCCGCGCGAGGTTGAACACCCGCAGCGGGGGGGCCGAGCGGAAGACCGTCGTGAGCGCCTCGCTGGAGGTGCCCGGATAATGCCAGCCGAGCACGGCGGCGACCACAATCAGGCCGCCGGCGATCGGCCCGCTGCGGCGAAGCAGGCGGGTGCGGCTCGGCGCCGGCGCGGGCACTGCGAATCGCCGGAACGAGCGGAACGACAGGGCATACACGACGGCGACGGCGGCCAGCGTCAGGACGGCGGTGGCGAGAAGGTACCGCGCCCCCATCGCCCAGGCGTTCTCGAAGACGGCGCGGGTGTTGTGCCACACGAGGGAGATCGCGTCGATCCCGAGCACCTCGGACGTAGTGGCGTACACGAATTCGTTGAGGATGAGCCCGCCGAAGAGGAGGGCGAGGACGGCGGTTTCAATCGCCGGCGCGGCAAAGAACCTGTAACTCGGCGGCAGGGGCCGACTGGCCAGCAGGGCGAGCAGAATGGTCAGCGCCGCGATCGTTGCGCCGGCGATCGCGAAGAGGACGACGGCCCACGCCGATGCGCCGAGGCGCAGGCCGAGGCTCTCTCCGTCGGGCAACCGCGCTGCCGCTACCCAGATGCCGTAGACGCCGAGCGCCGCGGCTCCCCAAACCATTCGTCCGCGAATGAGTTGGCCGGTGGTCATGGCGGATGCGGGCGGATTCCCATGTCCCTGCCCGACGAATACGGCGCCGGGCGGAAGAACGGCTTCTTCGCCCCGTCGCCCCAGGTGTTCGCGCGTGTAAGCCGATGGAGGGATTCGAACCCTCAACCCCGGCTTTACGAAAGCCGTGCTCTACCGTTGAGCTACATCGGC
>CAZMVY010000278.1:0-4582 GCA_964569765.1 uncultured Planctomycetales bacterium
TGCGCGGGCGCTACGAGATTCAGGTAGCCGACAGCTTCGGGCAGCCGCCGGGCGTCGGCAGTTGCGGTGCGCTCTACGGCCGGATCGCCCCGAGCGAGAACGTCTGCAAGAAGCCCGGCGAGTGGCAGAGCTTCGACATTACGATCGTCGGCCAGCGGCTCACCGTCGTCCAGAACGGCAAGACGATCATCGACAACAAGGAGATCGAGGGCATCACGGGTGGCGCGATCGACAGCGACGAGTACGCCCCCGGCCCGATCTATCTCCAGGGCGACCACACGGCGGTGAAGTACCGGAATATCGTCCTTACGCCGACGAAGACGAGCGCCAAGGGAGGCGCGTCGGAGAAGGCCGGGGAGAGGAAAGCGGTCAAGAAGAAGGCGAAGGCCGCCGCGAAGGAACAGTAGGCCTCCATTTTCCAAGGGGGCACGTGGGTCTTGCGGGTTCTGCGGGCGAAGACCACCCGGGTCGCGCTGACGGTCGTCGCGTTCCTGCTCCTGGGCGAGACGGTCTTGCGGGTCCGCTCGTATCTGCTTCACGGTTCGGCCGGCGTGGCGGATGAGGAACTGTACCTGCCCGATCCGGTCCTGGGGAAGGTGTTGCGGCCGCACGCCCGCCTGCGGGGCAGCCGCGGCGAACTTACGGTGAACAGCCTCGGTTTTCGCGGCCGGGAGTTCTCTCGCGAGAAGCCGCCGGGAGTTTATCGCGTTGTATGCATGGGTGACTCGGTCGTCTTCGGACGCTATGCGCCCAGCGACGATCAGGTCTGGACGGCGCAGCTCCAGAAACGTCTGACTTCCCGGTGGGGACGGCCGGTTGAGGTGATCAACGCCGGCGTCCCCGGCTACTCCGTGGAGACGAACATCGATCTTCTTCGTCTTCGCGTGCTGCCTCTACGTCCGGATCTCATCATTGTCTGCCAGCTCGTTAATGATCTGAACAACGCTTCGGCCCGGGTCTTCGGACGCGGCTCGGCGCGTCGGACGGCCGGCGCGCGCGTCCGTTTTGCGCCCGGGCAGCGGCTTGCCGCGTTCCGCGACGAGCACTTTCTGCTTTACCACATCATCCGCAAGAATCTCACGCCGCTCGTGACTACGGTCAGCCATGGGGCGACTCGTCACGACGACGTGCCGCCGGATTTCTCGAGCGAGTACGAGCGGCGTCTGGGGGATCTCGTCGATGCCGCGCGTGCCGGCGGCTGCGACGTTGTGCTGTGTACCGCCTGGAAGGCGTTCGGCCCCCGGCAGCCGATCGCCGTTCAGGAGGCTGCCGCTGCCTCTCTGTTCCTTGTGAATCCGCATCTTTCTCTTCGGGGCGTGCACGCCGCGTTCGATGCGATGAACCGGGCGGTGCGACGGGTGGCGCAGGATCGTTGCGTGCCCCTGATCGATTTGGCCGAACTCGTGCCGACCGATCCGCAGCTCTTCCGGGATGCGGTCCATGTCAGCGCCGCGGGGGAGGCCGTGCTGGCCGAACTCCTGGCGACCGGGCTTTCCGACGCGCGGAGGACGGAGTCGGGACATGTCGTTCACTAGCTTCTACTTCGCCGTTTTCTTCACCGTCGTCTTTGCGGCATACTGGGCCTGTGCGCGATCCCGGCGCCTGCGGCTGTCGCTCCTGCTCGTGGCGAGCTACTACTTCTATATGAGCTGGGACGTCCGCTGCGCCGGGCTGCTGGCTGGCAGCACGATCCTCGACTTCTGCATCGGGCTGGCGCTATTCCGGGCGCGGCGCGCGATGAGCCGGCGGCTCCTGCTTGCCGTGAGCGTATGCGGCAACCTGGGTGTGCTGGCAACGTTGAAGTACGGCAACTTCTTCCTCGACAGCCTGCACGTGCTGCTCGCCGCCACAGGCGTGCCCTTCACGCCGGCGCGCCTCGACCTGCTGCTGCCTGTGGGAATCAGCTTCTATACGTTTCAGACGCTCACATACACCATCGACATCTATCGCGGCCGGATCGAGCCCACGCGGAGCATCCTCGAATACGCGGTGTTTCTGGCCTTCTTCCCGCGGATCGTTGCCGGTCCGATTGCCCGCGCCGCGGACTTTCTGCCGCAGCTTCGGAAGCCCGTCGTCCCGGACGATGACCGGACGCTTCGCGGCCTCCTGCTCGTCTTTCGCGGGCTCTTCAAAAAAATCATGATCGCGGACCTGCTTGCGGCCGCCTTCGTCGATCCCGTGTTTGCCGCGCCGCAGGGGTTCGGGGCGGGCGCGAATCTCCTGGCGGTCTACGCCTATGCCATGCAGATCTATTGCGATTTCAGCGCGTACACGGATATTGCCCTCGGCTGCGCCAGGATGCTCGCGCTGGAATTGCCTGCCAACTTCCGCAGGCCGTATCTGGCGGTCGGCGCTCGCGACTTCTGGTCCCGTTGGCACATCAGTCTCAGCACGTGGCTTCGCGATTATCTGTATATCCCGCTCGGCGGGAATCGCCACGGGCGATGGAGGACGTATCGGAATCTCGCCGTCACGATGGTGCTCGGCGGCCTGTGGCACGGTGCCGCCTGGACGTTTGTGCTCTGGGGAGCCTTTCATGGGGCCTGGCTGAGTCTGGAGCACGCGATGGGGACGCGGCGAACGGCCGAGGAACTCCCACCCGGCACACGGTTCTGGCGCCGGGTCGTTACCTTTCACTTGGTCTGTTGCGGCTGGATCCTCTTTCGCGCGGACGGTCTGCGCACGGTGGCAGCGATGATGCGCCAGATCGGCACACTGGCGAGCGGCCCGATCGCCGCAGATCGTCTGCCGTGGCTGGTGCTGCTGCTGGCTTTCGGCCTCCACTTCCTTCCGCCGGAGCGTGTTCAGCGCGTCCTGGACCGATTCGTCGGGCTGCCGGCCGTTGTCCAGGGCGCGGTTTACACCGGTCTGCTCGTGCTGTTCACCGCTATGGGCGGCTCGGAGGCCCCATTCATCTATCTACAGTTCTGACCCCGGGCCTGCCCGACGGGTTCGCCCTCACAGCCGCTCGCGAATGTACGGCATGACCATCGTGAGCAGGTCGCGCACCGCTTTCCGCGTGGCGGCCTCGTTGTCGCCCACGATCGGCGCCGAGAACCGGATCAGGGCCGCGCTCGCGTCGCGGCTCCGGAGGCCGTTGACCCAGACCCAGAACTGCTGCTTGAGGAAGCTGTCCGTGTAGATGCTCCCGCACTTGTAGAAGTAGAGGTGGTACGTGCGGACGCTGCCCCGCTCCGTGATCATCTCCAGGGCTGACAGGTCGCCGCCCCCGGAGCCGAGCCCCACGAACGTCACGGGCGTCTCTTTCATCGCCAGGTGGCCCGCCCCCTGCAGGCAGACCTTCGGCGGGTGCACGCCCTTGCGGTTGTGCTCGCTGTAGATGATCGTCAGGTAGACCGGAAAGGGCAGGCCGGCCTGTTTGTACTCCCGGTTCAGGCAATCGCGTGTCCTGAGAATCTGAAGGATGCGTTCCTCGATCGGCTCGTCGATGCCCACCCAGACCGGTCGGTCCTCGGGCAGCGCGGCGGGGATGGCCTTGCGGGCATGGTCGCCCTGAAATGTCTTGGTCGACGTCAACGCCGCCGCCATCGACAGCGCGCCCGTCACGACGAGCACTCCGCAGGTGATGCGCAGCTTCCGCCGGAGCCACGCACGATTCGACGATGGATCCGATGTCACGTCGGGGCCCTCCATTCTCCCGCACGGTCCGTGTCGGCGGCCGCCGCCCCGCCGACCGGCCCCTTCCGCCACGCGAGCAGGAGCCGCTCCAGGGCAAACATGAGCAGGAACGCCAGAATGAACAGGCCCAGCCCCATCCACTCGTGGAACGGCCCCGTGCCGAACTCCACAGTGGTGAAGTGCGTGACGATCAGCGTGGCGGCGATGCGGAGAATGTTCGAGACGATCGCGATGGGAAACACGGCCAGCAACAGCACGAGCCGCCGCCATCCGCGGGCCCGGCAGATGTACACATACACCGTGCCGAAAAACAGCAGAGAGATCAGCGACCGCAACCCGCTGCACACGTCTCCGACGATCACCTGCTTACCGTCCGCCAGGAACACGTAGCTCCCGCGGCCGAACGGCTGCACCGCCGGCACGCCGAGGAAGTTCGTCAGGGCGACGGCCTTCTCCGCGGCAAAGAACTTGAGGTTCGCCGACAGCGTCGCGATGGCCACCTCGGGCAGCGGCACCGCGAACACCAAGACGAAGATCGGAAACCAGAAACGCCGCAACGCCGGCCGGCCCCCCACCCACAGCACCCAGCCGGCGATCGCGCCGATGATCGAAAAACCCGACGCGAAGCGGACCTCCGCGTAGCTCACCACCACATGAAACAGCAGGCTGCTCAGCAGAATGAGCAGGCCCAGCGCCGTCGCCGCCTCGCGACGATGAACGGGAAACGACTGCCCCCGCCCACGCGCGTACACGAAGACGGCGGCCACCAACAGCACGAGCGGCCCGTGCGAATAGTAGTTGAAGTCCGTGGGCGTGAAGAACCAGTCGGTATAGATCTCGTGCAACGTCAGCGAGTACGTCGCCGCCAGGAGGAGCAGCCCGAGCACCGCCCACGGCCAGACGCGGCCGGACGGGGAAGATGGAACAGGATGGGCGACAGTCT
>CAZMVY010000279.1:0-1487 GCA_964569765.1 uncultured Planctomycetales bacterium
TCCTTCGATCGGACCGCATCCACGTGCAGGTCGAAATACGACAGGACCGCCCGGTCCGCGTGCCGCATCGACAGGTAGTCTTGCTCGCCGGCGCCCGTTCCATCCAGGGCCAGCGGAAAGCAGTAGCCGTCGTTCAGGGCGGATGTTTCATGCTCCTCCAGCATCAAGGGCGTTTGCGAAGGCCGGGCTACATCGTCCACGGCAAGGCAGTACGGCGCTTTGGTGTTTTTCCACCCCGGCAACTCGCCCGAAAGGTACATGACGTCCATGAGGAACTTGTTACGCGTGTAACTGAACGTGGGCGGTTGCAGGGGGGCGATCACCGGGTTGCGGCGCTCGCCGCGATCGGATGGGCACTTGTAGATCTCGGCGGTGACCGCATAGTTCTTGCCGATCAACTTGCCTTTTCTCTTGCCCAGGAGCTGCTTGGCGCCGAAGAGCGTCCCAGCTTCCGGGGCGTGCGCCTTTCCGTCGCCGACGAATGCGTTGATGGCCGATCCCTCCCAGAGCCACAGGTCGTAATCCGGCAGCAGACCCTTGTAGTCCATCGCGTAGTACTGATTCGCCGTCGCCAGTTGCTTCTGATGGTTCATGCACAGTGCCTTCTTCGCCTGTTCGCGGGCGCCGGCGAAGCTGGGTAGCAGGATGCTGATCAGCAACGTGATGATCGATACCACACAGAGCAACTCAATCAGCGTAAAGGCAGCACGCCGCGCGGATGCGCCTCTCGGAGCGCGTGTTGCGTACATGTCAACCTCCCTGCGGCTTCGCAGACCAGCCGCAACCCGGACATTGCAGCGCGGCCCGCCCGCCGCTGTTCGGCGCGGGCCTGGGCACGAGCAGCTTGCCGCACTTTGGGCATGTTTTGGCCCGATACAGCGCGAACTTGCCGCACTTGGGGCATATGCCCACGGGCGCGAAGGGATCCTGCCCGGCGGTGGCGAACCCCTTGTTGCGGGCGGCGGCGACGGCATCGCACATCGCCTCGCGCGAGAGAGAGAGCTGTCGCCCGCACTCGGCGCAGACCATCGGGTAGTCGAAGTCATGTTCCCCGGTCCGGCTGGTCGCATCGCGCACCGATAGAATGACGATGACGGCGAGCGCTACGGCGGTCCCCACGACCAGGAACGCCTTCGACTCGTGGAGCCCGGCTCGACCGGCCCAGAGCGCGGCCGCCTGTTGCCGGAGCGCATCAAGGCGTATCTCGCGCACGGAGACGAGCAGCGAGCCGATGCCGTTCGTAAGACGTTCTCGCCATCTCTCGATGGGTTCCATCGCTCCCACCATTCGTGGTATCGGGTCGTGCAGGGTCGCCGCATCGCCGTCGCTAAAAAGTTTAGGCTCGCCGCGCCCCGTACGCAAGCAGCTACTGGCCGGCTTCGTGAAATCACAGGTCGGCGAACGCGCCTCGCCCTGCGCCGGTGGGGGCTGTCCGGGGGAACCCCGCGCCCGGCACAAGGTCATTCGCAGCGGAGCGTCCGCGGCGC
>CAZMVY010000279.1:1497-4580 GCA_964569765.1 uncultured Planctomycetales bacterium
TCGCCGTGCGCCGGTGCCCTGTCCGAGAGATTCCCGCACGCGGCCCAATGTCATTCGCAGCGGGGAGTCCGGTCGGCGATCTGTGCGCGCAAGGGCGAGCGCGGCGATCAAGGCCAGCCGATCTGGCTGCCGCGGACCCACTCCACATGCGTGTCGGCAAACACCGTGTTCGTTCCGGGGCCCGCACTGGTCGTGTGGCTGCCCGGGTTCAGGATCCAGTAGCCCAGCTCCATGTGCTGTCCCTGGGCGCAGTACATGACAGTCGTCTCGGCAAGGCTGCCGCTCTTGCGGCGTCGGGCATCGGCCACGTCCCACTTGCGATGGAGGTCCTTGACTCTCGGATCGCGAACAGCGACGGCCCCGGGGATATCGGGGAAGCGGGTGCCGCCGATGCTCACGCGGTTCCAGCTCAGGACCGAGTACCTGGGGCGGCCCTCGATGGGATCGTTCGGATGTCGCTGGTTATGAGGGATCTCCCCGCGGACGATGTCCTCCCACAGCCACGTCTGGCAGGTTTCGTACCGCCCGCGATGCTCCGCAAGGGAGTACGGCATCGACCATGCGGGACCCTGTATGGTCGTCGTGCCGATCCTCGTTTCCCCGGTGCCGCCCTCGCGGACGAACGGGCAGACGAAGTGGGGAGCCAGCAGTGTGTTCTCGTACTCGGTTCGCTTGGAGTCCTTCCAGACCTGTTCGGGATCGAACCCCAGCGGCAGTTTGCCCCGGCGCGAATCGTACCCCCGCAATGCCACCGAGAGCAGAGTCGCCCGCGCCGGCACGCCGTACAACTGCGACGCGTAGTAGTTGAGCACGACCGGCACCGCCCCCTGGTAGTCGGCCTGGTAGGCGGCCATCATTGTGGCGACCTGTTTCAGGTTAGCCTTGCAGGAAGCGATCTTGGCTGCCGACCGGGCCTTGGACAGCGATGGCAACAGGATAGAGACGAGGGCGGAAATGATTGCTACGACGACGAGCAGTTCAATGAGTGTGAAGGCTCGGTGCTTCGCACGGAAGGCCCGTATCCTCAGCATTGACATGGTGGCCCTCGCAATGCCCGTGCCCGGGGTACGGCCGCTGCCGGCCTTGGATTCGGGCGGACGGGAATCGCCCGGCGCCGGCAACATCCGTTTACGCCTGTCCCCTGGCTTACACTCCTATCGTATCGAACGCCGGGATTCGGGTAAAGGTGTCCTTCGCGGGCTGGTGCGATCCGGCCCGGCAAGCCCGCGAAGAACCGGGTGTGCAACAGGTTTCTGAAACGCAACGGGGACCTTCCTGTGGAGTGGCGTTCTCGTGGCCGCAGACCTCTGCTGTTCGCGGTTTTTTGCGGGATTCCGTTTCTTCTCCGCCGATAAGAATACGAGTCTTCGGCCCCCGGGATCGACAGCATGTTGCCGCGGCTGTGGAGTGATCCGTGGCTACCGTGTCCCTGGTCATTCCGACGAACCGTCCCGCCGCCTGCCTCACTCCCTGCCTTAAGGCCATTGCCGGCCAGGACTTCGCCTTGGACGAGGTGGAGGTGGTGGTGGTGTTCAACGGTGTGGCAGACGGTTCGGCTCCGCCGGGGGGGCCGTGGCCGTTCCGGCTTGTCACGGACAACCTGCCCGAGGCCAACATCTGCGCCGCGAAGAACCGCGCGCTCGACCATGCCGCGGGGCAGTGGATCATCCTGATCAACGACGACACGTTCGTTGAGCCGAGTTTCGTGGCCGCTCATCTGGCCGCACATCGAGGGCTTGATCGGCCCGGGATGGTTCTGGGCCGGTCGGTCTGGAAGACGTACGACGACGAGACGGTCTTTGACCGGATGATTGCCGGGACATCGATGATCTTCTTCTACGACCGGCTGGTGCCGCACCGCTGGTACAACTTCCGCCACGCCTGGAATCTCAACCTTTCATTGCATCGCCGGTATGCGGACGCAGTCCGCTTCGACGAGCGGCTCCGCCCTGTCAATTTCGATGACGTCGAGTGGGCGTACCGGATGGAGGAGATCTACGGCCTGAAGGTGTGGTATGCGCCGGAGGCGGTGTCGCTTCACGATCACCGATACACGCTCGACGGCTATTGGCATCGCGAATACCACCTTGGGCAAATGGCCGCCCTGCTGTGGCGGTGCAATCCGGATTGTTTCCGGGCAATCTACGGGGCGGACCTGGATGCGCCGTACCTGGAATACTGTCGAAGGTACGTAGAGATCGAGGGGCGCGGCGAAGGGGAGCTACGGGCTCGCCTGGGCCGGATCGTGAGCGGACCGGCATCGGAGTTGACCGTCGGCGGGCTGTGGCGGCAAGAACTGCTCTCGTTGCTGTATGACGCCCATCTCCCCCTGAAGCGGCTGGCATTTCGGCGTGGCCTGCTGAGCGCGGTCAGAGAGGCACGGCCGGCTGTTGCTTTCGAGCGGGTTGCGGTGGCCCTGTGACGGAGAGACACATGCGGGATCCATCGGGCACGAGCGTCTTACTGCCGAGCGCGACGATGCTCGAACAGAGCGATATCGGGCTCGAGTACGTATTGTGGCTTACGCCGTCGGTGAGGAAGTACTTCGAAATCACGCCCGTGGGCGGTCGCGGGATCAACATCCGGCCGACCGGGACCCCGGATCGTCGCACCGAGCTGTTACCGGCGGCGGTGTGGGATGTTTCATCGCCGCACGGCTCGTACAAAGAGCTGAACGTCATGATGGGCCGTCTGCACTTCAGCCCCGGCGCCCGCGATCCCAAGGTGTACCAGCCCTTTTCCCATGATGAGCTTCGGCAACTGCGGTCGCTCTATCTCACCGCGGAGACGTCCGGCGGAAGGATCGACGAGAAGCTCGATATGGCCGCGGTGGTTCATCACTTCGCCGTTGCGGTGCTCCCGGAGCCGCTTGCGGCGATTGCGCCTTCCGCGGGCTCGGTTTTCAGCGATGTTGCGCCCGTGTTCGAACGAAGCACAGGACAGACGGATTTTCCCGAGCTGGTGTGGCTCTACCTGTTGGCGCGGTGTCGCGCCGATCCAGGGCATTCGGTGATGGAGATCGGCAGCTATCAGGGGCGCAGCACGGCGGTGCTGGCGGCGGCCCTGCGCGGCGAGTCCGGCAC
>CAZMVY010000280.1:0-4579 GCA_964569765.1 uncultured Planctomycetales bacterium
GCCTGGGTCGGGGGGAGGAATTGCCGACGGTGGGGGGGCGGTTGCCGAAGCTCCGGGTTCAGCCGGGCCGGTCCAACGGTTGCTCACCGGCGATTCGAGTGGGCCGAGGCGGGTGCCCGGGGCCTTCCCCCGCGCGTCGGGCGCGGGCGCCGCTCTGCGGCTCTGGGCGGCGGGGCTGGCCGTGGTCGGTCTGCTCGCGGCACGGTCGGTTGCGGGCGTCGGGTTTGTGGAGGACTTTGCCACGGACCCGATCGCAAGCGGGCGATGGACAGTGCTCGAGGGAGACCCCGGGCGGTTCCAATACAACGCAGGGGCCCGCGCACTCACCGCGCATTACGACACCGGTTTGCCCACGGCCCGCCTCGCGCGGCCGCTCGGCGCGTCCGTGACACAGGACGGCTGGGCTCGCGTCACGGTCGAGTTCGAGATCCGCAGCGCGGGTTTCTATGCCGATCCCAACGGGTTTGCGCAGATCGCGTTCGGGCTGATCAACCGATCCCGGACAGGCCCGGATCGTACCAGCCTGACGGCGGATGCCTACGATGTGCTGAACATCGATTACTTTCCGAACATCAGCGAGCAGTGGGGCGGGCCGTCACTCTGCCCGACGATCATCACCAGCGATCCGGGTACCAGCTTCTGGGACGCCGTCAGGTACGAGTGGGGTTCCGAGACGCTGCTGGACGACGACGGCGAGTCTCCGTTGCCGCTGGATGTGCGGCTGACAGCGCATTTGGATTACACCGTTGCCGGCGGCGTCGGCCGCGCCGTGCTTCGGGTCACGCAGAATGGAACATCGCTGCCAATCAATCTCGTGGGCAAGGGCAACCCGCCCGGCACAGGCGGGACGGACGGCGATTCCACCACGATTGTCACCACGATTGAAGGCGACGCGTTCCTGGTGGACGCCTTCAGCCTTCTGCTGTGGAACGACAGTTGGGCGGTTGGCTCATCCGTCATCGCTGACGTGGTCTTCTACGGCGTCGGCGTTGACGTCCGTCCGCCGGCGGACATCGACCGTGACGGTGACGTGGACTTGGCGGACTTCATGAGTTTCCAGGCATGTTTCAATGGTCCCAACCGGCCGCCGGGCGGCGGCTGCGCGGGGCAGGCCGACTTCGACGGCGACGGCGACGTGGATCTCGCGGATTTCGGCGCGTTTCAGGACTGTTTCAACGGTCCGAACCGGGCACCCGGAGCGGGTTGTTCGTAGGCATGTGGATGGCGGGTTCCGGATCGCGGAGTCGCGGCGGAGCAGACGCCGGCATCCGCGATCCGGAGTCCCGGGTCCAAACGGGTGGCGGCCATGCGACGTGCATTTACGTTGATCGAGTTACTCGTGACGGTGGCACTCGTCGTGCTGCTGACGGGAATCCTGCTGCCTTCGCTGGCGAGTGCAAGACGTGACGGGAAAGCGGCCGCATGCCTGAGCAATCTCCGGCAGCTCGGCCTTGCCACCGGCATGTACCTGGATGACAACCGCGATCACTTCTGGCGGTACTATGTCGCGGCCCCGGGCGGCATCCGCTGGTGGTTCGGTTTTGAGCCGGGCGGCCCGGCATACAGTCGGTGCAACCGTCCGCTGGACAAGAGGCAGGGGGCGCTGTCGCCGTACCTTCGAAGCGTGGACGATGCGCTGCAGTGTCCGGAGTTCCCCTACGATTCCGCGTGCTACTTCCCGAAGTTCGCGGCCCGCAGCGCTTCGTACGGGTTCAACCTGCGGCTCGGTCCCGCGAATACGAAGACGCCCACGAAGCGCCGCGCCGATTATGCCGGCAGGACGAGCGGGGTTTTCGTCTTCGCCGACGGAGCGCATTTCGACTTCAACCCCGGCATGAACGAGGGGCACTACATCGACTATGCCGCCGATGTGTCGAATCCTGCTCTGGGCGGCGGGTTCGGTCATTTCCGTCATGTCCGGCGGGCGGCGGTCCTGTATGTGGACGCCCACGCCGAACCGCAGCCGTTGCGCGGGCCTCCCTATGCCCGTCCGGCTTGCGGCGGCCCGGCGGGAAACCTGACCAGCCCGTCCGGCACCAACGGGATCTACGGGTTCTGAAGGGGATTCCGTCGCACGATCGTTCGGATCGCGGCCACCCCGGGCGTCCGACCCGCCGCCCGTCAGAGTATCTGCGCCGGCCGCAGGCGGACCTGTTTGCTCTTGAGATAACAGTCGATCGCGGCCGCGGCGCGCTTGCCGTCGCCCATCGCCAGGATTACCGTCGCGGCCCCGCGGACGATATCGCCGCCGGCGAAGACTCCTGGCTTGCTCGTCATGCCGTTCTCATCCACGACGATATAGCCCTTCTTGTCGACCTGCAGATCCGGCGTCGTCTTCGTCAGCAGCGGGTTGGCCCGCGTGCCGATCGCCTCGATGACGATCTGGCAGGGGATGTCGTATTCGCTGCCCTCGATTGGCACGGGCCGCGCCCGGCCGGATGCATCCGGCTCGCCGAGTTTCATCCGCTGGCAGCGAATGCCGCGGACCCAGCCCTTCTCGTCGCCGAGGATCTCCACGGGGTTCGTGAGGAACTGGAACACGATGCCCTCTTCCTCTGCGTGCAGGATCTCCTCCGCCCGCGCGGGCATTTCGGCACGCGATCGGCGATAGACAAGAGTGGCCGGGTCGGCGCCGAGCCGCCGTGCCGTCCGCACGGCATCCATCGCCGTGTTTCCGCCTCCCACCACGACCGCCTGTTTCGCGCGCAGCAGAGGCGTATCCGAGGTCGGATCGTACGCCTTCATCAGGTTCGACCGGGTCAGATACTCGTTGGCGCTGTAGACGCCCTTGAGGTTCTCGCCGGGGATGCCGAGGAACAGCGGCAACCCCGCGCCGTTCGCGATAAACACTGCGTCATAACCGAGCTCGCCCATCAGGTCGTCGATGGTGTAGGTCTGGCCGATCACGACGTTGCAGACGATCTCCACGCCGAGTTTCTCGAGAGCGGCGACCTCGGACCGTACGATCTCCTTGGGCAGCCGGAACTCGGGGATACCGTAGACGAGTACGCCGCCCGGCTGGTGCAGCGCCTCGAAGACGGTCGCGGCGTGTCCCATGCGGGCGAGTTCACCCGCGGCGGTGAGGCCGGCCGGGCCGCTGCCGACGATGGCGACGCGGAACCCGCTGGGCGGAAGAGGGCCGTTCTCGACGCCGTTGGCAGGGTGGCTCCGCGCCCAGTCCGCGACGAACCGCTCGAGGTAGCCGATGGCGACCGGCTCCCCCTTGTTGCCGCGGACGCACAGGGCCTCGCACTGCACCTCCTGTGGGCAGACCCGCCCGGATATGCCCGGCAGGGCGTTGTCGCGCAGCAGGACGTCAGCGGCGCCGCGGAAATCACCCTCTGCCACCTTCATTACGAACGCGGGAATGTCGATCCGTACCGGACAGCCGTTGATGCACTTCGCCTCTTTGCAGCCGAGGCATCGCTGCGCCTCGCGCCTCGCGATCTGCTCGGGCAGGCCGAGGTTCACCTCGCCGAACGACGCGGCCCGTTCCGCCGCGTCGCGGGCGGGCATGCGCTGTCGTTCGATCTTCAGCCGTTCCGCCGGTTTCATCGGGCCTTTCTCCGGCATCGTTTCGCGTCTTCATTCCTTGTGATGATCGCACCGGCAGCCGTGCTCCCGCGCGTCGGCGGCGAGTTCCTGCTCGCGGTACGCCGAGAGCCGGTCCGCCAGTTCACGGAAATCCACCTTGTGAGCGTCGAACTCGGGCCCATCCACGCAGGCGAACTTCATCTGGCCGTCCACCTGAACGCGGCAGCCGCCGCACATCCCGGTCCCGTCCACCATGATCGGGTTGAGTGAGACGATTGTGTGGATGCCGAGCGGCCGCGTGAGGTCCGCAACGGCCCGCATCATCGGTACCGGGCCGGCTGCGAGCACGGCGTTGACCGGCGGGGCGCCCTCGTCGATCAACTGTTTCAGCCGCTGGGTGACGAAGCCGTGGAATCCGTAGCTGCCGTCATCCGTGCAGGGGTAGACCGCATCACAGACGGCCGCGAGTTCCTTCTCCAGGATGACGTACTCTCGCGTCCGGCCGCCGATGACGGCGGTGACGCGGTTGCCCCTGGCCTTAAGGGCCCCGGCCTGCGGGTAGATGACGGCCGTGCCGACACCGCCACCGACGATCACGGCGTGGCCGAAGTGGGCGATCTCCGTGGGGTGTCCCAGCGGACCGACGACGTCGGCCACGTGGTCGCCCTTTTCCAGCGAGCAGAGGCGCCGCGTCGTCGCGCCGACGGCCTGAACGATCAGGACGATCGTGCCGGCTGGCCGGTCGGCATGGGCGATGGTCAACGGGATGCGCTCGCTGGCCGGCGTCGGACGGACGATTACGAACTGGCCCGGTGCGGAATGCCGCGTCACTCGTGGCGCACGCACGACCAGGCGCCGCACGTTCGGCGCGAGCCATTGGGATTCGATAACTTCATACCCCATTCGGCATCCCCCGCAGAAGGGCAATCCCCGACGCATAAGCTTCGGGGCGGCCGCACCGGGACCGCCCCGAAGCAAGTGTAGCACCGGCTCACCGATTATACCAATCCCTGATCGAGCATCGCGTCGGCGACCTTCACGAAGC
>CAZMVY010000281.1:0-4575 GCA_964569765.1 uncultured Planctomycetales bacterium
GCCCGAGCGGGGGCGGTCGGGACAATTCCGCTCGCGCGATCGGCTCGCCGATCTTCTGGACCGCCCTCGGCAATACGGCCCTGTACGCGATCGTAACCGTGCCGGCCGGGCTGGTGCTGGCGCTCGGTACGGCGTTGCTGCTGAATCAGCGGCTTTGCGGCCGCGCCGTATACCGCGGCGTGTTCTTCTTTCCCGTGCTCGTGTCCATGGTCGTCATCGCAATGATCTGGAGCTGGATGTTCAGCGAGAACGTGGGCATCGTGAACCCGTTGCTCCGCGCGATCGGGATCGAGCCTCGCGCCTGGATGGCCGACCCGAAGTGGGCCTTCCGCATCATCATGGCGATGAGCGTATGGAAGGGCTTCGGCTACGGCATGGTCATTTTTCTGGCGGGCCTGTCCGGCATTCCACGATCGTACTACGAGGCGGCCGAGGTCGACGGGGCCGGACCGTGGCGGCGGTTCCGCCACGTCACATGGCCGTTGCTGCGCCCCACGACGCTCTTCGTCCTGGTGACGGCGTTCATCGGGTCCTTCCAGGTCTTCGATCAGGTCTACGTGATGACGCACGGCGGGCCCGGCTACGCCACGACGGTCCTCGTGAGCCTGATCTACGACGAGGCATACGTCCGATTCCGCATGGGCTACGCGTGCGCACTGTCGTACGTGCTTTTCGCAATTATCCTCGTATGGACGGTCATTCAGTGGTTCATGATGCGGAGGGAGGCATGACGCGGGTTCCGAGTTCCGGGTTCCGGGTTCCGGGGACGCCCGCTGGTACGCTGCGGAACGCGCACCGGCGCCCCGGCAGAGTTGTGCTCCACGCGGTCCTGCTCCTTGCCGCCGTGGTCATGCTCTTCCCGTTCTTCTTCATGGTGGCAACGGCGTGCAAAGACGAGGCCGCATCCGGCAAGGCGGAGCTGCTGCCGAAGCAGTGGCACTGGCGGAACTTCCCCGAGGCGTGGACGTACTCCGACCAGCCGCAGACAGACCTGCCGTGGTACCGCCGCGGCATGACGCCGAATCTGCTCGTGAGCACCGGCGTGGCCGTGGCGACCACGCTGCTGACGATCCTGCTCTCGGCAATGGGCGGCTTTGCCCTGGCCAAGCACCGGTTCCGCGGCTCCGGCTGGTGGTTCGCCGCGATCGTCGCAACGCTGATGGTGCCGGGCCAGGTGACCATGGTGCCGAACTTCGTCACGATCACGCGGCTCGGTCTCTACGACAGTTACCTTGCGCTTATCCTGCCGGCGTTGCCGCTGGCGTTCGGGATCTTCCTGATGCGGCAGTTCTTCCTCGGCGTGCCGGACTCGCTGCTGGAGGCGGCGCGGATCGACGGCGCCGGCGAGTGGCGGACGTTCTTCACGGTCGCGCTGCCGCTCTGCAAGCCGGCGATGGCCACGCTGGGCATCTTCACGTTCATGGCGAGCTGGAACAGCTTCCTCTGGCCGCTGATCGTGCTCGGCTCGCGCGAGAAGTTCACGCTCCCGGTCGCCCTGCTGCGGTTCATGGAGCAGTACGTCACAAAGGAGAACTACCTCATGGCGGTCTCCGCCCTGACGGTCCTGCCGATCGCCCTGCTGTTCATCTGCTTCCAGCGGGCGTTCCTGGCGGGCGTGGCAACGACGGGGCTGAAGGAGTAAGGTAAAAGGCTGTGATGGGCCTCATCGGCATCGTCAGCATCGTCGGTGCGGCACGGCAGGCCGGAGGGGCATAGGGTCCGGAGGTTCAGACACGGGGCGGCGCGAGGATGTCCCCGCCCGTGCACGCCGACCTCCCGGCCGGAGATCCCGAGTGACAGGTGTGCAGCATATGTCAGGTTTGGTCTGCATGGCCGGGTTCGTGGCGCTGACGGTCGCCGACGGCGGCCGCCCGGCAACATCGCATCCGATGGAGAAACGAGATATGAGTGGGTTCACATATGACCACGGCGGGATCGTCCGCGGCCCGCGCGACCGCAAGCGGATCGCGCCGATCTTCACGGGCGGCGACTTCGGCGAGGGCACCGAGACAATCCTCGACGCCCTGAAGGCCCGCAAGATCAAGGGGTCGTTCTTCGTGACGGGCGACTTCCTTCGCAAAGCGGAACACCAGCCGCTGCTCAAGCGGATTGTCGCGGAGGGCCACTACCTGGGGCCGCACTCCGACAAGCATCCGCTCTACTGCCCGTGGGAGGACCGAGAAAAGACGCTCATCACCGAAGAGGCATTCCGCGCCGATCTGGAGAAGAACCTCGCCGACCTGTCGAAGTACGGCCCGAAACGCGAGCAGATGCGGTTCTTCATCCCGCCGTACGAATGGTACAACGACCAGATCGCCGCGTGGGCGAAGAAGATGGGCCTCGTGCTCTTCAACTTCACGCCGGGCTCGCGATCGAACGCGGACTGGGCCCCCGACGACCACAAGAGTTTCATGCCCTCGCGGAAGATCTACGACAGCATCCTGACCTTCGAGGCCACCCAACCCGACGGTCTCAACGGCTTCCTGCTCCTGCTGCACATGGGAGCCGGCCCGGGACGGACGGACAAGATGCACGTGCTCGTCGGAAAGCTGTTTGACGAACTGGCGCGGCGCGGCTACGAATTCGTCCGGGTGGACGAGATGCTGGCGCCATAATCGTCATTCTGAGGAGCGAAGCGACGAAGAATCTGGCTGATTACTGAAACTGAGCGGTTTGGGGGCGAAGGCCACACATAACCGACGTAACGCCAAGGAGTTGTGGCGATTTGTGATGTCGCGAAAAACGGCCGGTTCTCTCGTTTCTCGTGTCGGCGAAACGCAGCTTCCCGGCCATCTCTCGCAAGTCCTCCGTTGCTCGTTCGAAGAACCGCTCAGTTTGAGTGATTAGTGCCTTGGAGTCGGCGTTTTCGGGAGTGCACGAGCACCTTGACCACGGCACCCCGTGATACTCGTGAGTGTCGCTCGCTTCCAGCCCCGCAGGGGCGAAAGACAGTAGCCCAGGGCGCGAGCCCTGGGTAGACGACGCAAGCGAACGCAAAGCCCCGCAGGGGCGACAGAGCATGGGACCACGTACATAGCAGACGAAACTGTCTTAAGGAAAACGTTAGAGCCCTTGTGGCACATCTGGACACCCGTCGGCCGTCAGCGACGGTGCCCTGCATGTTTGAATGGGAGCCTTCTGTGAATACAGACGAACAAGACCGAGCAGTGAACCTTACAAGACGCAGCTTCCTTCATGCGGCGGGGCTCGCCGCGGCGGGCTTGGCCGGTACGCGTGCGGCATCAGCGCAAACGTCGGAGCCGGCGAAATCGATGAACATCATCGAGTTCGAGGAGACGCTCGCGAAGATGCGTTTCGACCACTATCGCCACCCGCCGGTGGACATCCTCAAGACCGGCTTCCGCCCCGTAGGCGGGATGGTCGCCGACTTCGCGGTCGCCGAACTCAACGGTCGATATCACTTCTTCTACATCGAGCGGCGGCTTCAGGAGGGCACGCCCTTCTACCCCGGCCACGAGATCTACTTCGGCCACGCGTCCACCGCGAACTACTTCGACTGGGAGGTACACGACCCGGTCATGCTCGTCCGCCCCGGCACGTGGGAGGAGGCGCACGTCTGGGCCCCGTGCATCCTGCGGCGCGGCGACGAGTTCATCATGGCCTACACCGGGCTCAACCGTTATCTGTCGCAGGACATCGGCCTGGCCTCCAGCCGCGACCTCTTCGATTGGCACCGCTGGGAGAGCAACCCGATCTCGCCGTGCAGGGACAAGCCGTGGGCCTTCTGGCACGTGGACCGCATCTCGAGCTGCCGCGACCCGAACCTCGTCGAGCGCGACGGCCGAATCTGGATGAACTACACCGCCAACACGAAGGAAGGGGCGTCGTGTATCGCCCTGGCGAGCACGACGGACCTCAAGAAGTGGCAGGACCACGGGCCGATCCTCGTCGGGCCGAGCACGGGATACATGCCCCGGCTCGAGGGTGGCCACGGTCAGGGCAGCCTCGAATCGAGCAACCTTCTGTGGCGGCGCGGCCGGTGGTGCCTGCTTGTGAAGGCCACCATCCGCAACAATCCGATCCACAACTGGATCTTCACCGGCGATCGCCCGGATTCCTTCGATTTCAGGAAAGGGCGGGAGTTCTGGCGGGGGGCACTCGGCATCGAGGTCGTCAAGGACCGCGGCGATCGCTCGCTGCTTGCCACCTTCGCCGGCGGCTATATCCGTTTCGGCGAGGTGGACTGGGCGCAACCGGAGCCGACGGCGCGGTTCATTACGAGGAAAGAGGAGCTGACGGCCTGGCAGGCGTAGTCCCGCCGCCGTGCGGTAGCGGGACCGGCCGCCGGGGCAATCGCATCCGGCGCCGCCCGCGGCGGGCCCCGCGGCTCGCAGAACGGAGGGGACCGGGCGGGCGTGGCGAAGCGTTGCAGCGATCCTCTCAGTATCCGCCGAGTTGCGGGGGATAGAAGTAGCCCATCGATGCCATCACGACATCAAGCCGATATAGCCGGTCCTGCATAAGGCAGACGCGTCTCGTGCTCGCCGGGATCGTCGTCGTGTAGATCCGCAGCTCGCCCGGCGCGCTGGTGATGATCTCTTCGCGCCAGTCGCC
>CAZMVY010000282.1:0-4040 GCA_964569765.1 uncultured Planctomycetales bacterium
TCGGCGAACAGACCAACAATGCGGCCGAATACCATGCTCTGCTCAAAGCCCTGGAGCTGGCCGAAGAGTTGGGCTATCACGCGCTCTCCCTGCACAGCGACAGCGAACTGCTGGTGGGACAGATCAGCGGAGATTATCAGGTGAAGAACGAGCGGCTGCTGCCGCTCTATTTCCGCGCCGAAGAGGCTATCCGTAGGTTGCGCTCTTTTTCCATCCGCGCTATTCCCCGCGCTGAAAACAAGCGGGCGGACCGCTTGGCCAATCTCGCCATTTCGCGGCAAGGCCGGTGAGCGGGCCCGCCGTACTCCTCTTTCACACCTGTTTCGATCACACCCCTGTTTCGTCGGCCGAAGGGCCATACATGCCGGGCACGGCCACGTCGTTGAGCCGCAGATAGAGTCCCAACTGGGCGCGATGATGGATCAAATGATTCAACACCGAAGAACGGATCGCGACAAAACGCGGTTGCGTGAACATCACCCGGCTGTTCATCAGCAGCGACCAGGGCCCGCCGAGTTGTTCATCATCCGCACCGGCGAGCGCGGCGCGGGCGCGGGCCGCATTCTGTTCAAACGCCTGCACTATCTCCTCGACCGATTCTGCCGGCTTTAAATGGGGCAGGGCCACGCCGTGCGGCGCCCGGTCCAGGGAGGGCGGCTCGAGGATCATGGGCATCCAGCTAAAGATATTGGCCAGATGGGTGGCCAGGCCGGCCAGGCTCATGGATTTAGCGTGTGGCCGCCACGCTAGTTTGTCCGCTGGTATGCGCTGCAGCATTTTGCGGGTGTTGCCGGTCTCCTGATCGAATTCCGGCAAATAGAGTTCCGCCAAAGTCATTTTTTACTCCCATTGGTTTAGAATGAAAGGGTTCATTGCCCCTCATCCTTTTTTGGGCAAAGCTAAAACAAACACCGTCGTCCACGCGTACTTGCGCAGGAAGGGCAAGACCGAGAAGCCTGTTCGGTCAACCGCCTCGAGGAAACGCATGAGTGGATGAAAAACGAAAACGTTGCGCAGGGGAACTCCCAACAGAGAAAAAAGATGAAAATAGTTTATCATGAGGCTTGAATTAAAATCGCCGGCGGCCTGAAGATCTTTAAGTAAAAGGGGGTGTTCGTCCGGGCTGCGCAGGGCGGGTGTGCGTTTTCGGTATAAATTGATCAATGGATTATGCCCCAACGGCTCGAGGAAAACAGCTCTGCCATCCGGCTTGAGAATCCGGCGGATTTCGGCGTCGGCCTTTGTGACATTCAAATGATGCAATCAGCTGCTGCCGCAGATCAGATCGAAAGAGCTGTCATGGAACGTCGTACTTTCAGCATCCATCACGGCAAAGGTCAGACGGTCAGCATGCGCAGATTTCTTTTTTTCTCTCTCTGCATTTTCTATGCCGATATTTGAGATATCTATGCCGGTGACGGTTGCACCGTGCTCTGCCAACAGATAGGAATAGCTGCCTTCGCCGCAGCCATACTCCAGAACGGATTTATTGTTGCAATCCGCCAACAGCAAGGATTGATACCATTGCCGGCTGCTTTGGGTGGTGGAATAAAATTTCGCAGCTTGGGTTCGAGAATGGTCCTGAAAAATTTTGTTATGAATTTGTTGTTCGCGAAGGAGACTTGCATTCATTGTTTCTCTCCCCAATGGTTGATCGATTGATGAAGGATCCAGCGACGCACATGAAATGTGAAAGAGTTGGATTTTGTGCGACGCTAGATTCCGTTTTCCCATCTTGTCCTCCTGAGGCGCAAGACAGCTAATTTCTGCGTCTATTTGCATATTTTGAGCGCCGAAGGATCCAGCGACGCACTGAACCCGCGACAGGCATAGGAGCTGTTCGTCGATAGATGCTTCGCCTTTTGCTTTTCAGAACAAAGGGCTGCGGGTTCCTAACGCAGGAGATGGCTGTTCGCTCCAACCCAGATTTATAGAATACAAATATTCAACGGCTTCGCCGGTGCATTTCGTTTTCTGCCGCAAGGCTTCGCAGGATCATTTTGAGAGAATAACGTTCCCGCAAAATGCCGAGGAAATTTCTGCTGGCGGACAGCCGGCTGTCCCGATCCGCCCGCCACTCGATAGGAAACTCTTGAATGCGCATGTTATGCTGCAGCGCGCGCAGGATGATCTCCAGGTCAAAGAGAAATCCTTCGGTTCGGCACGGGGCGTAGAGGATTTTAGCCGCTGAACCGCGGTAGAGTTTAAATCCGCACTGGGTGTCGGTCAGCCGCGCCGGCACTTTGAGCCAGAGTATGAACACCCAGCGGATCATCATGCTGATGATTCGCCGGTTGAGGGGCTGGGGATGGCGGATGACGCTACCGCGCATTTTCCGCGATCCATGCGCACAGTCGCACTGGTCGCGCTCGATCAGTTCTATGCCCACCGCGGCGAAATCGTACGGTGTGCAGGAGCCGCTGTCGCTGAACATGATGAGGCGGCCCTGAGCCGCCATAACGCCCTGCCGTACCACATAGCCTTTGCCGTGATGGGCTGCATTTTCCAGAACGTGCAGCGTCAACCCTTTGCCCGCCTCCCTGGCCATGGCTGCGGTGCCGTCCTCACTGCCGTCGTCCGCCACCAGGATCTCGCCCTGAAGGTGATGATGGCGGAGAAAGGCGCCGGCCTCGATAATGTCCCGGCTGATTTTATGCGCTTCGTTGTAGGCCGGTATGATGATGGAGAGATCCATGGTTTCTTTTATGTTTGATTTATGGGATAATTTTTGTATCATAAAAAAGAACCGCCGACCGGTTTTGCCATCGCTCCTGTTGCCGGTAAGGGGATAAACGAAAAATAGACAAAATGCAATCTGAAAGCAACAAAAATATGCGCACATTACCGGCGCGCTGTGCCTTAGTGTTCGTTTTTATACTCCTGTCCGGCCTCTGCCTCTCCCAGGTTTGCTGCAGTCAGGCGGCCCCCCGCATCCTCATCCTCACCGGATCCAACAACCATGATTGGCGGTCCACCACTGAGACGTTGATCAGGTTGTATCATGATAACGGATTTCCATCTGTCACCGTCCTTCATGATCCGCAGGCCCTGGCGGAAAACCTGGCGTCCTGCGATGTGCTGGTGAGCAACTGGAACGCCTGGCCTGAGGTGACCGGCCGACCCTGGGGCGTGAAAAGTGAAGAAACATTCATTGATTTTATCCGAAAAGGTGGCGGCCTTGTGCTTTTACATGCCGCCAGCGCCACGCTTCAGGATTGGTCCGAATTTCAACGAATGGCGGGCGCGACCTGGCAGCTGGGCCAGACCGGCCATGGATGGATCCACACCTTTAAGGTTGTGATGGCGGATACGCTGCATCCGGTGACGCAAGGTTTGGCGGCGTTTGACATCACGGATGAGCTCTGGCACCGAATGGCCCTGCAGCCCGATATCCACGTACTCTGCCGCGCCTTTTCAGCGCCGGAACACAAGGGCACCGGCCAATGGGAGCCGGTGGCGCTGGTCACCCGTTTCGGCAAAGGCCGCTGCTTCTTCAGTGTGCTCGGTCATGATGTTCAGGCCATGTCATCGCCGGGCTGGCAAAAGCTGATGATGCGCGGCACCGAATGGGCGGCCACCGGCAGGGTGGAGCTGTGCAAATAATCCAACCGGGGTATCAAACAGGGAGGCCTCCATGTCCATAAGTAACTGTTCCCGACGCAGTTTTTTGCGCGCCGCATGGTCGCTGGGCCCGCTGCTGGCGCTGCGGACCGCCAAGGGGCGGACGATTTCCGTCAACGACCGCGTCTGTCTCGGCCATATCGGAGTCGGCGGCCAGGGCAGCGGTTTGCTCAACAATTTTCTTCAGGTCGATGGCGCCCAGTCCATCGCGGTGTGCGACTGCTTTGAATCCCGAAGAACCGACCGGGCGCAGCACATCGATGCGTTTTACACGGACAAAACCGGCAGGTCCTATCGCGGCACGCGCATCTATGCGGATTTTCACGAACTGCTCGCCAATGCACAGATTGACGCCGTGGTCATCGCCACGCCCGACCATTGGCACGTCCCCATCGCCATGGCGGCGATACGGGCGGGCA
>CAZMVY010000282.1:4067-4560 GCA_964569765.1 uncultured Planctomycetales bacterium
GGGGCTAGGTTGTGTATGTGGATTAACAGGTGGGAGTGAGCTTGGCGTAGAACATGTCGCTTCGCCACGCGGTGCAGCAAACCGGGGCCATTTTTCAGTACGGCACACAACAGCGGTCCGGCTATTATTTTTGGCAGGCATGCACACTGGCGCGCAATGGTTCGCTTGGCCGGGTGCACACTATTCATGCCTGGTGCACGGACGTCCACAGCCAGCAATCGGCGTTCACTGCTGTCAACGGATCCACCCAGCCCATTCCCGTGCCCGCGGATCTGGATTATGACCGCTGGCTCGGCCCGGCCGCCCCTTCGCCTTACACGGCGGACCGGTGCACCCCTTATGGCACCTATCACCATTATGACAATTCCATCGGCTTTATCGCCGGCTGGGGCGCGCATCCACTGGATATCGCGCAATGGGGAAACGATAGCGACTCGACCGCGCCCATCGAATATGAGGGGACCGGTGGGATCCCCCGCGGAGGTCTGTGAGA
>CAZMVY010000283.1:0-4492 GCA_964569765.1 uncultured Planctomycetales bacterium
AACTGGCCAGGGACAAGTCACGACAGGAGCGGTAGGCATGAAGGCACGAGGCACTGTAGTCCTGGGCATGGCGGCAATCCTCGCCGTCACGGCGCTCGCACTGGGAACTACACGAACGTTCGACTTTGACTCCGGATACGGCACGCCGGATGAACCCTGTAGCAACATCCCCCCGCGCAACCCGCCGATGTTCAATCGGCCGGGTTACGGGTACCAGACCGCAGGGTACGTTGACGGCTCGGACGCATGCGGCGCCGGCGCGCTGGACACGTCGCTGGGGACCGATAGCCTGCTGACCGATGATTTCGCCGTCACCGGGAGTTGCAACGAGATTCGCTTCAGTTGGACCGATCCAACCGACGACAAGTCCTGGCTCCGTGTGCCCACCTATAAGGCCGGCTCGCCGTCGGTAACCCCGACTTCGCCCAATCCGACTGTGCACCTCGGCGTGGGCAGCTCGATCTCGATGAAGATCATGGCCTTCGGAACGGACGGCGTCCTCGGCAGCGAGGCCTGGGTGGAGACGGGCCAGCTCGAAATCGGCCTCTGCATTCGCGAAACGGGCCTCAACGTGCCCCTTGGCAACGACGGCGGCGACAGCGGCACGGTGGAATTCGTCGGCATCGACTCGAAGGGTGTCACGGGTGACGCGAACACGCCCGTCGGCGGGATCGTCATCAACAGTAACGGTTCGGCCCCGCCGGGCGAGTTCACCACGGTAAAGTGGACGTTCGTCGATCGCGATACCGACGGGAACGTGGACGGCGTAGACGTCACCGTCACGCCGCCGGGAGGCAGCCCCACGGTTTATGAAAAGAGCATTGTCGGTTTCTCGGGCGACGGCATCCTCTCGGCCCCGTACGATCGCGGTGTGCTTTGCGACCTTGCGATCCGGAAACCGGAGGGCGACGATACAACCAAGAAGTGGTACGTGGACATCGATGACATCGTCATCGACGCGCCGAGCGTGAGCACGGAGCCGGTGGCGATCCAGACCCCCCTCAACACCGTCCAGACCAGCGTGACCGTCACCACGATCGCCCCCACCGCAACGGCCGTGAATCTCTACGTAACGCCCGAGGGCGGCTCGCGGACCCTCGTTGCTACGCACACGGGGCCGTTCCCCGACGGCACCACGACGTTCACCGGCGGCGCCCCCGATAACCTGCCGCCGGCAGATAGCGACTTCCTGCGTCTCGGCGATACGTATGAAGCCACCCAGGTCGTCGACGGTCTGGAGAGCCCCTATTCCGCCGCCGTCACCGTGCTGGCCTCCGCCGTTGTGCTGGATGCCTTCGATACGTACACGGACAACGCGGCCTTCCTGGCCGCTTGGCCGTTCTACGGGGGGACCTCCGGCGTGTATCCGCCGGTTCTTGACATCAACAACGTATTCCAGAGCTGCCCGAACGCGGTGAAATGCCCCGGCGGCATCGGTAGCACGAGCACGCCGGAGCGCCGCAGCCGCAACTTCCCGGTCATGCAGGGCACGGACGCCATCCCGCTCTGGATCCAGTGGAAGACCTATATGGCCGGAAGCCCGTCGACGCTGTATAGCGCCGGACGGCACTACCTCCAGATACAGGCGTCGCGTTCGTACAGCAGCAGCTATGCCGGCCTTGGCCCCTGGAGCGCCACGAGCTTCTGGAACTGGTGCTACCGCAACACCGCCGCGGGCAACTGGGTAGCCAGTTCCGTCGCCATAACCTTCAATACCTGGCACACGCTGGCGATCAAGATCACTACGTCAAACATCGACTTCTATGTCGATGGCACCCTGATCGGATCGACGGCGCGTAACGGCCTTTGCTCCACCGGCTTCGGCGGGCTTGTCCTGGGCGGTCCCTATGCGGGCGGAAGCTCCTCAAAGCCCTGTCCGGACACGTGGTTCGACAACATCTGCGCCTCGTACGGCGCCACTCCGGTCGACGCGAATCCGCCGCGGACCGCAATGGTAACGCTCCTCGGACCGCTGCCGGCCGGTGCCACGACCGTGAAGGTCTCCGGCGTAGATGGTGCGGCGACCTCGATCAAGGTTTACGATGGCGCCACCGTGATCGGTGAGAAGACTACCGACATCACTGCCGGCATCAATGACGTGACGGTGACCGCACTGGCGAACGGCCACAGCATTCAGGCCTCGCAGACCGTCGCCCCACTGGGCGAAAGCTGTCTGAGCGCTCCGATCGTCGTCGGCAGTTGCTCGCCGGTACCGGCCCTCACCGTCTCCGGCCCGCTGACGGCTGGACAGACCACGGTTACGGTGACGGGCGTCAAGACGAGCCAGTACCCGGCCACCGAGGTCAGGGTCTATGGCAACGGCACGCTGATCGGCACCGCCCCGCCGCCGACGTTGACCGCCACCACCGTAGTGACGGTCACGCCTCTGGTAGCCGGCCAGACGATCAAGGCGACCCAGGTCGTCAACACCATTGAAGGCTGCACGCCGACATGGGGACCGGTCGTCGGCTCGGGCGCCAACGGCGGCATTTACCTGACGCTGGGCATCAAGGAGAACTCAGCCCTCAACCCCGGTCCGCAGACTATCGGCGCGGACGGTACGACGGCCGGTCAGGCGTGGGAGTGGATCGGCTCGACGACGAGGATCGGTACCGCACCAGTCGGCAAGCTGATCACTCCAAGCCCGGACTGGCAGACGGTGACGTTCGACCCCGCCACCGACCCGATCATGCCGACCTCGCTCGGGGCCGGCAACGGCGTGCTCGATGGGACGTACGGTATCATTGAGCACCTGGGCATCACGACGGCGGGCACGGATACCGGCCCGTATACGCTGTACATCGACAACGTCGAGAACAGCGGCGTGACGTTCGGCACATTCGAAGATCCGCCTTATCTGGCGGGCACAAACTCCGTGATGTTCCGCCAGCCCAGCTTCTCGGGCACTACGAGCGGTAACATCTGGACGACCGCGGGCGCGCCGAACTATTCCCGGGTGGACGGGACCCACGGCGACGCCAGCGCGCAGTCGCTCGTGGTCGGCTTCCAGTTCCTGGACAACGACCCGAGCCGATGGATCCGTCTGACGACGGCCAGCGCCTCGGGCGGCCTGCCGAACCCGATCATTGATCTGACCAAGCCGACGACGTTCCGCATCCTCCTGGCGCCGGCCTGCAAGGCGCCGACGGTGGGCGGTCCGCTCGCTGCCGGTCAGACGACGGTCAGCGTGATCGATGTGGACGCGACCGCGAGCACGGTGACGGTCTACGCCAACGGCTCGCCCATCGGCAGCGCAGCCGGCAACGGGACGACCACGGTGGATGTGCCCGTGACCGCGCTCGTGGCGGGCCAGTCCATCACCGCGACGCAGACGCTCGGCGGGACGGAGAACTGCCCGTCGGCGCCGGCCGTGGTTGGCACGGGCGAGAATGCCGCCGTGCTCCTGACGCTCGGTATCCGCGAGAACACGGCCCTGACCGGGCCCGTGGGCGCGGACGGCGGCACGACCGGCCCGATCGAGTGGCTTGGCGCTGCGACGAAGATCGGCGGCGCCCCGCAGGGCAAGCTCGTCAGCGTGGACTCGGCCTGGCACACGGTGACCTTCACGCCGGGCGTTGATCCGGTGCTGAGCTTCAACGGCGGGAACAACGTGCTTGAAGGGACGTACGGCGTCCTGGAGCAAGTGGCGATCTCGTCCACCGGGACGAACACCGGCCCGTACAAGATCTACATCGACAACGTCTCGAGCGAAGGGACGACCTTCGCCACGTTCGAGTCGTACAGCGCCGGCGAGCAGGTCATGTTCCAGGAGCCCTCGTTCTCCAGTACAACGCTCGGCAACCTGCTGAATCTGCCGAACGTATCCGCCGTGGACGACACGACGGGTGATGCGAGCGCCAAGTCGGCTCGGATCGAGTGGCAGTTTGTGGACCTGGCGACCACCCGATGGCTCCGCCTGACGACATCCAGCCCGGGCCTCGTCGGTCTGAGCAATCCGCAGGTCAACCTCACGCAGCCGATCACGCTGCGGGTGAAGCTGGCGCCGGCGTGCTCGCCGCCGACGGTCACGTCGATCACCCCCGACTCAGGCGTGCAGGGCAACGGCAACCGCACGGTGAACCCGGGCGGCGCGCCGATGTACTTCGTCAGCCCGTCGCCGGTTCATGTGGTGATCACGGGGGCCGGCTTCGACGTGACCCCGGGCGCCACGACGGTCCGGCTGGTCCAGGCCGGCCATGACGACCTGGTCGCGACCAACGTCGTCGTGACGGACGCCAACACGATTCAGGCGGACATCAACCTGGGCGGCCCGAACGAGTTCCCGCCCGGGTACTTCGACGGCGTCTGGGATGTCGTGGTGACCACGTGCGCAGACAGCGCCGTGCCGTCGCCGGCCCAGTTCACGGTGAACATGTGCTTCTCGCCGCCGCAGGATGGTGACGGCGACGGCGACGTGGACCTGTCGGACTTCGGGGCCTTCCAAGGCTGCTTCAACGGCCCGAACCGGCCGTACAAGCCGGCGCCGGTGGAC
>CAZMVY010000284.1:0-4487 GCA_964569765.1 uncultured Planctomycetales bacterium
GGTCACAGGTGCTTCGACAAGCCTTCTTGCTCGAGGGTCGCCACGAGTTCCTTGATCCGCTGCACGTCCTTCTTGTGGCAGACCAGCGTGGCGTTCGGCCCGGCGACGATCACGAGGTCCTTCACGCCGATCGCCGCGATCAGGTGATCGCCCTCGGCCACCAGGATGTTGCCGGCCGCATCCATCGTGCGATGCGCTGCGCCGGCGCGGATATTGCCGGCCTCGTCGGCCTGTAGCACCTGCTCCAGCGCCGTCCACGAACCCACGTCGAGCCACTCGCACGACATCTCGACCACGAGCACGCGCTCTGCCTTCTCCATTACGGCGAAGTCCACCGAGATCTTCGTCAGCGTCGGGTAGAGTTCGCGGATCAGCCGCTTGCGCGGTTCGCCCTCGGCCGCCGCGATCCGTCCGAGCTTCTCGTGCGAGTCCGGCAGATGCCTCGCAAGTTGCGCCAGGAACGTCGGCGTCCTCCACACGAACATTCCGGCGTTCCAGTAGTACTCGCCGCTCGCGACGTACTGCTGCGCGATCTCGAGCGCCGGTTTCTCCTTGAACCTCTGAACCTCGTACACGCCCGCCTCGAGGGGCCTGCCCCGGTGCACGTAGCCCAGTCCCGTGTGCGGAAAGAGCGGCCTGACGCCGAACGTGACCAGCGCGTCGGGAAACCGCTCGGCCATCTCGTATCCGCGCTCGATCGCCTCCCGAAACCGCTCGACGGGCCGGATGATGTGGTCGGCCGTGAACACGCCCATCGTCGCCTGGTCGTCCTGCCGGTGCAGCAGATGCGCCATCAGGCCGATCGCGTTGACCGTGTCGCGCCCGACCGGCTCGCCGACGACGTTTGCCTCGGGCAGTTCGGGGATCTCCGCGCGGACCAGTGGCAGGTGCGCCTCCCCGGTGATGATGTGGAACCGCTCCGCCGGCAGCCAACCGCAGAGCCGCTCGAAGGCGATGCGGCGCAGGCTCTAGCCCTCGACGATCCGCATGAGCTGCTTCGGCCGGTCCTTCAGGCTCAGCGGCCAGAGCCGCGTCCCGGCTCCGCCGGCCATGATGATCGCGTGACGCATGGCAAGCTCCGTTCCTGCGGGCGACGAGATGATGTCATTCCACGCGGCGGCCGGGATAATCCGGCCGCGCGAGCGGCGGGTTCATCCGCGGGTCGCGCCTTCTCGGCACCCGCCCGCTGTTATTCACACTGGTACTCATCCGGATCGACCCTTACGAGCGGCGACTACTCCAGTACCATCATCTTCTCGCCGTACGCGCCAAATCGCACGCGGGCGCGGGTCTTGCCCGGCCGATGATCGATCCACATGAGCCGCCCCATTCCGTACGACGGGTGCATCACGAGCTGTCCCGTCTTCCAGTCGGCATACTCGCCTGTTCCCGCGGCCTTGTGGGTACGCTCCTCGCGGTCGTCGGCGCCCAGGCGCACGGCCGCAACATTTTCCTCGGGGATCTCCGTCACGAACCGCGACACCTCCGCCCGCTGCGAAATCCCTCGAAACTCCCGGTTTCGCGCGTGCGTCAACGTCAGTCGGGCCTTCGCCCGCGTCATGCCCACGAAGAACAGCCGCCGCTCCTCCTCCAGCTCGCTGCGTGAATCCTGGTGCTGGTAGTGGGGTAGCAGCCCCTCCTCGCAGCCCGCGATGAATACCGTGGGAAACTCCAGCCCCTTTGCCGCGTGCAACGTCATGAGCGTGACGGCACCCGCCGACGGGTCGTACGCATCCTGATCGCTCACCAGGCTGATCTGCTGAAGCCACTCCACCAGCGAGCCGGCGGGCTGCTTCCGGTCGTATTCGGCGGCGGCATTGATCAGCTCGTTGACGTTCTCCAGCGGTCCGGCGTTCGTTGCGGCTTCGGCCTGTAGGGCGGCATAAAGCCCGCTTTGCAGGAGCACCTGCTCGATCGCCGCCTTGGCGGAGCCGTTGACGACCGGCCCGAGCCGCTCGAGTGTCTGCCCGAACTGCTTCACCCGGGTCACGGTGGCCCGGGGGAGGTCGCCGACCTCTTCGGGGCGGCGGACGAGCTGCATCAGCGGGACGTGCGCCGTTCGCGCCCGCTCGCGGAGCCGCGCGATCGTCGTCGCGCCGATCCCGCGGTCGGGCGTGTTGATGCCCCGAAGCAGCGACACCTCGTCCTGCGGGTTGACCAGCACGCGCAGGTACGCGACGACGTCCTTGATCTCCTTACGGCTGTAGAACTCGACACCGCGAATGATGCGATAGGGGATAGCAGCGCCGCGGAGGGCCTCCTCCAGCAGCCGCGTCAGCGCATTGATGCGGTAGAAGATCGCCATGTTGCGATAGGGGATGCCGGCGGCGTGCGCCTGCTGAATCTGCTCCGAGATGTATTTCGCCTCGCCGGCTCCGTCGTCGCATTCGACCACCCGAACCTGTTCGCCCTCGGCGTTGGCCGTCCAGAGCGTCTTTTTCTTCCGGTCGCGGTTCCGGCTGATGACCCGGTCCGCCGCTGCGAGGATATGCTTCGTCGAGCGGTAGTTCTGTTCCAGCCGCACGACCTTCGTCTCCGGGAAGTCCTCCTCGAACTCCAGGATGTTCCCCAGGTTCGCCCCGCGCCACCCGTAGATGCTCTGGTCCGGATCGCCCGTCGCGCACAGGTTGTGCCGCCGCAGTGCCAGCCCGCGGGCGATCAGGTATTGCGCGTGGTTCGTGTCCTGGTATTCGTCCACGAGTACGTAGCGGTACTGCTCCTCGAGTCGGTCGCGCAGCTCGGCATCCTCGCCGAGCAGCCGCGCTACCCGCAGGAGCAGGTCGTCGAAGTCCAGCGCGTTCTGCTCCGCCAGCACCTCCTCGTACCGGCGGTAGATCCGGGCGACGGCTTTGGCCTGGAACTCGTGCGCGTCCTGCTCGGCCTCCTCCGGCGAGATCATCGCGTTCTTCAGCCGGCTGATCCGTTCCTCGATCCGGCTCGGCGGGAAGTTCTCGTCGGCGTAGTCGCATCGTTTCAGCGCATCCTTCACGGCCGCCAGCCGGTCCGTCTGGTCGAAGATCGTGAAGTTCGCCGGCACCCCCGCCCGATCGGAATACCGCCGCAGCAGCCGGGCGCACAACGAGTGGAACGTGCAGACCGTCATCTCCGGTCCGACGCCCAGCGCCGCAATCCGCTGCGCCATCTCCTCCGCCGCCTTGTTCGTAAACGTGATCGCCAGGACGTGCCGCGCCTCGGTGGCCGTCGCGGCCAGGTAGGCCGCACGGCACGTGATCACCCGCGTCTTGCCGCTGCCCGGGCCGGCCAGCACGAGCAGCGGCCCGTCACGGTGCATCACGGCCTCGCGCTGCGGCGTCGTCAGCCCCTTGAGCACTTTTTCCGGGTCTATGGAAGCTCCCGCCATCGGCTGCTGTATATACGCCGGCGGCGGCTTTGTCCACGCGGCGGGCCTGGTCGGGTCCCGCTGCCGTGGCGGTGGTGCGGCGCGGGAACGCCCGACCTGCGGCCGGAACGCGACTTGCGCAGCGGCGCTCCGCGACGCTGCCCGCCCGTGGCATCGCCCGGCATCCGCTTGCGTGCCACCCCGGGTAAGAAGTATAATCCACAGCGCGGACCATTCCGTGGTGGTCAGGAGGGTCGTGCCTTCGCGGCGGCAGGTTACGTCAACTCGTACGATCCGCCAGGCTCCGCCCTGGCGTGCAATGTGCTCGTCCTCAATCGCCACTACATGGCGATCCGCGTGGTGAGCGTACGGCGGGCTTTTTCGCTCCTTGTCCGGGAGCTCGCCGAGGTCGTGCACATCGAGGATGGGCAATACCTCTCCTACGACTTCGACAGTTGGCGCGAAGTGAGCGAGATGAAACGCCAGTTCGAGCCGGACGGGCACGACTGGATCCGCACCGTTCGCTTCGAGATCGCCGTGCCCCGGATCATCCGGCTGCTGATTTACGACCGCCTCCCGCGGCAGGACGTCAAGTTCAACCGCCGGAACATCTACGCCCGCGACGGCAATCGATGTCAGTACTGCGGGCGGAAGTTTCCGACGACCGAGCTGAGCATCGACCACGTCGTCCCGCGGTCGCAGGGCGGCAAGACCACCTGGGAGAACGTCGTCTGTGCCTGCCTGCAGTGCAACGTGAAGAAGGGCGGTCGTACGCCCGAGCAGGCGGCGATGGCCCTCATCGCGATTCCGAAGAAGCCACGCCGTTCCCCCGTGATCAACCTCAAGCTCGGCAGCAGCAAGTATCGCTGCTGGCAGCAATTCCTCGATCACGCCTACTGGAGCGTGGAGCTCAAGTAACGCCTTTGCCTCGCCGACCTCGGTCCGCCGTACAGCATGCGCGGATGCTCCAACCCTGTGGAATCCGGGATAGATGGCTGTCCGGCGGGTCGTGCGGCCCGAGGGACTGAGGCCCCGGTTGTGCCGCGGTTGCCGTGAACCTCTGGGCAGTTGCGGAAACACCGCAAGGGCAGAAAGCCGGGGTAAGCGTCGTCGGCGCCATCCCGTGACCGCCCCGCGACAGCACGTC
>CAZMVY010000285.1:0-4462 GCA_964569765.1 uncultured Planctomycetales bacterium
CGACAAGTGCCCGCTCCGATCCATCGTCGGCCAGTTAGAGATCGACCAGGACGGGATCGGCGATGGCTGCGACAATTGCCCCGGCGCGGCGAATCCCGGTCAGGAAGACGTCGACCGCGACGGCCCGGGCAACGCCTGCGACAACTGTCCGGTGGCGGCGAATCCCGGTCAGGAAGACGCCGATCACGACGGCGTCGGCGACGTCTGTGACAACTGCCCGGTCACGCCGAACCCGGGTCAGGCGGATTCGGTCGGCGATGGCCTCGGCGATGCCTGCGATTTGTGCAACAACACGCCGCCCGGGGGGCTGGTGGATGCAACCGGCTGCGCGCCGGCCGATTTCACTCGCGACGGCAGTGTGGACGCGGATGACTTCGGGATCTTGCAGATGTGCTTCAACGGTCCCAACCGGCCCGCGCGATATCCGGAGTGCCATCGCTTGGATCTCGACGGGGACGTAGATGTGGATCTCGTCGATTTCGCCCGATTCCAGGCCTGTTTCAACGGCCCCAACCGCCCGCCGAAATGCTGATCCGGTAGGAGGGGTCTCTGGCCCCGACCGCCGACCCCGACCCTCCGTGGGGCAGCCTCGAACCCGACCGAAAACCGCCGAGACGTGCCGGGTCTACTATTCGTCGATCCAGGCGAGCACCTCGTTCACGAGCCGGTCGGACAGGTACATGCCCGACTGCCGCAACCGATCGACGACCGGCCGAGCGTGAGGAATGATCGCGCGCTTCTTCGCCACCAGTACCAGCCCCAATGTTCCCCGTACCGGAATCGCCAGCGCGGCCGCGCAACGACGGGCCGCCAGATCGTCGACGATGACTTCCGTACCCGGGTGCATGTGTCCCCACGTCAGGACCGACGATTCTCCCTTGCCCAGGTCCCATGCCTGAATCCGTGCCGGGAGGGCGGGCGTTGGAACGACATCGAGCCAGTCCGCTCGTGCGATCGCCTGTACGGTCGGATCGGAGGGGCCTTTGGCCGAGATCTCATCCATCACCGCCGCGGGCACGACAAGCCGCTCCCCGGCGACTCGAAGCAACTCCAGCAGGCCCGCCCTGGACAGAAACACAAGAGGCGAGGTGTTGACCGCCGGCCTCTCAGCCACGGGAGATCTCCTGCCTCAGGTCGTCCAAGTCGACGACGAAGGCGTCGATGCGTGCCGCGCTTAGGGCCAGGAGGAAGTCCACCCGATTCATGCCGGCGATCTGCGCCGCCTGCTCCTGCGAGACCTCTCCGCGCGAGTACCAGTGGATCGCCGCTGCCAGCCGCATCTCGCGGGCGAACTCCTGAGGTGACCGCCGAAGCGCCGAGAGTGCGTCCTCGGGAAGCTCCAGTTGGATGGTCGGCATAATGCGTCTCCGCGCAGCCTACGAACCGATCAAGCAAGGCCCCGCCCCAGAAGAGGCCATGTGTCGGGCGACACCTTCCCGATCATTATACCACGGCGGCCGAAGGGCGAGAAACACGCTGACCGATTGTCGTTTCCTGCTTGATTTCCTGTCTGCATTCCAGACCTGCCCGGTGGCATAATCACGTCGGAGTTCGGCATCGGTTCTTGATTAGGCGCCGCACGGCGGTCTTCAGTTCCCTTCTCGCGTCGCGTACCTGAGCGCCGAGGTGGTCTGCAATGTTGATCCGCGATCGAGTGTGGCCGATCGGAGTGGACGCGGACGCCGCAGCGCCGATTCAGAAGACCAGCGAGTTCACGAGGCCGCGCAAGTCCTTCATCGACCAGGGAGGTCGCACAATGACGCGCAGAACCGTCGCGGCGGAAGACCGCGAACCTGGCCACGATTCGATTGGTCTTCAGGGCGGTACGCATCAGAGTCGGGCCAGTTGCGCTGTTCTGCTCGCCATTTGCGCGCTTGCTCGCAGCGCGCCGGCGCAGATCATCTGCGGTACACCGGTCCGGTCGGTAGCTTCCACACACTCAGCGTCGTTGACCTGCAACCCCTTCTCCGCGAGTGTCACCGTTTCCGGGGCGGGAGCTTTCCACTACGTGGACCCTCCCGGTTCGGTGAGCATCGGCGGCACATCGTACGTCACCACGCCACTGCGATTCGCTACAGACGGCTTCTTGACGCTGGATTGCACCGGTGGAGCAGATGTGGCCGTCACGTTGGTGGGCGTGCCTCATTGCGGCTGGTGGCCGTCGGGTGCCACTTCGACCGTGAGCGTCCGAGGATACGACACGGGCTGTAGCGCAGGCGCCGGCGCCTCCGATGGGACCGGCGAATACCGCCATTGGCCGGTGGATAGTGTTCAACTAGCAAGTCGCCGCTACTGGCCTGTGACACCCTCGGCACGTGTCGACTTCGGCATTCATGCAAGCGGGGGCGCTGGCGCCTACATTTGTTCGTGGTCTTGGTCGCCGCCGGGTGGGCCGTCCATTCGCGCAGCGTATGACTTCAGCTTCACGGCGTCACTGACACTTACTCCCCGGAGCCCCAACCCCGGTCCTATCGTCGGCGTTCCCCCGACGCCGCCGCCCGGCGTTCAGACCGATTGCGGCATCGGGCCGGGATGCACCAAGCTCCACGTCATCATCCACGGGATGAACGACAAGATCGATTGCTCGAACGAGAATCACTGGACGTACAAGATCAAGGATCTCGGTTGCTCGACCGAGCCAGGCACCTGCGTACTGGGGTGGGATTGGCACGAAGGGGCCGACGCGCATTTCACTGAGTTGGGATTGCTCGCAGGTGGTCTCGCGCTGCCAACCGGGGTAGGTACGGCCTACCGGAACGCCTGGTTTGAGGGAATCGCCTTGGCTGCCTTCCTTACGCAGATCATCAAGTCGGGCCAGATGAGTGCCGCCGATATCTGTCTGACGGGCCACAGTTTCGGGGGCGTCGTGGCCGGCGTTGCGGCCAAGCTGCTCTGCGCGTCCGGGTACGGCAGCGTCGGCGAACTTGTCATCATCGACACACCGCAGATCTGGTGCGTCCTGCCTGCTACGAACAACGTCGATCCGCGGTGCGCGGGCAAAGTCATCAACGTGTTTGGAGAGTTCAGGGATCTGGCGTTCGGCGGCCCCATCATCGGCGAAAGGGTAATCAACGTCCGTGCCGACTTGCCGGGGTGGGGGGGGCTCGTGCCGGATGACCTCCTCGGGCACAACTACCTGGTGAAACGAATCTGGCCCGCCATCGCAGGTCAGGTTCGCGACCTTAGCCCAGGTAGCTGGTACGAGGTCCACAACTCCTCGACGGGCGTGTCGGTCATTCTCCCGGGCCTTCCTTACGGCGGGCGCCCATGCTTCGATTCTCCTGTGGACAGGAAGGACGCCAGCTTCGACTGGGACATGGAGAAACTCCAAAACTGGACCGGGCACAACGCGCAGCTCATGGACACGAAGGGCCGGCTCGCCGTGAAGCTGGAGGAGACCCAGACGGCGGGGCAGGCGCTCGCCGATCCGGCGCTCCTCAGCATCCTGCCCGGGCCCAACTCCGCGCAGCTCTATCGCACCAACACCATTCCTCACCGAGCCGACTACATGCAGTTCGAGTACGTGGTGGAGGTCGCAGGCGACGGCGACGAGTTGCAGGTGTCCTTCGCCGACACCCTGCTCTATGGACTTCCCCTCTACTCGACAGATACGGACTTCGTGAAGTCGGACCCGATCTACATCGGCGACGTGGCGGGGCTGACGGATCGGTTTGTGATCACGTTGCTCAGCGCCGGCCAGCCGGGGGCGCGGGTCTACGTCTCGAACCTCGCCTTCTACGACGTCATCGGCGTCGCGCCGGACTTCGACAACGACGCCGATGTGGACCTGGCGGACTTCCTTCACTTCCAGGACTGTTGGACAGGCCCGAACCGGCCGCTGGTGCATCCGGGTTGCGAAGGCGCTGACTTCGACAGCGATGGCGACGCGGATTTGCCCGACTTCCTCGAGTTTCAGCGCTGTTTCAACGGCCCCAACCGGCTGCCGAAGTGCCTCGGATAGAGAAACGTGAACGGGGGAGCCGCACACCAGTACCGATGAGGGGTCGGCGCGGCCTCTGCGCTGGCCACCCCGGTTACTTCTTCGCCCGTTCGATGTACTCGCCGGTCCGCGTGTCCACGCGGACGATCTCGCCCGGCTCGATGAAGGCCGGCACGCGCACGCGCGCACCGGTCTCGAGGATCGCATCCTTGGGCTGGTTCGTGGCCGTGGCGCCCTTGACGACCGGCGGTGTATCCGTGACCGTCAGTTCAACCGTGTTGGGCAGGGCGATGGTGAGGATGTTGCCGTCGGAGAGCTGGCAGGTGACTTTCTCGTTGGGCTTGAGGAACTGGATTCCATCGCCCAGCACGTCGGCGGGGACCTGGATCTGGTCGTACGTCTGCGTGTCCATCAGCACGAGGTGGTCGCCCTCGGTGTAGAGGTACTCGTACTCCTTGCTCTCCAGGAATGGCGTGTCGATCTTGTCGCTCATCGCGAAGCGGGCGTCGATGATCTTGCCCG
>CAZMVY010000286.1:0-4443 GCA_964569765.1 uncultured Planctomycetales bacterium
CGGCCGTCCTGTGCGCTCTGCTGGGCGCCGTCGGCATCCTGCGCTGTCGTCGGCCGTCCAACGCAGCCGTCGCGCGGCTGGCCTTCGCAGCGGTGTTCCTTACGATCGCCGTGAGCCTGTTGACGCTGTTGCCGCAATGGCTGGAGCGCGAAATCGTCGTGGAGCGATGGTTTGCGCCGCGTCTCGGTACGCTCGGGTCTGCTTCGATCGGACGCATGTCACCGCTGACCGCTCTGATGCTCCCGTGCGTCGGGCTCGCCTTGCTGCTTCGGTCGCAGCCGTTCGCATCCCGTCGCGGGTGCGGAGAATGGGCCTGCGTCCTGGCGCTGGCCGGGTTCGCCGTCTGCCTGATGGTTCTGCTGAGCTATGCCACGGACACGCCGCTGTTCTACGGCACGGCCACGATCCCGATGCCGTTCACGACGGCCGTCGGGTTGGCCCTTCTGAACGTGGGCCTTCTGCTGGTCTCCGATGCACGGGCGTGGCTGGCGTATGTGTTGAAGGCGGGGGCGAACGATTCCGCCTCCGCGGGCTGGTTTGCGCGGAGCCCTCTGGCGGTTTTCGCGTTCCTGTTCGTAGGGATCGCGGGCGTCGGACTTGTCTATGTCCGGCATGAGATTGCGACCGCGCGGCAGGCGGAGCAGGACACCCTTTCGGCGATCGCCGATCTGAAGGTCCGCTCGCTGGTCCGGTGGCGGAACGAGCGCATGATTGACGCACAGGAAATCCTGAGCACGCCGTTCTTGGGGCAGCATGTGCGCGACTTCCTGGCACACGGCGGCGCGCGAGCGGAACTTCTCGCCTGGCTGGAGTCGGTTCGGAAGTACAATCAGGGCTTGCGCGTCCTGCTTCTTGATGATCAATTGCGCGTGCGCCTGGCGGTGCCGGAAGACGAGGTGGGCCTCGGCCCCGAGGCCCGGGAGTCCGCCGCGGAGGCGTTGCGCACGCGGCGGCCGGTCATGACTGATCTGCACCACGATCCGAACAACAAGGAGATCCATCTGGACCTGACGGTGCCCCTGAGCGCCTCGGTCTTCTCCGAAACGGGGGACGCGGCCTCTTCGGAGCCTGTTGCGGTGGTACTGCTCCAGGTCAGCCCGGACGAGCAGATCTTCCCGGAGATTCGAAACTGGCCGACGCCAAGCCCCACGGCGGAAACGCTTCTCGTCCGCCGGGAAGGCGACGAGGTCGTCTACCTCAACGAACTACGCCACCAGACCGGGACGGCACTGATGCTGCGGTCCCGAATCGACGGGCGGAGAAGTCTGCCCGCCGCGATGGCCGCGCAGGGAATGCAGGGGTGCGTGGAGGGGCTGGACTATCGTAACGTGCCGGTGCTGGCCGTCCTGCGGTCCGTTCCCGGGACGTCCTGGTACGTCGTGGCCAAGGTGGACCTGAAGGAGTTTTACGCTCCCCTTCAGGCGCACGCGTGGGCCACCGGGGCCGTGCTCCTGGTCCTGCTGATCGCCACGGCCCTGGGCGTAGGCCTGAGACAGCGCCGACGCGACGAGCAGTGGCTTCAGAGACAACTGGCCGCGGAGCGCGAGCGGATGCAGGCGCTGGAGGCCGCGCAGCGGATGCAGGAACGATATCGCGTCCTGTTCGAGAACAGCCTCGATGGGATCTTGACCCTGGAGCCGCCGGAGTGGAAGTTCACCTCAGCCAACCCGGCGGCGGTCCGGATGTTCGGCGCACGAGACGAAGCCGAGCTCAAGGCGCTGACTCCCTGGTTGCTGGCACCGGCGCTACAGGCGGATGGAGACTCCTCCGAACAGAATGCCAGGAAACGAATCGACGCCGCGATGCGGGACGGCTCCCATGCTTTCGAGTGGGTGCACAAGCGGGCGGACGGGCGCGAGTTTGCGGTCAGCATCCTGCTCACCCGCATGGAGATGGAAGGCCGGCCGTTCTTGCAGGCCACACTACGCGACATCAGCGAGCAGAAGAAAATGGAGCAGGACCTGCGGGCCGGCGAAGCCCGCATGCGAGCCATCACGGATTCCGCCCGGGATGCCATCCTCATGCTGGACCCGCAGGGACGCATTTCCTACTGGAACCCGGCCGCGACGCACATCCTGGGCTACGCCAGGGAAGAGGCGATGGGGCGAAACCTGCACGAGCTGATTGCTCCCGAACGATACATGGAAGCCCACCGCAACGCGTTTCCGGAGTTCGTTCGGACCGGCCGGGGCGCGGCCGTCGGCAAGACTCTCGAACTCCATGCTCGATGCCGGGATGGTCGCGAGATCCCCGTCTCGCTTTCGCTTTCCGCCGTGCAGATCGGCGGTTGCTGGCATGCCGTGGGCGTTCTCCGCGATATCTCCGAACAGAAACGCGCGGAGGAGGCGCTGCGGCAAAGCAACCTGGAACTACAGAAAGCGATCGAGCGGGCCAACCGGATGGCGATGGAAGCGGAAAAGGCGAACCTGGCCAAGAGCCAGTTCCTGGCCAACATGAGCCACGAGATCCGCACGCCCATGACGGCCATCCTGGGATACGCCGACCTGATCATCGAGTCGCTGGACGCCTGCGCGGCGTGTTCGCGGCAGGAAGCGCAGGCCGCCAACCGCCAGCGCATGGAGGTCATTCAGCGCAATGGCCGCCACCTGCTCAGCCTGCTGAACGACATCCTCGACCTGTCCAAGATCGAGGCGGGCCGAATGGCAACCGAGTCGATCGCGTGTTCGCCACACGAAATCGTGGCCCAGATCATTTCACTGGCCTCCCCCCAGGCCCAGAGCAAGGGCCTCCGGTTCGCCGTCGAGTTTGTCGGCCCCATCCCGGAAACGATCTGCACCGACCCGCTGCGCCTCCGCCAGATCATCTTCAACCTCATCGGCAACGCCATCAAGTTCACCGAGCAAGGCGGCGTGACGCTCCAGGTGCGCCTCGCGGACGCCGCCGACGGGCCCTGTCTCCAGTTCGACGTGATCGACACGGGCATCGGCATGACCCCGGAGCAGGCCTCGCACGTCTTTCGGCCGTTCAGCCAGGCCGACGACTCGATGACGCGACGGTTCGGCGGCACGGGACTCGGCCTGAGCATCAGCAAACGGCTGGCGCAAATGCTCGGCGGCGACGTGATCCTCGTCGAGACCGGACCCGAGCGGGGAACGCGGTTCCGCGCAACGGTGTCCACCGGCCCGCTCGATGGCGTCCGGATGATCGCGGGAGGCGCGAACGAAGAGGCCCTTGCTTTGCGGCGCGAGGCGAAAGCGGCATCGCCGCCGGCCGGGAACGCCGGAGGGCTCGAAGGGTTGCGGATCCTGCTGGTCGAAGACGGCGAGGACAACCAGAGGTTGATCGCGCACCTGCTCAGGAAGGCCGGCGCGACCGTCGAGCTGGCGGAAAACGGGCGGATCGGTCTGGACAAGGCGCTGGAGGCATCGCAGCAGGGCGAAAGGTTCCATGTGATTCTGACGGACATGCAGATGCCCGAGATGGATGGGTATGAAATGACCCGTCGGCTGCGAAGTGCCGGCTGGCGCGGGCCGATTATCGCCCTGACCGCACATGCCATGTCCCAGGACCGCCAGAGGTGCCTCGATGCGGGTTGCGACGACTACGCCGTCAAGCCCATCGATCGTAACGCGCTGATGGAGACGATTTGCAAGCAGGTTGATCGAGCCTCCACCCCCGCGCCGGCGGTCCCGGACGTCGTGACGGCGCTCGGCGAACCCCTGCCGAGCGAACTCGCGGACGACGCCGACATGGCCGAGCTCACCGAGCAGTTTCTCAACTCGCTTCCCGCGCGAATCGAGGCGATGGGGCAGGCGCTGAGGTCGCAGGATTTCGAGACCCTTGCCCGGACCGCTCATCAACTCAAGGGCGCCGCCGGCGGATACGGGTATCCGCTCATCACACAGGCGGCCAGGGAACTGGAAACGAGCGTGAAGGCCCGCGAGGCCGTCGCCGCGCTTCAGAGGCAGGTCGAGGCGCTGCGGGCGCTGTGCGAGCAGGCGCAGGCCGCGAGTTCGCGCCGGGGTGCCGACGGAGGCGCATGATGCATCCAAAAAAGAACCCGCCGGACGTTTGTGTGCGTCCGACGGGTGTCGTCTTCCTGCAACCAAATAGACGGATGAACGGCAAGTAGTGTGGCGGACCGACGCACGGGTGATTGATCACCAAGGTCGGTTGACAGCACATCAACCATGCGATCAAGCCCTCGGCCATTAGTACCGGTAAGCTGAAGCGATCTCTCGCCGTACACCTCCCGCCTATCGACCTGGTAGTCTACCAGGGGCCTTCACGCACCCGAAGGTGCACCCGAGACCTGATCTTGAGGGGGGTTTCACGCTTAGATGCATTCAGCGTTTCTCCTTTCCCAGCATAGCTACCCTGCGCTGCAGTTACCACGACAACAGGGACACCAGAGGCTGGTACCACTCAATCCTCTCGTACTAGAGTGATCTCCTCTCAAGTCTCATACGCCCACGACAGATA
>CAZMVY010000287.1:0-4384 GCA_964569765.1 uncultured Planctomycetales bacterium
CCGGTACGATCAGCTATAAGTACCTGTCCATTCAGCGTGACCATATCCTGAATATCGCGGAGATCTACAACTCCTCTCCGCGGTCGCCGAGCTGGTTTGCTCCGTGGCTGCCGACCAACAACGCCTTCTGCCTCACGAAGGTTCCCGGCGGGATGACGTCGGCCTTGACGACCCTGTACAACTACTTCGTCGGTCTGGGGCGGCTCAACGAAGCTTACGTCTACGGCTACGACGAGGTCGACTCGACTTACTTCCTGGAGATGTACAACACGTTTAGCTCGGTTCACACGACCTGGCCCGGCCTTCGCACGATGACGACGGCCCGCGACGCCACCTTCGGGACCTCGCCCATCTCCGGCACCTCGCCTCCCCTTTACCTTCGCTCCGCAGTCGATATCTGGGTCCCCGACACCACGGTGTACCGCAAATCCAGCGCCCTCTCACTTCGCGCCGAGGGCAAGGATATGTGGTGGTACATTGCGGAGGGGCCTCGCCATCCGTACGCGAACTGGCTGCTGGAGTACCCGCCCATCGAGGCCCGGCTGCTCCTGGGCGCCATGACCTGGAAGTATGAGGCGGGTGGATTCCTCTACTACTCCGTCACCAACTACGGCTACAACCTCGTACCGCAGTACATGAGCGCCAACACAATCATTCAGAGCGGGCCTTACACCAACTGGGATGCCCGCACCCTCTACTCCGATCGCTACAACGGCTTTACCGACGCCGACGGGTGCCTGTACTACCCCGGGCCGGTCAATGTCGGTCCGCTGCCCAGCATCCGCGCCGAGAACATCCGCGACGGCCTGGAGGATTACGAGTATCTCTACCTGCTGAAGAACCTGGTCAGCCGGATCGGCCGGTGCACGCCCGCCGATCCGCAAAAGCAACTGTGGCTCCAGAACGCCCGGGCCCTGCTCGAGGTTCCCGCGACCGTCGTCTACTCCACGGCCAGCTACACGCGCGATCCCGCCGTCCTCAACGACTTTCGCCGGCAACTCGCCGAGGCCATCGTGCAGGGTATCCCCTGGGATCTCCCCGAACTCATTCCGCCGGATACGGACGGCGACGGCGTCGGCGACCCCTGCGATAACTGCGTGACCGTAGCCAATCCGGATCAGACAGACACCGACGGCGACGGCATTGGCGACGCGTGCGATCCGGACATCGACAACGACGGTATAGCCAATGTACAGGACAACTGCCCGACCGTTGCCAACGTCGGTCAACTCGACACGGACGGCGACGGCGTGGGCGATGCCTGCGACAACTGCCCGAACCGGATGAATGCGAACCAGGTGGACGCGGACGGCGACGGCGTGGGCGACGCCTGTGACAACTGCCCGAGCCTGATGAACGCAAATCAGGCGGATGCGGACGGCGACGGTGTGGGCGACGCCTGCGACAACTGTCCGGTCACGCCCAACTCGGGCCAGGCCGACGATGATGAGGACGGGCTTGGCGACGCCTGCGATCCCACTCCGTTCGGCGGTACGCGCCTCGACGAGGAGTTCGACGGGCTGCAGGCGGGCGACGAGAAGATCGGCTCGTGGAGCCAGTCTTCGATGATGGCCCGCTGGCCGCTCACCTACAGCTACAACGGGGCCACGGGCGGCGCCTTCACCGTGGGCAAGGGACTCGACCCGGCCGGCGCGGCGATGGACACGAAGAAGACGTCCTATCGCATGACGGCCAATCTTGAGCCCGACCTGACGGCCACCTACGGGCAGGGCAACGGCGGCATCGGCGCCGGCAACAGCCTGTACGGTACCGACGCCAAACCGCTCATCCTCGAGTTCACGGTGGATTTCAACGGCGAGGCGTACGGCAACACGTCGAACTTCTATGTGGAGCTCTCGTATGACGCCGGCTTGGGGGACGACCCGGCGCCGCGTCAGGGGATGACCACCGAGGACACGAATCTCGGGAACGGCGATCAGGGGCCCTGGCGGGCCGACCGCGTGCACTCCGCCCTGGCGTTCGGCTCCTTTACGGCCTGCAACCTCGCCCCGGCCGACTATGCCTCGGCCGGCACGGCGGGCGCCCCGTTCTTCTTCGACGGGCTGCGATGGTTCATGGCCAAGGACCCTTACGTGCACGACATCGACGGCAACGCGATCTCGCTCTGGAAGGACCCCGGCGGCGGCCTCACGACCTTTAAGATGGTCATCAAGAGCAGCACGCTCAGCCTCAAGCTCACCAACAGCAGTGGTTCGGTCTATGGGCCGTACGTCTTTCCCCGCGCCTACACGGGGCCTTTCAATCGCGTGAGTCTTACCGTCGGCAATCCGATCAAGGGCAAGAACGACTACGTCGACAACATCGAAGTTCGCAACGGCCAGATCCGGATCCCCGGCGAGACCGGTGCCTGCTGCATTCCGACCGGCGACGGTACCGGCGTCTGCCAGATCACCACCCCGGACGCCTGCGAGGATCTGTCCGGCGCCTACATGGGCGCTTATACGGTCTGCGGCACCAACAACGACACCTGCGACTTCTGTCCCAGCGACCCCGATAAGAAAGCCGCCGGTGCCTGCGGGTGCGGTCACCCGGACACGGACTCGGACGGCGACGGCGTGCCGGACTGCATCGACCGCTGTCCGGGGCATGACGACCTTGCGGATACCGACGCGGATGGCGTCAGCGATGGCTGCGATAACTGCCCGAATGCGGTCAACGTCGATCAGGCCGATACCGACGGCGACGGTGTGGGCGATGCGTGCGATCTGTGTCCCGGCACGCTCCCGGGTGCGGTGGTGGACGCCTCGGGCTGCTGCCCGGCGGACTTCGACCGGGACGGCGACGTGGACCTGGCGGACTTCGGCCGGTTCCAGAGCTGTTTCAACGGCCCGAACCGCCCGGTGCCGCCGGGGCCGTTGTGCGGGGCGGCAGTGGACTTCGACGGCGACAACGATGCGGACCTGACCGACTTCGGCCTGTTTCAGATGTATTTCAACGGCCCGAACCGCCCCCCGCTCCGGTAGCCGATCGCGTGCGCGGCCTCGGGGCGAGACGCGATCCGGCGCCACGTGCCAGCTCACCGATGACATCCGTCGCCGCCGGCCTGTCACGACGGCGCGCCGAGCAGGCCCTCGTGGAAGAAGACCGGTTTGTATCCCTTCTCCGTGACCCAGCGGACGGCCGCCTCGATCCGCTGCGGGTGGTCCGGGATGTAGTTGGCGTAGAACGGCCAGAAGTACTGCTCATGCGTGAAAAGGTCCATGATCTCCGCGGTATTGGGGTCCTTGCTCAGCGGTTCGAGCGTGGGCACGATTCGTTCGAGGGGGACGCCGTTGCAGACGATGTCCACTCGGGAGAAGACGATCCCGCTGTCGAAGTCCTTCAGTGCGTCGTGATGCGAGAGGTACTCGGACCGTTCGTCGTCCAGGCGGTAGTTGACGTCGAATCCCTTGCCGCGCGGCGCGAAATAGCCGCTCAGCGCGCGGACGCCGCGAGCGGCCAGCGGCTTCAGCGCCGCCGGGCGGACCATGCCCCAGTGGATGACCGTGGGCGGCGAGTAGGTCTTCGGCCCGGCGAATCGATGGATCTGCTCCGCCACCTGGTCCAGATCTGCGATCAACCGTTCGGGCGGCGCATCCTGGTACGGCCGGTCGGGCAGGTTCGCCCGGGCGTGAAACGCGAGCCGAAGCCAGTCGGCGTTGTCGCGCCATTCACCCTTGTAGCGATCGGGAAACTGCGTGAGATCGAATCCGTCCTCCGTCGTGTAGTAGATGTTCAGCACGAAGCGGGCGCCGTACCGCGCGTGCAGGTCGCGCAGCATCTTCAGGTAGAAGCAGTCGAACAGCGAGGCGTATCGCTCCTTCGCGATGTCCCGCAGGAAGAAGCTGTTGTCGTCGATCGAGAAACGATAGCGAGGAAAGGAATGCCGGTCCCACACCACGCGGACGCGGTGACTGCCTGCGCCTTCGGAAACGGCCACGATGTCCGTCTCCTTCTCCCGCAGAACGACGTCGGCGGTGAAGCGGTCGGCGTTGCGTTGAGCGGCAGCGCCATTCACCATGACACGAGTGTCCGCCGGGGCCCGGCCGGCCACGCGGATTCGGAGCCCGCCATCGACCTCCTGCCCGTGGCGCCGGTTCAGTATCGCGCCGTGGAACGGTTCCTCGATCCGGATCGTCGTCGCCCGCGCCGAGGTCTGCGCCCGGGTCTCGTGCTGCCCGCCCAGGAGAACGCCTGCGGCCCCGGCCGCCGCTGTGCGAAGAAATGCCCGTCGTCCCAACGACCGCCCGTTCATTGTCGCCTCCTTTGCCTCCCGTCAATTCGAAATACCACGGCCCCAGTCTAACGAATGCAGACCGTCGCCGTCACACACCCCGCTCGCGGAGGGGGAATTGCCGTACCTGCCCGGAGTGGCAAAGCGCGC
>CAZMVY010000288.1:0-4365 GCA_964569765.1 uncultured Planctomycetales bacterium
GCCGAACAACTGTCGGGAAAGGGGCCGGCAAGGGGCAATAGCGGACGGGCCCTGAGGATTGGCCGCCTGGGGGCCGGGGGTGGGGGTTGCGCCCGGGTTCGCAACCGAGCGGCGCCACTCGATTGGACTCCGACCGCTTCGCGTTCCGACCCCGCATCCCGCAATCCCCGGGCGGCTGACCCCTGATCCCCGCCCTCTACTCGCGAAGCCGCTCCTCCAACCACCGGTAGGCCCACTGGCGGGCCTCGGCCGGGAAGCGGTGCTCGCCGGGGGCCAGCCGCCACGCCAGGCGGCCCTGTGCGCCGCAGAGGTTATAGACCTCGTCAAGCTGGCCGAAGACCCACCGCAGGTTGTCCGTATTCGGAAAGATCGAGTCGCCCACCGTCGCCCAATTCAGGAACGGCCGGGGGGCAATCAGCGAGCAGATTTCGTGCCAGTCGAAGGGGATGTCCCTGACGGCGTCCGAGCGATCGCTTCGCGTTTCGCCCCGGCGATCGGAGGAGCTTGCCGCAGACCCGGCCACATAGAACCCGAGGGACGGCAACAACGGCGTAAGGTGGCTCCATCGCTCCGGGTGCGGGTCGCTGCGCAGCGTGGTGAACCCGCAGCTCGCGGCGGCGGCGGCGATCCGCGGGTCGAAGGCGGCGGCGAAGATGGTCCCGTACGCCCCGTGCGAGTGGCCGATGCAGCCGATCGGCCGGCGATCCACCTCGGGCAGCGTCTCCAGATAGTCGAGGCAGCGCGAGACGTCCCAGATCATTTTGCCCATGACCGACCAGCGGGGGTGGCGATCGAAGAACTCGCCAATGTTATCGTACGGCTGCGGCGGCGCCGACTGTGTGGCGGCCGGGCCCGTCGCGGCACGGGCATGGACGCCCCGCGGCCCGCGGCGGGTGGCACCCTCGGGCAACCGCTCGCCGAAGCCGATCACATCGGGAACCAGACACATCCAGCCTCGGGCGACCAACTCGCGGGCGAGGAACATCGACGGGTCGCCGCGAATGCCGGCGGGCTCGTCCTTGCCCTGCACCGCCGTCTGATGCAACACGAGGATCACGGAACCCGGTCCGGCCGGGCGCGACCGTGGAATGAGCAGGTACGCCGGGATCCAGTCATCCGGCTCGCATCGGATCCAGATGTGCCGGCGAACGTGGTCGCCGGCGGGCGTCTCATCGAGCACGACCGCCTCGGGCGCGGGCTTCGCCAGGTTCGTCGGTTCGCCGAGGAACGCCTGTAACACGCGGCGGATCCGGGCCTGCTTCGCCTGCCACTGCGCCGCCGAGGTGATGCGCGGCGAATCGGGGCCGGCGGTCCGCAGGAGTGCGAGAAGGTCCTCTTCGCCAGCCTGGGGCGACGTGACGGCTGGCCGTGTCGCAGCGCCCGAAATCCGCTGCCACTGCTCAAACGAATGGCCGCGCCACGCCGGCGCGCGGCCGCACAGAACCAGACAAACGACAAGAGCGAGCGGAAACTTGCGGGACATGCCCGCATGCTACGGCGCACGGCCACGCAGGACAAACGCCGCCGGAGCGGGAAACAAGCAGGAGCGGCGAAGGGGGATGGGCCCTATCGGGACTGGCGCTGGCGGTTGCGGAGGATCTCCTTCGCCTCGCCTACGAGGTAGAACGACCCCGTAATGCAGATGAGATCCTCGCGGGTCACGGCCCGCTCGGCAATCGAGAGTGCCTCGGCAAGGTTCGCGCCGATCTGCGACATCTTGCCGCAGCGTTCCGTGTACACGGCGGCGAGGTCGGCCGGATCCGCCGCACGCGGCGAACGAACCGACGTAAAGATGACCTTGTCCGCGCCGAGCTGCACATGGTCGATCATGCCCCGGATGTCCTTGTCCGCCTGACACCCGAAGATCACGACCATCGAATCGTAGGTGATGTTCTGGCCGATGGCCCGCATGAGGGCGCCGACGCTGGCCGCGTTGTGGGCGCCGTCGGCGAGAATCCGCGGCTCCTCACAGATCATCTCCATCCGGCCGGGCAGACGGACCTGAGCCAGGCCCTCGATTGCCTTCTGGTCGTCGATGCGGAAGCCCCGCTCCTTCAGCACGTCCACGAGGCTGAGCGCCACGCCGCAGTTGATCGCCTGGTGCTCACCCAGCAGCGGCACGTGCAGGTGCTCGAAACGGCTCAGCGCCGTCGTCAGGCTCACCCGCGTGTGCGGACCGAACAACCGCGACGACTCGAACCGGTAGCTGAACTCGATCTCGTCGCCGGTGAACCGCAGCGGCACGTTCAGCCGCTCCGCCGCCTTGCGAAGGGTCTTCTTCACTTCCTTCGGCTGCGGGGCGCTGATGACCGGAACGCCCGTCTTGAAGATCCCCGCCTTCTCCTCGGCGATCTTGTCCAGGGTGTCCCCGAGCTGCTGCATGTGGTCGTAGCTGATGCTCGTGATTGCGCAGACCTCGGGGCGCAGGACGTTGGTCGAGTCGAGCCGGCCACCGAGGCCCGCCTCCACGACGGCGATGTCCACCTTCTTCTCCACGAAGTGGAGGAAGGCCAGGCTCGTCATGATCTCGAAGAACGTCGGCCGGTCGCCCGCCAGCGAATCGACCACCGGGGCCACCCGCGCCATCAGACGCGTGAACTCCGCCTCCGGGATCATCTCGTTGTTGATCTGGATCCGCTCACGGATATCCGTCACGTGCGGCGAGGTATAGAGGCCCACGCGGTAGCCGCAATTCGCAAGCATGCAGGCCACCATCGACGCCGTGGACCCCTTGCCCTTGGTTCCGGCAATGTGAACGCTGCGCAATTCCCGGTGCGGGTTGCCCAAGCCCGCCAGCAACCGCTGCATCCGCGCCAGATTGAAGTTAGTGTGATTGTAACCGACCCGAGACATCTTCTCGTAGTCGGTCACCGAGTTGAGGAAGCTCAGGGCAGACCTATAGGTGCGTATCGTCCCGTCGCCTTTGTGCCTCCGTGCTTGGGGCCTAGCCATTACCGACCGTGCCATATCGCCGCCATTATATTGATTGCGCGCCGCGCGTCAATAGCCCGTCACAACATTCTTGAGCGCTGCGCCAGCCCTACCCACCCACTCAGGCGATCAGCTCTAACCACCTTACAAAGATAAGCTTAGCGCCACGCAAATTACCCAAATCCCTCTCACAGGAAGCCCGCATCGCCCGTCAGGAGCCGATAGAACACCTCCTGAAATTGCTGGAATAAGGCCTGGCCTCAAATAATGAGGACCTAAGCGAGGAAAAAGTGGGCATAAATACCCATTCGTCCAAAAAAAGCATGGGAAACCGACGTATATTCGCGTTTCGCCCAAGCAAGCTCGCGAGGCGGCCTGCGTCGCCCCGCCCCATGCGGGCCGGCCGGTGGCCCATAGGCACACAGGCCCCTTTTCCTGGCAGGCTTGGTCGCGGTTTCGCGATTACCCGTCGTCCGTTGCGAACCATCACCGCCGGCAAGCACTGCAAGGCAGCCCCCGCTATCGTTATACTCCCCACTGGCGGCGCGGGGTCGCCGCCAGGCGGCTCCCCTCGCCTACGGCCGGAGCTTGACGTGGATTTGCATCGGCTCGACAGCCCCGAGGCAGTCGCGGAACACGCAGCGGCGCTGGTGGCCGAAGCGGCGAGGGCGGCGGTCGCGGCCAGGGGGTGTTTCATTCTGGCGCTGTCGGGAGGAGATACGCCCCGCCTGACGTATTCTCGGCTTGCACAACGAGATTACCGCGAGCAATTGCCGTGGCGTGATACGGTGGTGATCTGGTCGGATGAACGCTGCGTCCCGCCGGACGATGAGGGGAGCAACTACCGCATGGCCGCCGAGACCCTGCTGAACCGCGTGCCGCTGCCGGCCGACAACATCCTGCGAATCCGCGGGGAGGATTGTGCCCTGGCGGAGGATCTGCGGTACGAGCGGGCGCTTCACCGCCTGCTGCAAAACCCGCTTCAGGAAGGGCGGATCGACTTCGTTCTGCTCGGTGTGGGAACAGACGGGCACACGGCATCGCTCTTTCCGAACTCGGTAGCGCTCGCGGAACGGTATCGGTGGGTACTGCCGGCCGTCGGGCCGGAGCCCTATCCGCACCGAATCACGCTCACGCTCCCGGCGATTAATGCCGCGCGCCGCGTCGTGGTACTGGCCACAGGGGCGAAAAAAGCCCCTGTCGTGCGGGCAATCGCCCGGGGTGAAGCGGATGCGAAATGGCCGATTGTACTTGTTCGACCGCGAGACGGCGGCCCGACGTGGCTGGTAGACCGCGAGGCCTGCCCGGCAGGAGGAGTGTCCCGGCCCGACGCGAGACCCTGAGCCCGACCCGGCACGCCGGACGCCGCGCCATCGAGCCCGGGGTGCGTGACAATTCCCGCGGCGTTGGGTGCCATGCCCAAGTCCCCGGTTT
>CAZMVY010000289.1:0-4355 GCA_964569765.1 uncultured Planctomycetales bacterium
CCCGGCGATCTTGATCTCGGTGCCGGCATACGACGTGAAGAGAACGTGGTCGTTCTTCTTGACCTGCGGCGTCGATCGCTTGCCGCTGTCGAGCAGCTTGCCCTCGCCGACCGCCTGAACGATCCCGCGCTTGGGCTTCTCCTTGGCCGAGTCGGGCAGCACAATCCCCCCGGCCGTCTTCTCGTCCGCCTCGAGCCGTTTCACGACTACCTTGTCCCCGAGAGGACGAATCTTCGTTTTCGCCATCGCCAACTCCTTTCACATTTCACAAGCGTTCAACCCGTTGTGACATAGAATGCGCTTATGCCAGCTCGTCCGGTGCCCCGCGCCGTTCCCGCAGAAGGCGCGTCACCAGACGGCACATCAACTCCGCGTCGATCGGGGGGCTGAATACGCTGTTCGCCCGCAGGGCCAGCGCCTGCTCCAGCCATCGCCGGTCCGGTTCGGCGGCAATGAGCACACACGGCAGCGACCCGTCGATCGTCCGGATCATCCGAAGCACCGACAAACCATCGATCCGCGGCGCGTCCGAAAGCAGCGCGACATGCACCGTTTCCGTCTCCACAACGCGAACCACGTCTGCGGCCGTGTACGCGTGCTGAACCAGCACGCCCCTCGGACCCAGCCGGGCCACCAACTCCGATTCCCACACTGCGACGCCGCTGCGCTCGTGACCGAGAAGGACACGAGACCGCGTCTGCGGCAATCTTGTGGCCTGGCCCAGCATCATCACCACACTCGCGCAGCGCGCGTAAACTGCCCGTTTCGCTACGGGCAAGGGTAGTGCCAAACGGATTTGCCGGATGTACTCCGGAATAGTGTGGACGCTAACATCCGTTGTAACAAATGGTTATGTGACGGATCGCTCGCAGATCCGGCACCCTGCGCGGTACCGTAGGCGGTGGCCAAAGCTGTCAAATAATTCCGGGCGGCATCGCGAAACTGTCAGATTGACAGCGCCGCGCGAGGACGTGGTCCCCGAGCGAGGCCGCGGTGGGCACTACAATCTGCCGGCGGCTCTGCTGCGGTGGCTGGGGCTCGCCAGCCGGGCTTGATTGAGCGCCGGTCTTCGCGGATAATTCTCGTGGTGTTCGCCACCCCCCTGCTGAGGGCGGCGGCGCGCCTTGTTCTTTGTTAATTGACGGAGCTTTCATGGGAGCCACGCTCGACGCCCTTCATCGGCTTCAGAACATCGAGATCGAACTGTCCGCGTTGCGCGAGAAGGTTAACGCGAAACACCGTGCGGTCCGGGGATCCAGGCAGCGGTTGCAGGAGATCGACGCGGAACTGGCCGCCCGGCAGGCCCAGCTCAAACAGGACCAGATCGAGGCGGACCGGGCCGAACTGGAACGCAAGTCCCGGGAGAGCGAAATCGCCAAGCTCCGCGAGACCCTGAACCGGGTCAAGACGAACAAGGAATACTCCGCCATCCTGACTCAGATCAACACCGACAAGGCGGACAACGCGAAGCTTGAGGACAAGGTCCTCAAGATGCTTTCTGCGCTGGACCAGGCGAAGGAGACAATCCGTCAGCTTCAGGAGACGCGTGCGAAGGAGGCCGAACGGCTGGCCGGCCTGACGGCAGCGGCCGCTGAGTTCGAGGCGTCCATCGCGGGCCAGATCGCCGCACTGGAAGCCAGGCGGCAGGAGGCTTCCGACGGTCTCCCGGCGACCGTGGTGAAGATGTTCGATCGGATCGCGAAGAAACACGGCGGCGAGGCCATGGCGCGGGCCGTCCAGATGAATCCTCGGCGCGAGGAGTTCGTCTGCGAGGGCTGCAACATGAGCGTGACGCTCGAGCAGGTCAGCGCGATTCAGGGGCGCGATGATATCCAGACCTGCCACGTGTGCGGCCGTATCCTCTATATGGATGCCGCGACGGCGGGGGCGAAGCGCTAACCATTCCCGCGGCAAGAACCTGTCCTGAGGACTGCCCGGACGCAGCACTCCACCGAAAGGCGATGCCCGCGCGTTGCACACGCTGGTGCCGCAGCACACCGGTCGGGCATCACAGACGCCGAGATTCTGCTATCGGGTCGTTGCCGCCGGCGGCGCGGAGGCGGCCAATGCGATCGCCTTGAGCCGCGGGGAAATGCGGAGTCGGAACTCGTCGCGGATCTGGTCCTCGGTGTCGGCGCCGCGGGCGACGGCATTGGCCACGCGCTTCATCGCCCGCGAGAGTCCGCGCAGCGCGTCGGGCAGCGCGCCGACCTCGCTCTCGGGCCAGTAGACCCAGCGGTCGGCGATCCGCCGCATCGGGACGATTTCCAGCGGAACGAGATCGCCGACCTGGATCGTCACCCAGGCCTGCGGGCCCTCGATCCGCTCGTCCACCACTCGGACGTCGGCGGAGAGCAGACCCTGTCGATTCTTCAGAGGCGCGAGATCCCATTCCTTCGCCGGCACCAGTGGGGCATATTCGTGAATCGCGGCCTGCACCTCGTCGTTGGCAACCAGGAGTTCGTCCATCGCGAGGAGGAAGTCGATGGCGGCGGCCGCGTGCGCCGGGGCTACGAACGACGCAATCTCGGCGTATTCGCGGTGATTGCGTAATTGATGGAGCAGCTCGACCGTCCGGCCGGGCGTCGCCGGAGCCTGAACGGTCGGTGTGGCCAGCGCCGCCTGAGGCTGTGGCGAGGACCGGCTGCGAGCGCATCCGGCTGCCGTCAACGCGATGAGGCCGCCGACTGCAATCAGGTATCGATCCGACATGGCCGCACCTCCCGGGCACTACTGCACATAGCGCTTATCGGAAAGGCTCGCACCCGAACTGCACCCGTCTCCAGCCGGGCGCACAAGGATCGCGCCTGCATATACAGGAGCTCTCGTCGGTCGCCTTGATCCCTGCTGTTTTCGGTGGGTCGTGTGCGCTGGTGGCAATGAGGTATCGGCCTCCTGCCCACCAGGAGCCGGCGACATAGCCGCCGTCCAGGCAGGGCCGGCTCACTAACCGAAAACCGCACCGGGTCGCCCGTGTCCCTCGATCATGTTTCCGGAGGCGGCGCCCGGTTGCCGTTGTTGCGGCGCGGCCCGCCTGGTCGAGAGGAGCACGGCTGCGGCCGGTATTCTACACACCCTCGGGAATACACGCAACGCGGCGAAAGGGGTATCTCTGCGCGGCGCGCATCCGCGGCTGGGGACGCGGACACAGAGGCGGCGGTTCGCGAAAGCCGTGCCGGCCCAGGGTCGGGCCGGGCGCGAGGAGGAACCCCCAACAATCGCCACGTCGCGGGGCGACTGGGGCGAGAAACGTGAGAATCCTTCTGCCCGGAAGCCGCAACGCCGCCCAATCGCCGGTCACCGCAGGGATTGCTTCTTCACAGGCTAGGGCTTTACCCCGCGATCACCGACGATTCCAACAACGCAAAGCTCACGGCTACGTCTACTTGCGGGCGTCAGTGACGATCGGGTACAATTCCGGCGTTGACCTGTCGTTCGTATAGTCCCCAAGGGTCGGATCGGCCATTCGGGCCTCTATGGGCGACCGTCGACAGACTCGGTGCCGTTGACAGCCTCGGCGCGGGCGGATTATCGTGTCTGCCGTGCGGCGGGGGAGCGGGTCACGGGTTCGAACGGATGCGTCCGGAGTGACGACCGATCGCGCAGTGCGGCGGCCGACGTCCGGTGATACGCATAGAGGACGATCGCTCGGAGAGGTGGCTGAGTGGCTTAAAGCGACGGTTTGCTAAACCGTTGTACGGGCGTTAAACCTGTACCGGGGGTTCGAATCCCCCCCTCTCCGTTCTGATGCTTCGTACGCCTAAACATTGAACGCGCAGTGAGTTGCGATCCGCACCAGCAGAGGGGTTGACCCTCTCCGTGGCACCGCGCACGTGTGTCACAAGCTGTCGAAGTTCAGGAGCTTGTGGCAGCTTGTGGCATCTTCTCGGTTGTTGGCTCCGCCGTTGCTCTCAAATTACCCTCGGAAGGCGTGTGTCGCCTCGGCTGTGGCGTGCCCGATTCGGCTACTCGCACGCGCGTTCGGGAGCCGCGCGAGCCAAGCAACGCGTGCGAGATACCGAGTATTGGTATAATCCCGTCCTCGCATAGGAGTAAGTCATGTCGGTCGCTGACTCGGACGGACAGGCGAGGGCCACTGAGGATCGGTACCGGGCATTACTCGCCGTTTCGGAAGCGATCGCCTCGCACCGGGATTTGCCCTCCCTGTTCCACGAGCTGGGAGGCCGGCTTGCCTAGGTGGTGCATTTTGATGCCCTATCCTTGGTGCTGCACGAGGCGGCGACTGACACCATGCACCTGCACGTCCTGGAGACCCCCGAGCCCGCCCCCCCCAACTCCGTTCTAGTCTTTCCGGTTGACGACGACCCCCCGGGCGTAGTCTGGCGGACCCCGCC
>CAZMVY010000290.1:0-4339 GCA_964569765.1 uncultured Planctomycetales bacterium
AATGAGCCACCGCAGCCGCGCGATCAGCTCCTCGCGCTCGAGAGGGCTCGGATTGGCTGTCGTGGACGTCATACCACGGATTCTCCCTCGCGTCGCGGCTACGACGCATCCCCTCCAGAGACGCCCGATCGTGTCTGCCAGAGGCTTCTCGGCCGGGCAGGCCCAAAGCCGGCCGGGTCCCGAATAGTACCCCAAGCATATCGTATGCGACGGCAGGTGCAACAGTTCTCACGCCTCTCTGCTTGCACAGTCAACAGATCCGCTGCTGTTCCTCCCCGTAGGGCTTCTGGACCCCGCGGCGTCCGCCCGCTGCCGTCAGGAGTGCCACCAATGGAGGCCGGGTCGCGACGAGCCGCCCGATGCACGCGGCGTCCGCCCCATACGGATGCGCCTTGCAGACGGCGACGACCTTATCCACATCGCCCGCCGCCACCACCGCGAGCAGCTTCCCCTCATTCGCCACAGGCAGCGGGTCGAGACCGAGCATCTCGGCCGCGTGCCGCGCCGACCGTGAGATCGGAATCCTCGCCTCATCCACCTCCACGCTCCAGGAAGTCTCCCGGCTGATGTCCGCCAGCACCCCGGCCACCCCGCCCCGCGTCGGGTCGCGGAGAAACTTCACGTCCGCGCCGGTACCGAGAATCGCCGCCACCAATCCGTTCAGCGGTGCAACGTCGCTCACCAGCGTCGAAGCAAACGCAAGCCCCTCCCGCCTCGACATCACCGCCAGACCGTGCTCGGCGATGCGCCCGCTCAGGATCACGGCATCGCCCGGCACAATCCGCTCCGCCCCGAGCCGGACCCCGTCGGCCTGGCGACCGATCCCGGCGGTGTTGATCAGCAACCCTTCCGCGCCCCGCCGCTCGATCACCTTGGTGTCGCCGGTGACAATCGTCGCGCCGGCTTCTTTCGCCGCCGCGGCGATCGACGCGACGACCCGATCCAGCACCGCCAACGATAACCCCTCCTCCAGGATCAGGCCCAGACTCAGCGCAATCGGCTGGGCACCCATCATTGCCAGGTCGTTCACGGTTCCGCAGACCGCCAGCCGCCCGATATCGCCGCCTGGAAACTCAATCGGCTGCACGACAAACGAATCCGTGGTCATCACCAGACTGCCCGCCTGATCCCCAAGCACAGCGCCGTCGGTGAGCAAATTCAGGATCGGGTTTTGCAGCACGTTCAGCACGTGCCGGCGAAGCAGTTGCGCTGTCAGTTCGCCGCCGCCTCCGTGGGCAATGACAATCCGGTCGGTCGTGTCCGCTCCGGCGGCGGACCTGCCGTCGGCCTCAAGCTTCGTCGTCACGCCTCCGGCCCCCCTTGCCCATCAGCGACCGCGGCGCACGATACGCGGTTATACTTGTACCACGCCGCGCATGTGCCCTCGCTCGAGACCATGCAGGGCCCGATCGGGTTCAGCGGGGTGCAGCGATGCCCGAACAGCGGGCATTGGTCCGGTGTCGCCTTGCCCTGGATTACCTCGCCGCAACGACACGCCGGATGGTCCTCGTCCGGCCCCAGTTCAATCCGAAATCGGCGAAGGGCATCGAATCGCCGGTACGCGGGACGCAGTTCGAGTCCGCTAGCGGGGATCTCGCCAATCGCCCGCCACGACGCCTCGGCCGGCTCGAAGACCCGCTCGATCAGCGATTGCGCCACACGGTTTCCCTCACGGGTAACGGCCACGCCGTAAACATTCTCCAGTTCGCACCGTCCCAATGCGATCTGCCGCACAAGGTGCAGCAGGCCGAGCAGGATCTGCTTCGGCTCGAACCCCGCCACCACGCACGGCCTGTGAAACCGCTCGACGACCGGGCGGTACGCATCGGCGCCGATGATCACGCTCACATGGCCGGGGCACAGAAAGCCGTCCAGCGGCACCTCGCCGGCAGACAACAGCGCCGTCATCGCCGGAACGACCCGCTTGTGCGCCGCCAAGATGCAGAAGTTCTCCAGTCCGCGCTGCTGCGCCTCCACGAGCACAGCCGCCGTCGCCGGCGCCGTCGTTTCGAATCCGATCGCAATAAAGACGACCGTCTTTGCGGGGTTTTCGGCGGCCAGGCTCAGCGCCCCTCGGGCGGAGTAAACGACGCGTACATCCGCCCCGCCGGCCCGCTGCTGCTCCAGGCTGCCGAGCCGGCCGGGAACGCGAAGCATGTCGCCGTACGTCGTCAGGATCACATCGTCGCCTTGCGCGAGGCGGATTGCCGCGTCGATGTGCCGCTGGGCCGTCACGCACACCGGACAGCCCGGCCCGCTGATAAGCCGCACGTTGGCCGGCAGCATCGTCCGGATCCCGTTGCGGAAGATGGAGACGGTGTGCGTTCCGCACACCTCCATCACCTGGATCGGTGCGGAACGGCGGCCGGCCAGCGTGTGAATCTCCTCGCGTGCCCGAAGGAGCGCGTCATCCATCGGCCTGCGCCTCCGGCATGCCGATCTCCTTCAGATACGACCAGGTCTCGCGGGCCTCCTCCTCCGGCATGACCGTCAGCGAAAACCCCGCATGTACGAGTACCCAGTCGCCCTGCCGAGCCTCGGGCGTCAGAACGGTGCTGACCGCCAGGCGGTTGCCCTGAAAGTCTACGACGGCCTCGCCACCGCGTGTTTCGATGATTCTGCCCGGAACGGCCAGACACATCGTCAGTCTCCCTCAAGGCGGGCCGCAGCCACCACGGCCTGCCCCAACGCAAGGCCGCCGTCGCCCGGCGGCACACGCCGGTGCGTCAGAACCAGCAACCCGCGCGACTCAAGCAACGCACGAGTCCGCGCGAGCAGGATCTGATTCGCGAACGACCCGCCGGTCAGCGTGACAGCTTTCACAGGAAACTCCGCAACCGAAATCTCCACGCCTCGCGCAAGCATCTGCGCTACGGTTTCATGGAAGCGTGCTGCTATCCAGTAGTGATCCCGGCCCGCTTCGACGTCCGCGACGATCGTCCGGACCGCCGGACGCCAATCGAGCGTAATGATACCATCCTCACGGTTTATATCAAACGGGTACGCCTCGCAGGGGGGATTGCGGTGCGCTCCGGCACCTCGCCAGCATCGCCCCGCCGCCTCTTCAAGCGCCATGGCCGCCTGCGCTTCGTGTCCGTTGTACTCGCAGACACCGGCGAGAAACGCCACAGCATCGAAAAATCGGCCGAGACTTGACGTCGCCGGGCAATTCACGCCGCATTCAAGCATCTGGAGAATGAGGAGCGCCTCCTCTCTCCGGTTGCCGCACAGGATCTCGACAAGTCGAAGTGTCTCCGTCGCCCCTACTGACTCCCTCAGGAGGCTCAGCGCCGGGCGGATCGTCTGCCTCGCCGCCGCATCGGCGCCCGGCAGAGCAAAGTACCGCAGCTGACCAACCCGTTGAAAACTCGCCGCATCCGCCACCAGTAGTTCGCAACCCCAGATGGCGCTGTCCGTACCGTAGCCGGTGCCGTCGCAGGCCACGCCGAGGACCGGACCGGCCACGCCGTTTTCCGCCATGCACGCGGCGACGTGTGCATGATGGTGCTGAACGCCTTCGAGCCGCTGCGGTTGCCGCTGCGCGTACTGCGTCGACAGGTACGCCGGATGCAGGTCGCAGGCGATGCACTCCGGCCGGCAACCCAACAGATCTGCAAGCCGTTCGACCGTGCGGACGAAATGCCGATACGTCGCCGGAGACTTCAGATCGCCCAGATGCTCGCTCAGCACCGCATCGCGCCCGTGATAAAGGCAGATCGTCGTCTTGAGCTCGCCGCCGACCGCCAGGATCGGCACACGCGCCGCCCGGTCGAGCAGCACGGCGGCCGGAGCATACCCGCGTGCCCGTCGGATCGGAACGATCTCTGCCCCGGATGCGATGATCACCGAATCGTCCACACGCCGGGCGATGTCGCGGTCATGAAGAAGAAAGGCGTCGGCCAGCCCGCCCAGCCGCGCCAAGGCCTCGTCATTGTCGCAGGTCAGCGGCTCCTCCGACGGATTGCCCGATGTCATCACCAGCGGAGGCAGTCCTTCCGCGAACAGGAGGTAATGCAGTGGCGCATAGGGCAGAAGAAGCCCGATGTGCGGCGACTCGAAGGCTACCTGCTCGCTGAGTCTCACGACCCGGGTTCCGGGATCCGGGGTCCCGGGCCCGGTTCCCAGCCCCTCGCGTCCGGTCCCTGCCCCCTCCTTCTTGGGCACCAGGACGATCGGCCGCTCCACGGTCTGCATCTCTCGAGCGGCCTGCTCGCTGACCTCTCCGAGTTCCCTCGCCGCATCCAGGTCCGGCACCATGACCGCAAACGGCTTCGTCTCCCGACCTTTGCGCCGCCGCAGAAGCTCGCCCGGCCCGTCCCACTCCGCGCGGCAGGCGAGA
>CAZMVY010000291.1:0-4301 GCA_964569765.1 uncultured Planctomycetales bacterium
GAGTGCGCGGCTGGCGCGGAGCGTGGTGTAGACGAGGTGCTTGTAGCCGCGGGCGAGGCGGGTATCAGGCAGGCGGAGCCTGGCGTGCGGGACGGGGCGCTCCGGCCGCAGCGCCCGCCGCCGGCCGACGAGGCGCATGTTGAGGTACGCGGGTTTCTCGCGGACGGTGCGGGCGAGCGTGCGGGGCGGTTTGTGCTGTGCGAAGAGGTCGGGGTTCGTCACGAGCTTGCGCCCGAGGTTGAAGGCGCGCAGATTCTTCTTGAAGTCGGCGCGGATCGTCTGACGGATGCCGGTCTTGATGGATTCGAGGGAGACGGGAATCAGCCCGAGCTGATACGCCACGCCGAGCATGGTGATGTTCGCGTAGAGTTTCGTGCCGAAGATGCGTTCGCAGAGCGAGGAGATGGGATGGCCGAAAAAGGCGCCCGGCCGGCTGACGGAACGCAGCGTCTTCTCCAGTTCGGAGGTGTCGAAGTCCTCCAGCCCCATCAGCATGCGGACCGTCGGCGTCTTGTCGGTATTCACGACGGTGGCGGTGCGGTCGGGCGAGGCGACACGGTAGGGGGCCCTGGGATCGACGGCGCGGACGGCCTCGAGCATGTCTACGCCGAGCAGCAGGTCGGCCCCGCCGTACGGGATGGTCATCGCATGGGGAGCGTCGCCCCGGACGAAGACGATCTGCGAGAAGACCGCGCCATTGCGGATCGCGAGCCCCTTCTTATCGGCGAACTCGACGCGATAGCCCTCGGCAAAGCCGGCTCGCACGAGAAGCCCGGCGGCCGTGCCGATGCCCATGCCGCCGACGCCGGCCAGCCACGCGCGCCAGACCCCGTCGGGGAACCGGACGGGCGGCTCGGGAAGATGCTCAAGCTGGATCTCGTGTCCGCGCGGCCGGGGCGGGCGCCGCCGCTTGACGATCACGTGTTCAAAGGCCGGGCAGGCGTCGAGCTTGGCGCAGGCGCCGTCGTTGACGCACCAGGACAGGTCCGTCGCGATCTTCGGCCCGTAGTCCGTCGTCTCGATCGTCAGGCCCGGACAGCCAGTGCGATTCGTGCATTCGAGGCAGAACTCGCACACCTCAGGCGTGATGTTCATGAAGACTTTTTTGCGGACGAAGCCGCGATGCCGCTGCTCCGCGCGTTCCGCGGCCATCCGGCGCCGATGGAACGTGATGCCGCATTCCTTGTCGGCGACGATGATCTTTACGCCGTCGGAGAGAATCGTCCGTTCGAGCAGGGCTTTGTACGCCGGCCGGTCCGCAGGGTGCGCCCGGACGACTGTGCACTTCCCCGCCGGCATCGCGCGGAGAATCGCTTCGACGTCCTGAGCGGCCTGCGCGCGCCCCAGCAGGTCCTCCGCCGCGCCGGGATGGGGCTGATGCCCCGTCATGGCCGTCGAGCCGTTCTCGAGGATGATGTACGTGATATCCTGGCGGTTGGCGATCGAGTTGCTGATGGCGGCCAGGCCCGAGTGGAAGAACGTCGAATCGCCCATGAAGACGAGCTGCTTGTTCGTGATGAACGGGTCGATGCCGCTGCCCGTGCCGCCGCCGAGCCCCATGCCGGAGTAGTTGTGCATGAGGGGGGAGTTCGGCTCGAACATGAGCATGGTGTAGCAGCCGGTGTCCCCGTGACAGAGCAGATCCACCGGTCCGCGGCCGTGGACCCTGCGCATGTACGTCTCGTCCGCGAATTGCTGCTTCACCTGAAGCAGGACGCTGGACGAGTCGCGGTGGGGGCAGCCGGGGCAGAACGTGGGCATTCGCCCGGGGAGCGAGACGTTCGTACTTGCCGTCCGGGCGATGACGGCCAGATCGCGGTCGATCCGGGATGCGGCCCGCTCGGCGAGGGGCGAGTTCACGGCGCGCAGGAAGCGGGCGAGCCGGTCGGCGACGATGGAGTAGTTCAGACCGAGCGCGCTGGGGAAGCCGGGCGTGTTGCCGGGGAACTCCTTGCCCCATACGGCGGCGAGTTTGCGATGGGCGTGGCGCTGGCGGTGCCGCGTGACGATCTCGGCGACCTGCTCCTCGATAAAGCCGCGCCGTTCCTCGACGACGACGATGTGCTGGAATCGCTCGGCCATCTGCTCGATCTGCTCGCGATCGAGCGGGTAGAGCACGCCGAGCTTGAGCACCGGAACGTCCTCGCGGAGGCCCCAGTCGCCCAGAACGCCGGCGACGTATTGCCAGGCGAGGCCGGCGGTGATGATCGCGATCGGGCCGCGTCCGTCGTGTTCGAGGCGATTGATGCCGATGCGACGAGCGGCCTCGATAAGTTTCTGGCGGCGTTCGGGCAGGCCCAGTTCCTTGCGGCCGGTCCGTGGCGGAAGCAGGACCGTATCCTCGGTCTTCAGCTCGGCCGTCCGCAGCTCGAACGGGTGCCGAGCGTTGGTGAGAGGGTAATGGTTCGGCCGGCACTCGACGGAGCCGCCGCCCTCCGCCAGGGTGGTCGTAAGGATGTATCCGATGAAGAAGCCCGAGGCCTGCGAGAGCTTGTAGGACAGGTCGATCCAGTCCTTGATTTCCTGGAGCGTCGCCGGCTCGACGACGGGCATGTGCAGGTGCTTGCAGAGGTAGCGGGAGTCGGCCGGCACTTGGGTGGATTCACTCCAAGGGTCGTCGCCGATGACGACGACCGCGCCGCCCTGCGGGTGCGCCCCGGCGAGGTTGCCGAGGGCCAGGCCGTCGCTGGCCACATGCGCCCCGACGCTCTTGACCACGGTCATCGCCCGCAACGGCGACATCTGCGTACCGTTCACGGCCGCGACCGAGATCGCTTCGTTGTTGGAGATACGGCCTTCGATGCCCTTCTCGCGCAGAAGAGGGGCGAGGTCGCTGATCACGTCGAAGAACGTCGCGACGGGCGAACCGGGATAGCCGGTCAGAAGGTGAACGCCCCCTTCGGTCTCCAGCGCTCCCTTGACGAGCAATTCGTTGCCGTTGAAAAGCTCGAGACCACGGTCCTTGAGGAACCGTTGATCGATCTTGTCCATGCCGACGGCCTCCTATCCGTCGCACTGACGCCGGTCCGACAGAGCCGGAGGCGGGACCGCGCCGTTTGGCCCGATAGTATACCCGGCTTCAAAGCGCCGATACAGTGCCGGCGCCGAGCTGCGCCGGCACAAACGCCTCCTATATCGGTCGCACGGACGCTGCGCAGGGTCGCTGCATCTCATGGATTCCGGCTGCAGATCGCGAAACGTTATTCCTTGTCGTGGCGCAGGTTACGACCGTTTCGCGATTGGGGTATTGCAGGGATGCGCTTCACGGGGGTATACTGTGTGTAGACGGTTGGCTCGGATGTGCCGCACATAAAGGCGAGGTTACCAGACAGGCTCGCAGACCCAAACACACGGCATGATTCGAGGGGGAGGATGCACCGTCGATGCCCAGTACACGTACTGGGCATTTTTGTTTTTCCACGCGCGAGGTAAGGTTGCGCGGCAGGCGTATTCATAATGGGGCGGGTCGGCGGCGGCGCGGGGCGCCCGTCGAGCGGCAGCCTCGGCCGGCGAGTGTGGATGATGCTGCGGATCGGGTCGGTTGAGTTGGATGTGCCGGTGGCGCAGGCCGCGATGAGCGGGTATAGCGATTACCCGATGCGGCGGATTGCGCGGAAGTGCGGCGCGCCCTATGCGCTCAACGAGGTGGTGCTCGATCAGACCGTGCTCCTGCGCGGTCGCAAGCAGAAGCGGATTCTCAAGACGGCCCAGGACGACCACCCGGTCGGCGGACAACTGATGGGCTCGAAGCCCGACGACTTCGCCCGGGCTGCCGACGCCATGGTGGGCGCCGGCTACGATGTGATCGACCTCAACTTCGGGTGTCCGGTCCGCAAGGTCATCTATCGCTGCCGCGGGGGCTACCTGCTGGGGCAGCCCGCGGCGGCGCTGGAGATTGTTCGCCGCGTGCAGGAGGCGGTTGCAGGGCGGCGGCCGGTGACGCTCAAGATGCGGCGGGGGCTCGACGATTCGCCGGAGAGCGAACGGAAGTTCTTCGAGATTCTGGATGGGGCGCTGGCGCTCGGCGTGGCGGCCGTGACGGTGCATCCGCGGACGGTCGAGCAGCGGTACGCAGGGCCGGCGAAGTGGGAGTTTCTGCGCCGGGTCAAGCAGCACGTGGGCAGTACGATCGTGCTGGGCAGCGGCGACCTGTTCTGCGCCGAGGATGTGGTGCGGATGATGGAGCAGACGGGAGTGGACGGCGTGACCATCGCGCGCGGATGCATCGGGAATCCGTGGATCTTCCGGGAATGTCGGGCGTTGCTGGCGGGGCGGCCTCTGCCGCCGCCCCCGACCGTTGC
>CAZMVY010000292.1:0-4256 GCA_964569765.1 uncultured Planctomycetales bacterium
GTCCCCGCGCTCGACGGAGCCACGCCCCGCGTCGCGGCGCGATCGAGCACGCTGCGCCCCCGGCTCGTCGCGCTGCTCAAAGAGTTCGAGCTGGCCTACCAGCGGGCGCTGGGCATGGACGCGCCGGGCTACGATCCGACGCCGCTCTGGGAGGAGCTCGGAATCGCCGGGGAGCCGGATGCACCCAGCCGGGAGCCTGGCCCGCTGCCTGTCGGCGCCGAGGCGATGCTCCGGCTCCTGCCCGAGCTCGGGGATCTCGCGGTGGCGCTCGCCACGCGGGTCCGAGCCAGAGCCGATTTCGACCTGGCGACCGTCGTCGGCCCCGAGGAGCTTTCCCGTGATCTGGCGGTGCAGCGCTTCCTGCGCGGCCGGGCCGAGGCCGAGGCCCGTCGCGGCGTGCCGCCGGAAGACGCCGTCGCCGACGCCAACCTGCTCGGCGAGCACCTCACTGCCATCGTCAACTGGGAGCTCCACCACCGCCAGACCTTCTGGGTCGAGGAGTCGCTGGCCTGGCAGCTCGACCACACCACGCTCGACATCGAGGCGGACGCCTTGCGCCCGCCCTTCGCCGCGTTCGCCATCGTCTTCGACGACCGCTACACCCTCGGCCTCGGCGAGCGGCTGCTGGGCCAGGAGCCCGGGACGCACCGCGGCCGGATGCTGAAGGTGCTGACCGCGCACGTCACGCAGGTCCCACGGCCGGACGGGCGGATCCTCCGGCTGGCCTTCACCTTCGACGCCCGAGATGGGCAGCGACCCTATCTGGTCGGCCGCGACCTCTGGCTCGAGCCCGGCGCGCGGCTCGACGCCATCCTGGAGAGCCGGGCGCCCGACGCGGAGCAGGCCCCGGGGGACCCGTTCTTCACCTCGCCGCGCCTGCGCCGGCTCGTGCACCTCGTGATCAACGCGATCCTCTACGCCACCAGCCCGGGCGTGGCCGCGGAAAGAGGGGGCCGGGAGGAGCCCCGGGCCGGGAGGAAGCCGACGGTCGCCGCGCCGCCGTCCGAACACGTCTACCGGCTGCCCGGGCGCATCCCCATCTCCCGGCTCCGCCAGCTCCAGTCGGTCGAGCGCGGCCCCGGGGGCGGGAGCCTGATGCACCGCTACCTGGTGCGGGGCCACTGGCGTCGTGCCGCGCCGAAGTACAAGGACCAGCGCCTGCGGTGGATCGAGCCGTACTGGAAGGGTCCCGACCTCGCCCTGGTCATCGAGCGGGAGTACCAGCTCGTGCCTTGAGTCGGCACCAGAGTCGGGGACACGCAGGGCGGGATGTGCGCGGCTCAGCGGGGCTGTTGACGGATCAGGAGCTGGAGACAAGGCTTCGCCAGCTCGAGCTGTGCGTGCGGCCGTCCGCTCCTGTATAGATGCACAGCCGGCGGGCCTCGGCTGCCAGGCCGGCGTCGTAGCCGACGGCCGTGGTCGGCTTGTTCATGGCGTCCTCCCGCTCAGCAGCTCACCCCGAAGGTGCTCCGCCGCTTCCCGGGCCCGCTCCGGGTGGCCACGCAGGTCCGCGTGACCCTCATGCGCTACGGGACGCGCTCCTGGCATGGCGAACCGCCGTGGGAGTGGCTCCGGAGGAGCGTCTTGCAGAAGGTGCGGCAGGACCCGAGGTGAGCTACTCGGAGGGCTGGTCCGGCTCCGGGAGATGCATCCGGGCCCGAGCGTTCCCCCTCGGCACGTCTGGATGGTGGATTGAGGGGTTCCCAGGAGGACGCCCTCGCGCACCGGCGACCAGCACGTCACTGCCTTGCCTGCCCCACGGCTGGCTGCCCCCGCACCCTGGAGTCGGCAGGCGCACCAGCGGGCCCTGATGCTGCGGCGACGCTGCCCCCACTGTGCCGAGCGGGTACCTGCACCCCTGCTGCTGCGCCACGCGGCCTGCCCCGAGTGCGGAGGAGGCCTGGACTGGCCCCGGGTCACGGACGCGGCCTCCATCGGTCAGGCGCTGCTCGACGAGTGGCAGCGGCGACGCTGGTGGGCGTAGGACCCTGTCCGAAATTGCCTTGGCATTCGGTCGCCGCTGCATCCCCGCCAGCGGCGTCACGGGGCCCCCGCCTCCCTCGACGGGCATCCAGGAGCGGTCGCGCTCGCCACGGGGCTGACGGGGTTCTTGCCCATCGTGCCGATCCTGCTGGCCGTGATCGCGATGATCATCCTGCGCTATGCGCTGCTCCGGGAGCCGCTGGGCTGGTTCTCCCCGGCGCGTCGGCTGACCAGCCGGCTGATGCTCGGCCAGTGGCTCGCCCTGAGCAGCCTGCTGGCGCTGGGCCTGCTCGCGTTCTGCACACTGCTGCCCGAAGCCAACTTCGTGCTGAACGCGGTGGTCTGCCTGACCGCGACCGCGCTCTTCGTGGAGGTGGCTTTGCTGTTCTTGCGCGGCCGCATCGAGCGCGAGGTCGCGGCCGGTGGGAAACTCCAGGTCTGGGAATGGCTGCTCCCGCTGCTCCGCATCGTGGGAGTGGCCACCGTGGCCGCGGCCTCCGCGGTGGCCCTCGCCCTGCTGATCGTCGGAACGCATTCTACCACGGTCGGACGATGGCAGAGGTCGAGCGCCTCTGGGGAACTCCCCCGGGCAGCCCCGAGGCGGAGCAGCGAGTCGCTACTCCCGGCTCGCGACATCGCCGCCGAGGTAGCCGAGTACCTCGGTAGGGCTGACGACGCCGACCCCGTCCCCGGTGCTGCGGGCGGGAGGCCGCTCGAGCCAGAGCCCCAGGCAGAGGGTCCGCCCGGCCGTCGTGGGCAGGCGCGCGGCCCGCGCACGCAGCTCGGCGGTCAGCCGCGCGACGTCTGCCTTCATGCCCCACTTGACCTCGCCGACGAGCAGGGCTGTCTCGTCCTCGCTCTCGGCGACCACGTCGAACTCGACCGGCTTGCCGTCGGTGCCCGCACCCCACCAGGACGCCGCAGGCTTCCAGCGCCGACCGAGCCACTCGCCGCGGGGGATGCTCGCCCGCACGAGCTCCTCCCAGTGGCTCGCCACGTGGTGCGAGAAGCTGCCCCAAATCTTCAGGGCCACCGCGTCCACCTGCCCCGCCTCCAGCCGGGAGCGCTCCGGCTCGACGAACGCGAACCAGAAGCGGAGGAAGGGGTCGGCGATGCGGTACAGCGTGCGCTTGGCGTCCCGGGTCGAGGTGCCCCAGGGCAGGTCCCGCCGCACCAAGCCCAGCTCGAGGAGGCGCTGCATCGGCCGGGACAGCGACGTGGCGGGCTTGCCCAGGCGACCGGCGATCTCGGACAGCCGGTGGCAGCCGCGGCCGACCAGGCTGAGGATGGACGCAGCCTGGGTGGTCTCGCGCAGATCGTCGAGCAGGAGCGTCGCCGGCTCCTCGTGCAGCACGCCCAGGGGGCTGAGGATCAGCTCCCGCACGGCCCTGGTCAGGTCGGGGAAGTCGGCTGCCAGCTCCCAGTACCGGGGAATGCCGCCCCACACCGCCCAGGACTCGATGACCCGGGCGTCGTCCTCCAGGGCGAGCGCGCGCCGGAGCCAGCCGGCCTCGAGCGGCAGGAGGCGGAGGATCTCCGCGGCCCGGCCGAACAGCGGCGCGCTCCGGTCCAGGCCCAGGCCGAGCATCATGCGCTGCGACGATCCGGTGAGCACCAGGTGCGGCCCGGCCGTGTCCTGGCGGTCGAGCCGCTTCTGCAGCAGGCTCGGCAGCTCCGGCGCCTGCGCGACCAGCGCGGGGAACTCGTCGATGGCCAGCACGGACCCGGCCGGCGCCTGGTACCACCAGCGCTGGAGCAGCGCGTCCCAGTCGGGATACAGCACCCGCCCAAAGCCCGGCAGCTCGCGGTCGATCTCCTGCGCCAGCCCGACCCGTTGCAGCGACGCGTCCCGGTCGTCGGCCACGTAGTACACGGTGCGCTCCGCAGGCAGCACCTCGCGCAGCAGGCGGGACTTACCGGTGCGGCGACGACCGTAGACCGCGGCCAGGGACGCCTCTGGCCGGCCAAAGAAGCGCCGCAGGCGGGCGGACTCGGCCTCACGGTCCAGAAACGGCAGCTTCATCCCGGCACCTCCGGCAGCATCCAGAAGAGATCATGTCGCAGAAACATTATGTCGTAAAGACATAATTGGCGCCGAGTGCCCGGACGGCAGCCGAGCAGCCCCCGGGGACGAGGGCCACGCTCCTGCGCCCCATGTGCCCACGACACACGCTCCCACGAGCACGGGCACGCGCACGCTCACCCGGCACGACCAAGCTGTCTCCGGGCCACGGCCTGCGGCCGAAATGACAGGTCCGTGCCGAGCGGGGCGG
>CAZMVY010000293.1:0-1024 GCA_964569765.1 uncultured Planctomycetales bacterium
GATAACGGATCAACGGACCAACGGCCGATTAACGCAGAACAGTTCCTCATCGAGCAGGTTCGCGCCGGCGACGAAGAGGCGTGGCGACAGTTGATCGCACGCTACGAGGGCCGGCTGCGGGCTTTTGCGCGCATGCGTCTGCCCGGCAGCACAGACGCGGAAGACGCCGTGCAGGAGGTGTTCCTCGGCTTTCTGCAGAGCCTGCCGCACTTCGACGCGTCGCGGTCGCTGGAGACGTACCTGTTCGCCATCCTACGATATAAGATCGGCGACGCCTGCCGGCGGAAGCGGATGCCCACGCCCGCCGACTTCGCCCCGTCCGGCGACGAGTTCGACGACCTGCGCGAGCGGCCGGGGCCGACCGAGACGCCCAGCGGCATCCTGCGGCAGAAGGAGTCGCTCGAACGGCAGCGGGCGCTTCTTGCCGAGGCGCTCAGGCACCTCATCCGCGATTACGGCGAGAACGAGAAGTTCCGCGACCTGCAGGTGGTCGAGCTTTCATTTTATGCCGGGCGGCGGAATAAGGAGATCGCCGAGCAGTTGGGCATGGACGAGAAGCACGTGGCCGGCGTGAAGTTCCGCGCGATCGGACGGTTGCGGGAGATGATCACCGCGCCGGAGAGCGGGGCCGAGGCGTCCGTGATCGAGGACTTGACCGACGAGGCGAGCGTCGCGAACGTCTGGCGCGATCGGCGATGTTCTTGCCTGAAGCGCAGCACGCTGGGGGCGTACCTGGACGGTGCGCTGGAGGAACCATGGCGCGGGTACGTCCGGTTTCATCTGGAGGTCATCGGCTGCCCGATCTGCCAGGCGAACGTGGCGGACCTGGAGGCCGAGTCGCAGGCGGACGAGCAACGGGGGGCGCGGCGCGAGCAGTTGTTCCTGTCGAGCGTGGGGTTCCTGAAGACGACGCGGGGGTAACACCTGCTGACAGCAGATGGCTCAACCCGCGGCTGCGCCGCAGAACGCCCCCCCCCGGGGGTCGCCCCAGGGGCTGGGCGGGCGGCGCGCGGCGGCCGGGCGG
>CAZMVY010000293.1:1034-4250 GCA_964569765.1 uncultured Planctomycetales bacterium
CGCACCCCCCCCCCCCCCCTTATCCCCCCCAACACCGCGCGGCCCGGGGTGCGGCCGCACTCCACATCATCGCTTCTCGCCTGCCAGACCGAAGCGGAAGATGTACGCCGAGTGCGGCGCAAGCCTTCGCTTTCGCTCAGGGCCGCAGGGCAGATCGCGGGATGAGAGCTTTACGCCCGGCGCATCAAGGTCCGTGCAGGTGAGCGACCGCTCAGAGGCCGGGCCGGTGGCGTCGGCTCCGCGTATGCGAATGGTCGCCTCGACGGGCAAATCCGTGGACCGATTGACGGCCACGACGTAGACCGCGCGGTCGTCCCGCATGGCCAGTGCCGAGATGACGGGTACTTGCTTCGCGCTTGGCGCCAGGGCGTTGAAGTCGGTGGCGTACCGGGCGGCCTGGCACTCGAAGTCAAACGTGTCGCACCGCATCGTCGTTTGAACCACGCGCGTGCCGATGCGGCCGGCGTAGAACTCGAAGACCTTGTAATTGTCCTTGATCCGGCCGTCCGGCAGCATGATCCCGCACGGGTAGCCACCGAAGAGGTGATGGAGGTGCGCCCGCCTCACGCCGTGCTCGATCATCGTCCGGATCGCGTCCACGAGGAACAGTTGCTGAGCGGCCGTGTCCACAGAGGCCGGGGCGAGGCCGCCCTCGGCGTTCCAGTAGAACAACTCCACGCCGTCGATGTCGGCCCGGGCGTCCGGTCCGGTCAGTTCGAAGGCTACGGCCAACTGCGTCGTCCCGTCGGGCACGGGACCGCCGAAACAGAGCTTGTGCCAGTGTCCGGCGCGCCAGGCCCGGCGTTGCCCGGTCTCCGCGAGGGGCGGTCCGAGTTCGTCCCCGGCCGTCACCGTTCGCAGGCTCGCGGTGAGACTCGCCGGCTTGTCTGTTCGGACCCAGGCCGTGGCGAAGATGCGTTTCGTCTTCTTGTCTTTCCAGTCGAAGACCTGGTGCACGAGCACCGACTGTCGGGCGTTGTCCTGCGTGGTCAGCCGCAGGCCCGGGCCGCGCCGGCCGGCCGCCTGATTCGCCTCGGCCCGGGTTCCCCCCTTCGCGTTGACCTTCCAACCAGCCAAGCCCTGGTCGAAGCCGAGGTTCCTCGCCGGGATGTCGGTCCTGCGCTGCTCGCCCCAGCACTTGAGGTTCCACTCAGTGATCTCGATCGGCATGCGGTAGGCGATGGCGTCGTCGCGATAGCTGTTCAGGAGCGGGTTGGCCAGGCCGCGCCGGGCGAACAGGATGTTCTGGAGATTGTGGTACGACCAGACAAGTAGATCGGCGCCTTCAGTACTGTACGGGTAGAAATGATCCTGGACGGCATCGATCAGGCCAGCGTCATAGAGGGCGTTGACCTCGCGGGTCCAGCGGACGTTCACGTCGCGATCGGTCGCCTGCGTCGGGTCTTGGTTGTTGCCGACGAGCGGATAGCCGACGGCCGTGATCCAGAGCTTCAGGTCCTTGAGCGGTGCGTGCTCTCGGGCGGCGTCGGCGAGCGCGCCCCGCATCGCCCTGGCGTAGGCGGCGACCGTGGCGGCGTAGACCTCCGGCGGCCAGTCCGTCCTGCCCTGGCCCCAGTTCTCATTACCCATCTCGTAGCAGAGGATCGGGCGTCGGCCAGCGAGCGCCCGCTCGATGGTGTGCTTCCTCACGATCTCGACGGCATCGGCGAGCGTTCCGAAGTAGTAATCGGTGTAGCCGCACGGGTTCGGCGCGATGTGGCGGTAGCGGATGACCTCCTGCAGCGGCGCGCCGGCCGGCGGCGGGCCCTGCCGGCCCTCAGTGCCGCCCTGAAGGTTCAGCGTGTAGTACGGCTCGGCGCCGACCGCGTCGCAGAAGGCGAGGAACTGATCGACCGACATCTTCGACCTGTTGTCGGCCTTCCAGTCGTACCGGTCCGCCTCGCAGCCGTTCGGGAAGCGAATGGACTTGATGCCGATCCGCTTGACGGCCTGCATCGCCTCGGTCTTTGCCAGCGCCGCGGCCCCGCCGTAGTCAAGGTTGATACCCATGATCTCGGGCCAGACGCGGACGCCGTGAACATCGGCCGCCACGTCGATCGTCGCTTGCGAGGACTGGGGCGCGTCAGCGGCGTGCGCGGACGCGTGGGTTACCAGACAAGCGATCGCGCCGAACGCGATTCGGTGCCGGTTCCGAAACTCGGAAATCATCCGCAGACCCTCCGGTTTACGGGTGGCTCATTGTATGGGGCGCGGACAGGTCGGGCCACCCGCTCGCGCCTGTACCGCCCGTGGGGACCAGATGGTATCGTGGTTGTCATGGACCCGGCCCTGCTCAATGCCGCCGTACTCCTGGAGGGAATCGGTACGACCCGCATCGGCCGGACCGTGCGCGTTCTGGAAGAAACGGCCAGCACGAACGACGTAGCCCTCGCCGCCGCCGAGACCGATCCCGATGCGGACGGTCTGGCGGTCTTCGCCGAGTTCCAGACGGCCGGCCGCGGGCGCCAGGGTCGATCGTGGCATGCGCCGCGCGGCGCCAGCCTCCTGTGCAGCGTGCTCACGATCGGTCGCGACGATGTCGCCCGCGCGGGCATTCTGACCCTGATCGCAGGCGTGGCTGCGTGCGACGCCGTCCGCGAGGCCACGGACATCTGGCCGGTGTTGCGATGGCCGAACGATCTTTTCGTTCGGGGCCGTAAGCTCGGCGGTGTGCTGGTGGAGTCGCGGCCGGTTGGCGAGGGCCGGCGGGCCTGGGTCGTCGGCGTGGGCATCAACTGCTACCAGCACGCCAACCACTTTCCGGCGGAGATTCGTGACCGCGCGACGTCGCTGGAGATGGAGAGCAGCGATCCGGTCGATCGGCTTCGGCTGGCACGAGAGCTGCTCCGGGAGCTGGATCGGTGGCTGGCGCCGGGCGACGAGATCGACGCAGAGCGCGTACACCGGGCGTGGCTCGAACGGGATGAGTCCATCGGGCATCGCGTCCGAATCCTGTACGAAGGGCGGATGTTCGAGGGGCGCACGCTGGACGTGGACCCGCGGGCCGGACTTCTTGTCCAGTTGGACGACGGCGTACGGCGCTGGTTCGACGCGGCGCGGGCGCAGATTCAGACGTGACGTCCACGGCGGCCTACCTGCGAAAGCGGTTACCGTGTTTCGGCGAGGCGGTTACGCATGCGGCGTGCGCATGGCCGGTAGCTTCTGTCGCCCCTTCTATGAAGCCGGGTCCGTCAAGTCTTCATCCTTACTCCTTGC
>CAZMVY010000294.1:0-4229 GCA_964569765.1 uncultured Planctomycetales bacterium
AATACGCGGCGCTGTTTTGTCCACCGGTCCGCCGGGAGGAAATCCCTGCTTGGCGCAGGAGAAAAGCATGATCACCCACAGTATAAAAAACAGCGAACGAAACAGGTGCATAATACCATCCAATGTGTTCGGTCGTCTGCACAGGCCGGCCTTGCTTCGGCCCGGCTGCGATTAAAGTAATCATATTCGCAGAGAAAAAAAAGAGTTCTTTTTTTCCGGGTTTTAGTTATATTTTTAAAAGTCAGTCCCACCACAGAAAAAAGCGATGGACCAGAGGCGTGAATTTTTTTTGACCCGTATGCGGCTGTTCAGCTTGCTCACCGGGATCATGCTGTTTTTTCGCTGCGCGGACAAGGGCGCCCAGGATGCGCCGCTTGGCTATCCCAGTCTTACGCTCTGTAAGCTGGCCGTTGCCTGCAAACTGGAAAAGCTGGTGGACACTCAACCCTCTGTTCCGGACTCCCTGGAGTGTTTTTCCGACCTGGTTTATAAAACAGTGGGCTCACGTGCGTTGCGCCTGGATGTATACCGGCTGAAGGGGTCGCGGTCACCTTCGCCGGTGCTGGTTTTTATCCATGGCGGCGCGTGGAAGAGCGGCGACAAGCGGGACTATTCAGTATACCTGTTGCCCTTTGCCGCAAAGGGTTATATCACAGTCTCGGTGGCGTACCGGCTCAGCCGGGAAGCCCAGTTTCCTGCCGCGGTGATCAGATTTCTCGGCAAAACCTGGGTTCAGGCACCTGATCTCTATGCGCAGGCGTCGCCGTTGTTCTGGATCGACGGCCAGGATCCTGCAACGCTTCTTTTTCACGGCACATTGGATGAACTGGTGCCTGTGGCCCAGTCCGATTCCCTGGCGGCCCGGCTGCAGCAGATGCACGTACCGGTCGTTTATCATCGGCTGCGCGGCTGGCCGCATACCATGGACTTGTCCCAGCGGGTGAACGACTATTGTGTTTATCACATGAGCGAGTTTTTTAAAAAATATCTTTAGCAAAGCGGCGCCTGGTGCGCTGCAGACAGGAGATGGAGCAAACTATGCCTACCAACGAATGGAGCCGCCGTGAATTCATCGGCGGCGTGTCGATCACGCCGGCACTGGCGTTGGCCGGTCAGCGCGATAGAGCGATGATCAAACCGCCTGCCCTGCGTCCCGGAGCGACCATCGGTCTGGTGGCCCCGGCCAGCCCGGTCTTTGAGCCCAGTGAAATCCGTGAGGGCAAGGCGGCCCTGGAGGCGCTCGGTTTTCGCGTCAAGGTGGCTGAGCACATCGGCCGCAAATGGGGTTATCTGGCCGGCAGCGACCAGGAGCGCAGTGAGGATGTGATGAACATGTTTCTCGATCCGGAGGTGAGCGCCATCGTCGCTCTGCGCGGAGGATACGGCGCTCTGCGCATCCTGCCCTATCTCGATTATGAAGCCATACGAAGAAATCCTAAAATACTCCTTGGTTACAGCGATGTGACCAGCCTGCATCTGGCGATCCACAAGCTGGCCGGCATCGTCACCTTTCACGGACCGGTGGCGTTGTCCACATTCAACGAGTATTCCACCCGTTATTTTCGCAAAACCCTGATGCAAACCCAGGCGGTCGGCGTGATCGAAGAGCCTGCCGCCGGCCTTCCGGCGCTGCAGACGTTCGGCAAAAAGAGCGGCCGGGTCCAGGGTGCGCTGGTGGGCGGCAATTTGACGCTGGTCTGCGCCGGACTGGGCACTCCCTATGAGATCGAGACGCAGGACAGGGTGCTGTTTCTCGAAGAGGTCGGTGAAGAGCCCTATGCTCTGGACCGCATGCTCACCCAGCTGGATCAGGCGGGGAAATTGCGCAGCTGTCGCGCCATCCTCCTTGACCGTTGCGCCAAGTGCGGGCCGGCTGACTATAAGCCGGCCTTTCAAAACACGCTGTCTGTGGAGGAGATCATCAGCGACCGGCTGGGCCAATTGGATATTCCGGTCCTGTTCGGCCTTTCCCTGGGCCATGTGGCCGACAAGCCGGTGCTGCCGCTCGGCGTGCAGGTGGCGGTGGATGCGGACCAGCGACGTTACGAAATTCTAGAGCCTGCGGTAAGCTGATCCTTTTTCCGCATCCTCTCTTTTTGTCGCTATGTATATAATGCCGGTTAAATTCAACACGCATTTTCAGGCAATCAGGCAGGGGAGGCGGTGCCTACGACGAGATAAAAGTTCAAAGGAGGTTCATGATCAAACGGTACAGCATCTTTTGCTTTTTTCTGCTGTGGTTTACAGGGCTTGCCAGCGCACCCTTGCTCAGGGCGGCGGCCACCCTGTCGTGGAATCCCGTCACTCAAAACACAGCCGGTGGATCTGTGGCCGCACCGGTGTATTATTATGTCTATCGCGACACTTTTCCCTCTTTTCAGCCCGGCGACGCTACTTTTCTTACCGCTACCACCGACACTTTTATTCTAGATGCCGATAGCCGCCTGGACGATCCGGCTAAAAATCTCTTTTATAGGGTTAAAGCGGTCGATGCCTGGGGCAATGAATCCGACTATGCGCAAACCACGGGCGAGGCGCCCTTTGTATTGACCGGCGTTCGTATCTGGCTGGGATCTGCTTATCAGGCGGAGGCGGATTCGATGGTCTGCGCGCTGAAAGACCTCGATCTGCTGCCATTTCTCTCGCCCTATCCCGAGTCGCCCCGCCATGCTCCGGCGTTCGCCGAACCGCCGGTGGACTGGCTGCTGGTGCAGTTGCTCCGCCCCGGAGATCTGCAGGTGGTTGGCCAGAAATCCTTCCTGTTGCAGAGCGACGGCACCGTCACCGAGCTGGACGGCAAGAACAGCGTGCTGGGCATCCCGGGCGCAGAGCCCTGCCTCTATCATGTCCGCATTCTCCACCGCAATCATTTGGCCGCAACCACGCAGCAGGCGCTTGCGCTTAACGACTACAGCGCGGAAAGAGTGGATGTCCGGGCGGATAGTTCTTTGTATGCCGCGCCAGAGTCCGCCTGTCGGTTGGGGCCCGAAGCATGGGGCCTATGGCCCGGCGATCTGGATCAGGACGGCGCCATTTCGGAAACGGATTATGACCTTTGGCGCGCGCAAGCGCAGTCCGATGTGTTGGGCTCCCAACGCGCGGATCTCCATTTTGACGGACGTGTGACGACGCGGGATTACGTCATCTGGTATCGTAACGCGAGGAGGACAGCGCCATGAAGCCCTGTCAGCCGACTGCGCCGGCCTGTTTACAGCGCCCGAGTCTGTATCGCCCTCGTTCCGTTGCAAGACCCCGCATCCTACGGAGTGTGATCCTGTTGCTTTGCGCTCTGGTGTCGCCCCTGGCGGCTGAGGAGTGCGCGTTTCGACTGATCGTGACCGCCAACCAGGCGAGGGTCGACGGCGATTTTTTTGTCGACCTGCAGATGAGAACAGCCGAAGCGAGTCCGTCGCCGCGTCGGCTGCATTCATTGACCCTGGATGTCCATCACGCCGGTGCGCTGGCCGCTTATTCCGACACCTGCGCGGTGAATTGGGCGCTCGGCCCGGGCTATGAAGCGAGCGTCAGCAAACTCGCCGGCTATTATCGCGTGCTGGTGACCGCCAACGGCGTCTCCGGTTCAGACGCCGCCTGGTCTGCGACCGGCGATTGGCAAAGGCTGGTGACGCTGCGCTGGAAGATCGCTGCCGTGTCAGGCTCTTACGAAGTGGCCATGCTCGTGGATACGGATGCCGCCGCTTATTTTATCGATGCGCCGCCCAGCGATCCAGCGGAATGGAGTACAACGCCCAAAGCACCGGCAGACTTGAAATTGGCGGCCAAGCTGTTTTTGCAAGGGCCCTATTCAGCCGCCGGCGACACCATGAGCACAGCTCTGTGTACCAGCGACTTTATCCCCAAAATCTCACCCTATGCTGAAGACCGTCGCACGTTGGACACGGTTCCGGCCGCGGTGACCGATTGGCTGCTGCTGCAGCTGCGCAGCAGCGCGACCGGCGCCGTTGTGGCCTCGAGGAGCGTGCTGTTGCGTAAAGACGGCCGAGTGGTGGGTGATGACGCGATTACGGAAGAGGTTGTCATTCCCTCGCTGGAAGGGGAAAAGGAGTACTATGTTGTGGCCAGGCACCGGAACCATCTCGGCGTGATGAGCGCTCATAGCCTGGCTTTGAACGCAAACACAGCCGCAGAGCATGATTTCACCAGCGGAGCGGATCAATACTATGGAGGAAATGGGAAACAGCTGGAAGCAGGCTGCTACGGATTATATT
>CAZMVY010000295.1:0-4181 GCA_964569765.1 uncultured Planctomycetales bacterium
AGTGCCACGCGGGCCGCGACGGTCCGCACGCCCGGGTCCGGCGCGGTCTCCGGCCCGGTCGTGACCCGGGGGGCATCCAGGCGGAAGACCGGCTCCGGCCCCGCCAGGGCCTGCACGAGGTTCCCGCACATCACGTTCGCCAGCTCGCCGAGCGCGTCGCTCTGCTGCTCGGGCGTCGGGCCGCCGGACTCCTCCGTGCCCAGCATCGTCGCGGTCAGTTCCGGCAGGACCGCCCCCGGCACCGCCAGCGAGACGGAGCCGCAGAACGGCCCCTCAAAACTCACCCGCGCGCGGGCGACGGGGGCTTCGCCCGAAGGCTCGGGCTCCCCGGGCAGCACGAGAGCGAACGCCATGGTTTCGAGCACTTCCTGGGCCACGCGGGCGAGGATCTCTTCATTCGGTTGCATGTTGGGTGACACCCGTAAGATCCTGGATCACTTCGCGAACACACTCCGGCGTAAAGGGCTTGTGGACGAACCGCACGCCCTTGCGGCGGACCTCCTCGATGCGGGTGTGGCTGGATTCGGTCGAGATCACCACGATGGGCAGGTTCGCCAGCTCCGGCCGGGCCCGGATCGCGTCGATCATCTCGATGCCGCCCATCACGGGCATGTTGATGTCCACGAAGAGCACATCGATCCACTCGCGATCAAGGACCTCCAGTCCCTCGCGGCCGTTTGCCGCTTCCGCGACACGGCCCAGGGCCAATCCGCTCATCTCGAGCGTCCGACCCACCATTCGCCGCATTGTTGCGCTGTCATCTACGATGAGTACGTTCAATGCCATGTGCCTTGAGCCCCCAGAGTTCTTCCTTCCGGGTCAGTTCGTCCATTACGGTCGCGCAGAGCGACTCCAGACCCGAAGACGACAAGCCCAGCCGTCCGGCGGCCTCCGAACTGGCGGTCATATTCATCTGCTCGCAGCCCAGGCCGATCCCGTTCAGCTTCGCCACGGCGTTGGCGATGTGCACGGCATCGAGCACCGGGCCCGGCTCCGCGTCCGGATCGTGATGGCGCTCGATCGCGGTGATGATCTCCGGCGGAAATTCCCAGTACCGCGCCACCGCGCCACCCACCTCGGCGTGGTCGGTGCCGAGCACCAGACGCTCCGCCTCCAGGTACGTCATGCCGCCCGTCGCCGCCGTCTCGCGAATCCGCGCCACCGTTCCGCCGTCCAGATGCCGCGCCAGCAGCAGCTTCCCGATGTCATGCAGCAGCGCTGCCGTGAATGCCACTGCCGGCACCCGCTGCCGCGCGAACTGCCCCAGGTGCTCCGTTGCCAGCGCCGCCGCCACACTATGGCGCCACAGTTCGTACTCCCCCAGCTCATACCCGGGGCATGCGCGGGACATGACGCCGGCCACACGCTCGCCGACCGCCAGTTCGAGAATCCGTCCGGCGCCGAGCCGCAGCACGGCGTCGCGAACCGTCTCGATCCGCTTCGACGAGCCGCTCCAGGCCGAGTTGGCGAGGCGGATCGTGTTGGCCGTCAAGGCCTGATCGAGCTCGATGACCCCGGCCACGTCATTCGCGCTGCTCTCGGGGTTGGCGACCACGGCGGCCAGCCGCGTCAGCGACGCGGGCAGCGGGGCGAGGGCGTCGATCTCCGACGGTTGGATAATAGTCGTCATCATAAGTCCCACTCCCGCCCGGCAGACTGCAACCAGACACGGCCGGTGCCGACGTCCAGGTGCATGGTCCGGGAAATGTGCCCGCCGACATCCTGCGCGGCGATGAGGATCCCGTTTTTCCAGAACAACTTCCGGAGAACGACCATGTTCCGCTTTCCGATGGCGAAGAAGTCCTCGCCGTTGCCCAGCGAGGCCCCCCCGGCCACCTTGACGGTCAGCCGCTCCTTGGCGGCGCCGGCTGCGTAGGCCGCCTTGAAGAACTCGGGGGTTCCGCTGTCGACGAACATGAACGGGTTCTTCTCCGCCTTTTCGGGGCTGACGCCGGCATTCGGGAGCATGACGTGCAGTATGCCCCCGACCTGCGCGACGGGATCGTGGATCGCGATCCCCAGGCAACTGCCGAGGGCGTGCGTCACGATCATCTCGCCGGCTCCCCGGACCACCTTCATATCCGCCACGCCCACCACGTGTTTCACGGGTTCCCCCCTGGTACCCGGAAAGCAATGAGAACCGACCGAGTGGCGGCGCAACCCGCCGGCGACTCGTCCGGGGCGGCGGGCGTCGTGCCCCCGCGCCCCCGCCGATCCGTCGTTTCGCTGCCGCGCACCGGCTTACTCATCGTTCCGCATCCCCCGTTCCCTTTCGATACACCGTCGGCTGCACATATTCGAACCGGTGTTTCACGCCGGCGAGGCTCTCGGAATGGCCCACGAACAGCACCCCCCCGGGGGCCAGGACTTCCCAGAACCGCTCCACCAGTCGGGTCTGCGTCGGCTTGTCGAAGTAGATCATCACATTCCGGCAGAAGATCACGTCGAACGGGCCCCGCATCGGCCACGGACCAAGCAGATTCAGCCGGGCGAAGGTGACCAGGCCGCGCACGCGGTCGTTCACCCGATAGAGCCGCGGCCGGTGCGCCTCCACGCAGGAGAAGTACCGGCCGATCAGCAGCCCCGGCACATCCTTGAGGCGATCCGCCTCGTAGAGGCCTTCCCGGGCCCGCGCCAGGACGCGCGTCGACAGATCCGTGGCCAGGATCCGAACATCCCACGAATCGGGGTTCGGGATGTTCTCGCTGACGACAATGCCGATCGTGTACGGCTCCTCGCCCGTCGAGCATCCGGCGCTCCAGATCCGCAACGACCGCCGGTGCGGCCCGGCCCGCGCCGCGATCGCGGGCAGCACCTGCTCCGCCAGATAGTCGAAATGCCCGGGCTCGCGGAAGAAACTGGTGAGGTTCGTCGAGATCGAATCGAGCATGGCGACCAGCTCGTCGCCCCCGCCGTCGTTCCGCACATAGCGGATGTAATCGTCGAAGCGGGTCAGGCCCAGCGCGCGGAGCCGCTTGCTCAACCGGGCCTTCACCAGCTCCTTCTTGCCCTGGTGAAGGTTGATCCCGCAAAGCGACTTGACGAGGTCGCTGATCTTCTCGAACTCCTCGTCCGTCAGCTCGCTCAGCTCATAGACCGCTACCGCCATGAGCGCCTCGGTCGTTGAAACGGGCCGGTGCGCTCCGGATTCCGGAGCGCACCGCGCCGCAATTCACCCGTCAGAACTTCGCCAGCTCCTCCGTGTCGTCGAGAGGAATCACATCCTTCGGCGCCGCCGCGGAGCTCTTCGGCGCCTTCTCGCTCGGCGCGTTGATGAGGTGCCGGTGAATCAGCTCGTCGGTGGCCGTTACCGCCGGCCGCCTGGCGGATTTCGCCTCCGGCCGGGCCTTGGGCGCCGGTGCCGTCTTGGCCGCGCCGGGGTGGCTCGTCTTCCGCGCGCCGGAACTGCGCTCCGAGCCGACCGTATCGCCCGCCGTGCCGCCCCGCACCAGCGCCACCAGCTCCCGGACCATGCCCTGAAGCTGCTCGGCCTGTGCGCTGAGCTCCTCGGAAGCCGACGCCGACTCCTCGGCATTCGCCGCGGTCTGCTGCGTGACCTGGTCCATCTGGCCCACGGCGGTCGTTACCTGGTCGATGCCCTGCGCCTGTTCATTGCTTGCCGCGGCGATCTCGCTGATGAGACTGCTGACCTTGTGTGCCGAGGCCGTGATCTCTTCGAGCGCCTTGGCCGTCTCGCTCGCCACGCCGACGCCGTTTTCCGCGTTCTTCACGGATCCCTCGATCAGGGCCGCCGTGTTCCGCGCGGCCTCGCCGGCCCGCTGCGCGAGATTGCGGACCTCTTCCGCCACGACGGCGAAGCCCTTGCCCGCGTCGCCGGCCCGGGCGGCCTCGACCGCCGCATTCAGCGCCAGCAGGTTCGTCTGGAAGGCGATCTCGTCGATCGTCTTGACGATCTTGGCCGTCTCATCGGAGGACTTCTTGATTTCCTCGATGGCGGCGGTCAGGCGGCTCATCGACTCCTGCCCGCGGGTCACAAGCTGGCCGGCCTCGGACATCAGGCTGTTGGCCTGCTGCGCGTTGCCGGCGTTCTGCTTGGTCATCGAGGACATTTCCTCCAGCGAGCTGGACGTCTCCTCGATCGCCGCCGCCTGCTCGCTGGCGCCCTGGGCCAGCGACTGGCTCGCCGCCGAAACCTGCTCGGCCGCCGACGCCGTCTGCTC
>CAZMVY010000296.1:0-4081 GCA_964569765.1 uncultured Planctomycetales bacterium
CCACATGGGCTTCGTGGCCGAATGCACCGGGGACAACATCTTCCTCGTCCGCAACGGCGAGGTCCTCACTCCGGGCGTCAACGAGGGCCTGCTCGAGGGCATCACCCGCGGCGTCGTGATCGAGTTGCTCCGGAAGCGATCGATCCCCTTGCGCGAGACGCAACTCACACGGCACGATCTCTACGTGGCCGACGAATGCTTCCTTACCGGCAGCGCCGCCGAAGTCGTGCCCGTGACAAAAATCGACGGCCGCCTCATCGGCGACGGACAGCCGGGGCCGCTCACGCGGCAGATCATGGCCGACTTCCACGCCTGCGTCCGGGGCAACGCGGTGTGACGCCCCTCCGGCCCCTGCGACAACGCCTCCTGCACCGGACGCCGCGAAGCCCGGTAAAGCCGTGCGACGCCCCCGTTGCCCGCCGCACGCATCGGACCTACCATGGCGGCTGCCGCGAAGCCCCTGGAGGATGAGCGTATGCAACTGTTGAAGAAACTGACGGAGACCCCCGGCGTTCCAGGCCGGGAGGAGCGCATCCGCGAGTTGATCCTGGAGGAGACCGCCGGGCTGTTCGAGGAGACCCGCATCGATGCGATGGGCAATCTGATCTGCCATAAGCCGCCGGGCAGGAAGCCCGGGCGCGGGCGCAAAGCCCCCGCCGTCATGATCGCCTGCCACATCGACGAGATCGGGTTCTACGTCCGATCGATCGACGAGGAAGGGCGGCTTCGCATCCAGAACGCCGGCGGCTTCGACACCCGGAACCTGTTCGCCCGGCGCGTCCTCGTGCAGGGCAAGCGCGACCTGTTCGGCGTGCTCAATCCCGTGGGACGCCCCATCCATCTCGCCACCGAAGAGGAGAAGAAGAAAATCCCCACGATCCAGGAGTTTTTCGTCGATCTGTGCCTGCCGGTCAGGAAGGTCAGGGAGCTGGTGCGGGTCGGCGATCCCGTAACGCTCGTCCAGACGCTCGAGGCGCTCGGGGAGTGCTACAGCGGCAAGTGCCTTGACAACCGCGTGGCCTCCTGGATCGCGATCAACGCCGTGAAGAAGGCCGGGAACCGCAACACGTGCGACCTCTATTACGTCGCCACCGTGCAGGAGGAGGTCGGGTGCCGCGGCGCCGGACCCAGTTCGTACGGCATCGACCCGGACATCGCCATTGCCGTAGACACGACGCTCGCGTGCGACACGCCCGGTATCGACAAGGCCGACGCCGTCACCCGTCTCGGCGAGGGAATCGGCATCAAGATTATGGACACCAACTCGATCAGCGATCGCGACCTCGTGGACGAGTTCGTAGCTCTGGCCGAGAAGAAGCGAATCCCGTACCAACTGGAAATCCTGCCCCGCGGAGGGACCGATGCAGGCTCGATGCAGCGAACCGCCGCGGGCCGTCGGGCAATCACACTCTCGGTGCCCGTCCGCTATATTCACACGGTCACGGAGACGTGCCACAGCGCCGACCTGAAGGCCGGCGTGGACCTGCTCGCCGCCTACCTGACGAAGTGATATGGAGTGCGGCCTCTCCAGAGGCTGCAAGCGGTCTCGGAGAGACCGCACTCCACATACGTCCTTGACGTACGCGGCGTTCGGCGTACCATGCCCCACATGCGATTCGCGCACCTGCTGATTCCCGGGCTTATCCTCGCGGCGTGCCTTGGCTGCGCCGAACCGGGGGCCCCGAACGGGCCAACCGTGGCCCGGGTGACGGTCGCGGACGAGCAGGAGTTTGACCGGCTCTGGGATTCCACGGCCGACGTGCTCCGTGCCCACAACCTCTGGCCCGACCGCCAGGACCGCCTCAGCCGCGTGATCACGACGTTCCCCGACACCTCGCCGCAATACTGGGAGTTCTGGCGCCCGTTCCCGACAAGCGACTTCGCTCGACTCGAAGCCAACATCGGAACGGTCCGCCGGCAGGCCGAGGTCCGCTTCGCGACCACAACGCAGGCGAACGAATACGACCTGTCCGTCCGCGTGGATGTGGAACGCTACTGCCTCGCCGAACGGCAGGCGACCGACGCCGCGTCGGCATTCCAACTGTTCGGGGCCAAACTGCCTACCGCGGAAGGGCGAGCCGAACCCGGGCAGGCCGACGCCTACTGGCTGCCCATCGGCCGTGACGGACAAATGGAGTCCGCCCTGCTCGACCGGATCCTGCGTCGCTACGGCGGCGAGGGCAGCCGGAGCTTTGAAGCCGAAACGGTCGCCGCCACACAACCCACGGACGCCACGACCACGCCGTAGTGCTGCCTCCGTCGTACCTCCCGCGCCGACGGGCATTACAGCAGCGCGATCGGATCCACGTCGATGATGAACTGCCTCACCTTCGGCAGAAACGCCGGATCGTGCCGCAAGTGCTGCATGGCCGTGTTGAGCACGCTCGCCGAATCGGCCCGCAGCAGAACCTCGTAGCGATAAAGATTCCGTATCCGTGCGAGCGGACAGGCGTTCGGGCCCCAGCAGTCGATGGCCATGCCGTGGGACCGCGCATAGTCGCGAACGTACGCGGCCATCGCGTCGGTCGCCGCCCGCACCCGCGACTCGCGCCCGTCCGCCAGGACCAGCCTGACAAGCCGCCCGTACGGCGGCAGGCGCAGCTTCTGCCGCGATCGGAGCTCCGCCGCCGCGAAGCTCTCATAATCATGGGTCACGGCGTGCTTGAGTGCGTGCACCTCCGTGACAAACGTCTGCACGACGACGCGTCCGGCCGTACCGGCCCGGCCGGCCCGCCCTGCAACCTGCGTGACAAGCTGAAACGTCCGCTCCGCCGCCCGGAAGTCGGGAATCGACAGGGCCGTATCCGCGCTGATCACCCCGACGAACGAGACGAACGGAAAGTCGAGCCCCTTCGCGATCATCTGCGTGCCGACGAGCACGTCCAGCTCGCGGCGCTCGAACGCCGTGACGATCTCTTCGTATTGAGCGGCCCGCTCCATCGTGTCGCTGTCCACGCGCCGTACGCGGGCCTGCGGAAACTTCGACGCCAGCTCCTCCTCGACGCGCTGCGTGCCCATGCCGAACCGAACGAGCGTGTGACGGCACGTCTCGTTCGGGCAGCGGCTGGGAACCGGGAAGTGGGCCCGGCAGTAATGGCACTGCGCCATGCCGGTAGTCTTGTGAAAAACCATGTTCGTCTGGCAGTTCGGGCAGACGATCCGTTGTTCGCAGCTCGGGCAGAAGAGAAAGCTCGCATAGCCGCGGCGGTTCAGCAACAACACGGCCTGTTCCCCACGTTGCAGCGTCTCGCCGAGAAGCTGCTCCATGAGGCGGCTCATCAGGTGGATGCCCTTGCGGGCACGGTGCTCCACCTGCATATCCACCACGTCCACCTTCGGCAGCGGCAGACCCGCCACGCGGTGCGGCAGCCGGAGCAGCTCGTAGTGCGGCAAACGTGAGCAGTTCGCCCACGTCTCCAGCGACGGCGTGGCCGAGCCCAGTACGATCGGCACCGATTCGAGCTGCGCCCGCTTGATCGCCACGTCACGGGTATGAAAGCGCGGCGACTGCTGGTTCTTGAAGCTCGGCTCCTGCTCCTCGTCCACGACGATCAGGCCCAGGTTCGGGCAGGGCGCGAAGACGGCGCTCCGCGTGCCGATGATCACCTTCTTCTCTCCGCGCGCGACCTCAGACCAGATCAACGAACGTTGTGCATCCGTCAGCCTGCTGTGGAGAACAACCACATCACGGAAGCGTGCCGCCAGCCGGTGCGTCGTCTGGGCCGTCAAAGCGATCTCCGGAACCAGCAGGATGGCCTGCCGTCCCGACTCGATCGCCCGCCGGATGCAGCGCACGTACACCTCCGTCTTGCCACTGCCGCTGACCCCGAAGAGCAACCCGACGCGAAACCTCGGAGGCTCCATCCAGGACCGGATCTTTTCGATGGCTGCCGCCTGATCCGGGTTCGGCTCAAACGACGGCTCCTCGGCCGGCCGGTCGAACCCGGGCGCCGCCCGCGGCTCTCGGCTCAGTTCCTCGACGATCAACCCGGCCTCGCGCAACGCCTTGATCGCCGCCGCGGATACAAGCGACTCGCGCCGAAGCTCGTCGATCTCCGCCACGCCCCCGCCCTGCCGCAAC
>CAZMVY010000297.1:0-3998 GCA_964569765.1 uncultured Planctomycetales bacterium
TTCTGGACTACACCGACTCCGGGCATCTTCTCCACATGGGGTTTGCTGAGGCGATTCGCTGAGCGACCCAGTGTGGGCCGCCACGAATTGCACGGCCCGATCGCCTTCTGGCGCCACTGTGTTCCAGCAGTACTGGCTCGTCCGCCCGACGGTCCTTCAGTGCGTCAGGGAGTACAGGATGATGTTGATCCCCATCTGGATGGTCTTGCGGTAGCCTTCGGGGCCCCATTCCACGCCGTGGCTGTCGCACCAACCGCAGTGGAGGTCGTTGGAACTCAGAAAGACCGCCAGGCGATCGCCCAGGAACAGGCCGCGGGCGCCGTGGTTCTGGCCGTGCGTCCCCCGCCCGCCGGAGTACTGGAGGTACGGCAGCCCGATGTCGCCCAGGTCGAAAACGTTATGGAACACCTCGTGCTCGCGGGGGATCGCCTTGACGGAGCCCCGGCCGAACAGATTCTCCAGCAACTGGAAGCAACTCGCGTAAAAGAAATCGCCACCGGAACCGACGACGCAGTCGTCCATGAGAATGAAACCGCCCGCGGAGAGGAAATCCTTGAGATTGCCCTTCTGGTCGGAGGTAAGCTGGAAGTGATTCTCGCCGGTCATGAAGAGAAACGGATAGTGGCGGAGCAGGTCGGGGTCGTCGAAGGTCACCGCCGCGTTGAGCTGGCCGTCATAGGCGTATTGCGGCTGCCAGTCGACCGCTCCCTGGATCGGCTTGACATGGCAGCGGACGATGCGGGACAACTCGCGAAGGAGGTTGGCGTCCCCGCCGGGGCGGACGTTCCAGACGTCGGGCCCCTTGCCCCGACCCTTGAACGGCAGCTCGACCACCTGGACCCGCGGCAGGATGAAATCGTACTCGTCCAAATCGGTGGGCTCGCCCAGGGCGTTGGGATCGTACCCCGAGTCCGCAGGGCCCGATCTCGTTGCGCGACGACCCGCAAGGAGAGCGTCCCCCCCGCCAGCAGCCATGCCGAGCAACGCGCCGCCTGCGAATTTGAGAAGATCTCGTCGTCTTATGAACTCCATTGCGTCACCTCGTTCTCTCCGATGCTCGCCAGATCACCTCGCCGGGACAAGGACGAATCCCACAGCCAGGCGCCCATCCCCGCCGTCCTGCTCGTATCGCCAGGGCCGCTCCGAAGGCCGGCCATCGCCGTCGTCCTCGATGCTCGGCGTCTCCGTAGCAAGCAACTCCATCCGCTGATACCACTGCTCGATCTCGCGTGCGGCCGCGGTGAAGGCTTCGAGCACGCTGATCCGGCCGTCGTGGTTGGCGGCGCTCTGCGCGCGTGCCAGGGCCGGGACGAAGTGCAGGCTGAACCGAGGGCCGTACGTCTGTGCCTCCGTCGCCGCCAGAACGACCACCCGGCCGGGATGGGCGAGGGCCTTGGCCGCCGCGCCCGCGCAGGGACAGTCCAGCACGACAAGTTGGGATTTTGCTTTGACGGCGGCCAGCCACTCCGCTAAGTCATCCTGCGTGATGTCGGGACCGGACAGGTTCAGTCGCAACGAGCCCCCCGCCGCGTTCGCCTGCCCAACGTAGTAGAAGACGAATCGATCCACCTCTCGCGCCGCCTGGGCACAAGCTCCAATTCTGCGTCGGATCTCCCGGTTGGTCGCGGCATCAGGCGACAGCACGACCCGCCGCTCGGACGGAATGCAGGCCATCTCGTTCAGATATGTCCGCAGGCCGCCGAGCGTCTGACTCCACGCGGCAAGATCCTCGGCATCCTTGCCGATCCCGCAGACGACAACCGCATAGGTATCGCCCACCGGCCGGCCCCCGGCCGTCGCGGCGGAGAACACGGACATCGTCAATGCGGCAATCGTCACCGTGGCAACCATCTGAGCATTCCTCACACAAGCCCGATCGCCCGACGGATGAACCATCCGGCCGAGAGCAACACGCACAGGGCGATCAGCACCGGCCACTGGGGCCAGATACTGCTGACCGTCTCGACCGTTCCGATCTCGCGTCGGGGCACGAAGACCTCGGCGGCCTTCTCATCCAGGTCGGCGACGTGGACGTAGCGACCGTGGATTCGCTCGGCCAACGATCGCAAGAACGGCTCATCCAGATCGACGCACGACATCTCGTCCCGAACCGGCGAGAGATTCGTCGCGAGAGTCCGCTGGCCGAGGAACGAGCCGTTGAACTCCGCCTGAGCCGTGGCGACCACGGACTGGGCCGAGCCCCAGTCGAGCGTGGCCCGATAGTACCCCCGGCCGGTCGGCTCCATGCTCACGACCTCCTCGCCGGCGGTCAGCAGGACGTTCGCCCCGGAGACCGGCTCGAAGGACTTGTCCATGACATAGGCGTTGAATTCGACGCGGCGGGGATCGTCCGCCGTCCGCTCGGCGAATAACTCGACGCCCGCCCCCTGCGAAGGGGTGCGCCCCATATAGGCCACCAGGCCGCACATCAGTTCGCTCAATGCGCCGCCATCCCGGTCCTCGCGATAGAGAATGAACAGCTTGGTGGCGTTGAACAGGCAAACGCGGCCCCGGCCGACCCTGTGGATCGAAATGATCGGCGTGCCGGCCGCTGTCGCCAGCGTCGTGGCGGCCGGCTTGGTCGCGGCGATCTGGTAGTACGGCGAGATCCGATACCCCGAATCCGCCAGGGCCGCCGGATCGAATAGGCGGGCGACCTCGGCTTCGAACGACAGCTTGATCGCGTCCCGCCGCGGCGGCCACACCCCAGGGTCAGCGCGCACTTTAGGCAAAGTAGGCTGGCGCGGTAAGATGTTTTGGGGGAGAATCGTTTCGTGTGACAGACTTTTACACGAAAGGATTCTCTATGCTGGTGATGGGTGCTCAGGATGCGGTCAACCTGCTGCGGTTCTTCGATGATCTTCCCGACCCTCGGTCGAACGTCAATCGGCTTCATCGATTGGGGGATGTGATCGTGATCGCCATCTGCGCGATCCTCGCGAACGCCGACGGTCCCACGGCGATTGCCCAGTGGGCCAAGCTGAACGAAGCCTGGCTGCGAAAACTCCTGGCGTTGCCCGGCGGGATCCCGGGCAAGGACACCTTTCGACGCGTTCTGGGATTGCTCCCTCCCGCTGCCTTCCAGCAGTGCTTTCAACAATGGCTGCAAACTGTGCAGACGTCCGCCGACGAGGAATCGGAGAACCCTAGGCACATCGCGATCGACGGCAAGGCGTTGCGTCGGTCTTACGATCGCCAGCGCGGTTTGGGGCCGCTGCAGATCGTCAGTGCCTGGGCATCGGATTTCGGCATCACGCTGGGCCAGGTGGCCACGGAGGAGAAGTCCAACGAAATCACGGCGATCCCGCAACTGCTGGAGCGAATCGACGTTCAGGACGCGATCGTGATCATTGACGCCGCCGGATGCCAGAAGGCAATTGCCGCCAAGATCGTGCAGGGCAAAGGCGACTACGTCTTGGCGCTCAAAGGCAATCAAGAGAAGCTCTTGCACGACGTGAAATTCCTGATGCTGGGCCCCCTCCAAGACGACGACACGGGCGGTCCCGTCAGCCGCTACGTCGAAGTGGAGGAGGGACATGGGCGTCTGGAGGCCCGCACCTACTACCAGATGACCGCCCCGTCTTATCTTCATGGACGCTCACAGTGGAAGGGACTGAAGACCATTGGCGCGGCGGTCCGGGTCTACGAAGAGAAGGGGCTCGAGAAGCGGGATGTCCGGTACTACATCAGCAGCCTGCGTCGCAACGGCCGGCAATTCGCCTCTGTCGTACGACGTCACTGGGGCATCGAGAACTCTCTGCACTGGTCGCTCGACATGACCTATCGGGAAGACGAAAGCCGGGTCCGCAACCGCACATTCGCGGAAAACCTCTCCTGGCTGCGTCGCATGACTCTCGGCCTGATCAAGCAACATCCGGGCAAGCAAAGCAACATCATGAAGCGTCGCATGGCCGGCTGGAGTCCCGACTTCCTGATGCAAGTCCTTACCGGAAAAGGAACTTAGTGTGCGCTGGCCCTGGGCCACACCCTCGTCGGAG
>CAZMVY010000298.1:0-3977 GCA_964569765.1 uncultured Planctomycetales bacterium
GAGCGGGCTCAGGAGGGGCCGCCGCGCGCGGCGGGGTATGCCGAGAAGGCCGCGGCAAGGGGCGGCGGGTTTTTCGAGGTATACAAGCCCGGTCAGGGGTACTATACGCGGCTGGGTTCGGGGGTTTTTTTCGGCGTGCTGATTCTGTGGGGGGCGCAGTTTGCTTTCGAGCAGATGGCGATGTTTCAGAATGACCAGAAACCCTGGACGCTGTACCTGCGGTACGGCGTGCCGGTGGGAATCCTGGTCGTCTTCGGCCTGCTGCTCTACTGGATCCTCTGCGTGAACCATCGTGCGGTCGATTTCTTCATCGCCACCGAGGGGGAGATGAAGAAGGTGAGCTGGTCGAGCCGGCGCGAAGTGATCGGTTCGACGAAGGTGGTCATCGGGACGGTGATCATCCTGGGAACGGCGTTGTTTCTCGTGGACCTTGCGTTCCTCGAGTTCTTCAGGTGGATCCACGTGCTGAAGGTGTGAGGCACTCACCCGGGGCGAAATGATGACCGAGACGAACGAGACGCCGATGTCCGCCGCCGTTCCAGACGAGACGGCGGCTGCTGCTCCTGCCGAGACGGTGAGCGCTTCGACGGAGCCGGCCGTGGAGCCCGCGACGTCCGCGTCGGGGCCCGCCGCGCCTGCGGCAACTGCAACAGCGACGCCCACGGGCCCCGAGCCTACGCGGCCGGGCATGAAGTGGTATGTGCTGCGCGTCGCCTCCAATAAGGAGGACCAGGTCCGCGACACGCTCGAGCGGAAGGTGAAGATCGAAGGGCTGACGGATCGCGTGGGGCGGATCCTCGTGCCGACGCAGAAGGAGAAGCGGATGCGCGGCGGTCAGGCCCGCGTCGTCGAAAAGAAGCTCTACCCGGGGTACGTCTTCGTCGAGATGGCGACGGAAGCGGACGGATCGATCCCCGAAAACGTCTGGTTTGTCGTGAAGGAGACGATGGGCGTCGGGGATTTCATAGGCTCGGACGGAAAACCGACCAGCATGAAGGACATCGACGTCGAAAAGATGCTGCTGGCGGCCGCCAAGCCGGAGTCGCCGGAGTCGCTGGCCGGTCTGAACTACCGGCAGGGCGACCGCGTCAAGATCAAGGAAGGGTCCTTCGAGGGCTTCGAGGGCGCCGTGGACGCCGTGGACGAGCAGAAGGGGATGGTCACGGTGCTGCTGACGATATTCGGCCGATCGACGCCGGTGGACGTGGAGTATTGGCAGTTGGAGCGGTTGTGAAAGGTTCGTAATCATGGCGAAGGAAGTCGTTCAGGTCATCAAATTGCAGGCGCCGGGCGGACAGGCGACGCCGGCGCCGCCGATCGGCCCGGCGCTCGGTCAGCACGGCGTGAACATCGGGCAGTTCGTTCAGCAGTTTAACGCGCAGACGGGCAGCCTGAACGGGATGATCGTCCCGGTGGAGATCACGGTCTACAAGGACAAGACCTTCAGCTTCGTCGTGAAGAGTCCGCCGGCGGCCGTCCTGCTCAAGGATGCGGCAAAGGTGGCCAAGGGCAGCGGCGTGCCGAACAAGGAGAAAGTGGGCACGGTCACCCGCGCGCAGGTCCGGGAGATCGCGAAGCGCAAGATGAAAGACCTCAACGCCTTCGACGAGGAGCACGCGGACCGGATCATCATGGGGACGGCGCGGAGCATGGGGATCGACGTGGTGGATTAGTCCGGGCGCCGCGGCGTACGCGGGCTTCGCGGCCGGACTCGTGGATGGCCGGGAATCCGAGATCACAGATGCCGCAGAGGCGGTGGGGGTTCTCCGGGTCGAGGCCTGGAATCGGAGAAGCCCCCGATTGGAGATTGGATCTTTCCGGGCGGCCTGACCACGGGCCTTACAACAGTGGGAGGCGCATATGCCGGAACGTTCAAGACGTTATCGTGAAATGCTGGAGAAGGCGGGGGATCTGACCAAGCCGCTGCCGGTTGACCAGGCGGTGGCCAGGCTCAAGGAGATCGCAAGCGTTTCGGTCGCGCGCAAGTACAAGGGCGCCCGGAAGCGCAAGGAGTTCGACCAGACGGTCGAGATTGTCCTGCACCTGGGTATCGATCCGAAGCAGGCGGACCAGGCGATTCGCGGAAGCGTATCGCTGCCGAAGGGCATCGGCGTGAGCAAGAAGGTAGTGGCCTTCTGTCCGCCGGAGATGGTGGAGGCGGCGAAGGCGGCGGGGGCGGTGGAGGCCGGTGCCGACGACCTGATCGCGAAGGTCACGGGCGGTTGGGCGGATTTTGATGTGGCGATCGCGCACCCGCAGCTCATGGGCAAGGTCGGCAAGCTCGGCCGCATCCTGGGGCCGCAGGGCAAGATGCCGTCGCCCAAGAGCGGGACCGTGACGCCCGACGTGGTGAACGCCGTCAGGGAGTATGCGGCAGGCAAGGTCGAGTACCGGAACGATGAAGGCGGAAACGTGCACGCCGTCGTCGGGAAGATGAGTTTCGACGCCGCCTCGCTCAAGGAAAACATCGAGGCGTTCATCGCCCACATTCGCAAGGCCAAGCCAGCCTCGGCGAAGGGGCAATACATCCGGAAGGTAGCGATCAGCGGCACGATGACGCCGTCGGTCCTGTGCGAGGTTGTGTGAGTCCGGGCCGGGTTTTCGATCGAGAGCCATGATGCGTCCGCCGGGTGCGGACAGGTGAGACAAAACGATGAGCAAGCCCGTCAAGAATCTGATTACGCAGGAGTTGGCGAGGAGGTACGGCGGGGTTTCGAGCGCGTGCGTGGTCGACCTGACCGGCCTGGACGCCGTCGCGACACACAAGTTGCGCGGCATGCTGCGTGCGCAGGGAATTGAGATGCATGTGGTGAAGAACCGCATGGCACGCCGGGCGTTTGCCGACGGGCCGCTGGCGCCGCTGGGCGAGCAACTCGACGGCCCGTGCGCCCTGGTGACGGGCGGCGACTCGGTCGTCGACGTGGCCAAGCTGCTGGTGAAGGCCGCGAAGGATTTCCCGGCGATCGGCCTGAAGAAGGCCATTGTGGACGGGGATCGGGAATTGATCCCGGTCGAGGTGGTGGCCGGGTGGAAGAGCAAGAGGGAGACGCTTGGCGAGGTCGTAATGCTGGCGACATCGCCCGGGCGGCGCCTCGCCGGCTGTCTGGTGGGCGGGGGCGGCCGCATTGCGGGTTGCCTCAAGGCGATCATCGAGAAGGCCGAGAAGGCCGCCGGGGCGGAGGTCGGCACGGCCGCCGCATGACCGGGGATCGGGAGGCGGCCAGGCCGGTCGTGACGGGATCGGGGTGTCGGGAACCCGGGAAAAAGAGACTGTTCGTCCGTTGCGGATTGGTTCGCCGTCGGCGAATGAAATGGCGTCATCGGGACGCCGCCTATCAGACGGATGTTCTCATTGGCGTAGGAGTCGGTTCGATGGCAGAAGAAGCGGTTGCGGCGAAGAAGGAGTTCAGCGCCGAGACAAAGAAACTGGCGGAGCAGATTGCCTCGTTGACGTTGAAGCAGGCCCAGGAGCTGGCGGATTGCCTGAAGCAGGAATACGGGATCGAGCCGGCGGGCGGCGGCGTGGTGATGGCCGCGGCGCCGGGTGCGGGCGGCGAGGCGGCTCCGAAGGCGGAGGAGAAAACCACGTTTGACGTGGTTCTCAAAGCGGCGGGCGCTCAGAAGATTCAGGTGATCAAGGTGGTGCGGGCGCACACGGGTCTGGGACTCAAGGAGGCGAAGGATCTGGTGGACGGAGCGCCCAAGAACGTCAAGGAAGGCTGCGCCAAGGAAGAGGCCGAGAAGATCAAGAAGGAACTCGAAGAGGTCGGTGCGACCGTCGAGATCAAGTAAACCGTGTGTTTTTGCGGAGGCGGCGGAGCGACCCTTCGCCGTCCGCTATCATCAATGCCGACAGGTATTGTCGGGCGGGAGCCACAAGCTCCTGCATCGGGCTATACGAGCGCAGTGCCGTACGTACGAAGGAAGGGTTTACCATTGCGGGTGGGCGCGAATTGTCTGGGTTGGGTGCGTGGGCT
>CAZMVY010000299.1:0-3942 GCA_964569765.1 uncultured Planctomycetales bacterium
GATGTCACCTGACTCGGTCGCCCCTGCATTGTTATCGCCCGACGTGCTCGCGGCCGCCGATGATTCGCCGGGGCCGGGGGACGAGCATCTCACGCGCCTGGCCCGCGGGACGCCCGCCCACCCCCAACCGGTCGCGAGCGACGGCTGCGTCGAGAAGCCGGGAACGAACAAGGCTCGCTCGGAGACGATGATGCACAGGGATTGCGATTGGCCGTTCCACCCCCCCCAACTCCCCCTCATAAAGGAGGGGAGACGGGGGCCTCTGCTTTTCTGGCTGGGAACGGCCATCACGTTGTGGCTCTGCGCGGAAATCGAACAGACGGTCAACCCCATCCCGGCCGTGGCACCGTGGTTCTGGCTCATTCGCCTGGGCGCGATCCTGTTCGTGCTGGGCATCGCCGCAGGGCTGCCCGGGTCGCGCGGACGTCCCGTGTGCGCGGTGGTTGTTGCGTTGGGCCTGCTCGGCCCGGCCGCGCGGGGAGCGTGGCCGCATCGGCTTCGGGCGCGCGAGACGGTGATCGCTGACGCAATCGCGGTTTTGCGCGAGCGCGGCCTCCTGGACGGCGGCTTCTACTCGACAAGCGATTGGAGCTACTACTTCGCGGGCCGGTGGTATCCCGCGCGACACCCGCCGCTGTACGAGGAACTCCGCTCCGCGCCGGCCGGGTCAATCCTCGTATGGGAACAGCGCTACGGCCCGTCGCCGGACTTCAACTTGCAGCTCGATGCGCTACGCGCGGATCCTCAGTGGCGGGAGATCTATCGCAGCCCGGCCGATTCCACTGGCGCGGCCTTTGTGGTCGCGTTCGAACGAGTGGCCGTCACGCCCGCCAGCGCAGGAAACGCCGCGACGACCTCATCCATCGCGCGGACGGCCTCGGCGTCGAGCGGCGTATCCGCATTGTTCTCGACATGAATCAGGAAGCCCTGGTGGTCGCGCTCCTGGCGGGCACGTATCCGAGCGAGCTTTTCCTCGTTCGACCATTGCGACCGCACCCGCCGCATGGCCTGCTCCGACGTCAGCGGGCCGCGCGGGTCGGAACCGTCGCGCGCAACCAGGCGCGCGGTCTGCACCTCCGGCCGGGCCGTCACAACGATCACGTTGTTGTTGCACAGATAGAGGTAATCCTTATCCGCCAGCAGCGCCGCCTCCAGCAGGATCAGCCCGCGGCGGCCGTACAGCTCCCGCCGCAGCTTGAGCATGATCGGCTCGTAGATCACCTCGTCCAGCTTTTTCATCTCCGCCGGATCGGAGAAGACGATCTGGCCGAGCCGCCGGCGATTGATCCCGCTGTCGGGCAGCGCCACCTCCGGCCCGAACCGCTCCACTAGTTGCTCCCGGCACAGACGATACCGCGGCTCCGGGCTCGGCCCCAGGATGTAATGCACGAGCCGGTCGAGATCGATGTGATGAAATTCGATGCCAAGCCGCCCGGCCCGTTGCCCCAGGAGCGAGGCGAACCGCGACTTGCCCGTCGCGATCCCACCGGTGAGCCCGACGATGAACTGCCCGCTGATCTTCTCCTCGAGCTTCTGTTTCACGTACAGCGGAACGTACTCGTGAATGAGCCCCTGCTCGCGCTGCAGGGCCTTGACGGCACTGCTGGAGATGTGAGCCTTGTTGTCGTCGCAGGGGAAAAAGACCGTCGAGACGCCGAGGCGCTGCGAGTCGTTGATGCTCTTGACCCGGACCTCGTACTCCATGTCCGTGTTGTCACGCAGCCCGCGAACAATCTCGTCGATGCAGTGCTCATAGGCGAAATCCACGAGCAGCCCGCGGAAGCTGCACACCTCCACGCTCGGCAGGTGCGCCAGCACCCGCCGGGCCATGTCCACCCGCTCCTCCAGCGTAAAGAGGTACCGCTTGTCCGGGTTCTCGCCGATTGCCACATACAGCCGCTCATAATGCGGCACGGCCTTCTCGATCACGTGGAGATGGCCGTAGGTGATCGGATCGCCGGAGAATGCGTAGATGCCTTTTTTCATGACGGGCCACCGAAGCCGGACCCCGGCGGCATGCACCGCCCGCCGCCTCAGGCCCGGCCCCCGGTCATTCTACCACATCCGCCCCGCCCGCGCCGACGGGCAAAGCCGCCTCGGCAACGCTACCGCGCCGGGGCGGACGCCGTCGCCGGCTTCGGCTCGGGCGCAAACCGGAGGAAATACTGCCAGAGCTCGTCGCGCGCCCACGCCCGGATGATCCGCCCGTTCAGAAACACGGCCGGGACCTCGCTTACCTCCGCCTGCTGCGCGAAGGAAATGTCCTGCTGAATCCGCTCGCGAACCGCCGCGCTGTTCATGTCCCGTTCGAGCCGCGCCGCATCGAGGCCGATCCGTTTCGCCAGCTCCGCGTACGAAAGCGTCGGCCGGCGGGCCTGGTTTTCGAACAGCTCGTCATACATCTTCCAGAACGCTTCGTTGCCGCCCTGGAGCCGCGCCGCCTCGGCCGCCGCCGCCGACCGGCACGAATCCGCGTACACGGTGCGGCCGATCACGGGATTGCAGTCCGTATTCATCGGAAAATGGCGGAACACCAGGCGCGTCCGGTTCAACACGTGCGGCTCCACACGGCGCCGCCAGTACTCGGCGAACTCGCGGCAGCGCGGGCTCTCGAAATCGCTGAACACCACCACGACGGCCCGGGCCTTCGGATTGCCTTTCGACGGGTCGTCGGACCGCAGCGCCAGCGTCCGCGGCGCGGCGCGCTCGATCTCGGTGACCGACGTGCCGGCCTCGCCGGCGTGCGTCTGAAGCCGGGCCTGACAGTCCGCCAGCGCGGCCCGCACCTCCGCGCAGTCCTCCGCCCCCCCTGCGGGAGCCGTCGCGGGCAACGCGGTATGGAGCGACTCGAGAAAACTCTGCCAGACCGGATCACCCGCCGAGGTCTGCACCAGCCGCCCGTTGAGGAACACAGCCGGAGTGCCCTTCACGCCGACCTGCCTCGCCCGCTCGATGTCCCGCGCGATGTGTTCGCGAACCGGTGGACTGGTGCGATCCTTTTCAAGGCGAACCGGATCCAGGCCGACCCTGTTCGCCAACTCCTCCGGCGAGAGCCGCTTCCTGCCCCGAAGCTGGTTGCGAAACAGCTCGTCGTGCATCTTCCAGAACGCCTCGTTGCCGCCCTGGAGCCGCGCCGCCTCCGCGATCGCGGCCGCCTCGCACGACCGCTCGTGCAACGTCGTATTCACCACCGGATTGCACCCCGTGTTCATCGGAAAGTAATGGAACACCAAGCGCACCCTGCCGACCGCGTACGGCTCAACTTCCTTCCGCCAGAACGCCGCGAATCCCCCGCACACCGGGCACTCGAAATCGCTGAACACTACGACCGTATCGGGCGCCTTCGCGTCGCCCCAGACTGCATCATCCGGCCGCACGGCCAGCGCCGCCGGGATCGGGCCCCGCCCCGGCGACGACGATGCCCACTCCTTCAGCATCTCCTTGGCCTTCTTCTCCTCGGCGCGGTGATGGCGATTCATGAAGTTCTGATGAACGGCGAACGCCGCGATCAGGATCGCCGCACAGGCCACCATGGCGCGGCCCGCCCCGGGCGAGGCGCCCCCCTCGGCCGTATCGTCACCCGTTGCCGGAGGCTCGCCCGCCGGGGCCTCTCGGACCGCCGTCGGCTTCCGCGGCCACATCAGTACCGATCCTGCGAAGATCAGCAGCGACGCAACGTGCGTCCCGAAACACAGCGGACACCACGACGGCAGCCTGGCGAACATGACGTAGTCGAGCCACGCCGCCACGGCCAGACCCACCAGCGTCCCTGCGATCGGCAACAGTTGCCATCCCCGGCCGGCGCGGTTCGGCAGCCCGGCCAGCAGATACCACAGGCCGACGCCCGTGAAATACATCAGCCCCCCCACCGCCGTCGGAATCGCGTAGAACGGGCCCCAACAGCTCGTGCGCGCCTCGTCGCGCCGGCGCGGGCGCTCCTGG
>CAZMVY010000300.1:0-3904 GCA_964569765.1 uncultured Planctomycetales bacterium
TCGCCCGACGCCGCCAATACTCGCGATCTCACGTGGGTCACGGTGGCCGCGCCCGTCTTTCGCGCAAAACAGCGCGACGAGTTCGATGCGGCGGGCTACACCCCCGACCGTTTTCAGATGGTGCTTACGCGCGTGGAACTGGAGCGCCAGGTGCTCCTGCCGGACGGGTCGTGGTCGGAGCCGCCGGTGGCCGTGCAGCCATATGCGAAATACCTGCCACTGCAGAACCCCGTAATACGGCTGGCCGAGGACGAGGCCGGCGTAGGCGTGGATTCCGAGTCGAAGCAGCGGATGAATATGCTTTATTCTGCGTTGACTCAGTCTGGGGTCCAGCGGGCGATCTGGCGGGCTCCGTTGTCGCCATACCTGGACACCAGCGAATGGCCGCCTGCCGGTGCCCCATCGATCGAGGGGATCAACTGGGAAGAGTGGGTAGAATCGGAGTCGCCCGGTTCGGAATTCAAGGGGCCGGCGTTGAGGAGCGGGACGACGCCGACGCCGGCGCCGCCTCCGCGGCCTGTGAAGAAAGAGACCACGCCCAAGCCGGAACGTCCCTCCCGGGTCAGCCCGCGCGGCGGGGCGGAGCCTGGGGCGGCAGCCCGGGAGAGCACGCGGACGCCTGCCCCGCAACCCTCAAAGAGCACGGAAGGGGCCGACGAACGGGCGAAGGCGATGGCCGCAGCTCGCAAGAGCCTCAGCGAAGCGAAAAAGGCGCTTGATGAGGGCGACTTTGAAGCGGCCGCACGCTTTGCCGATGAGGTGATCCGGGCGGAAGGCAAGATCCCGCAGGGATTGGTGACCGAGGCCGAGGGCGTGAGACAGAAAGCGGAAGCGGCTCGGCAGGCACAGGAAGAGGCGGCGGCGAAGAAGAGGAAGATGCAGGAGGATCGTCAGCAGGGGCTGGAGGAGGTGGCGGTGGAGCCGATCTGGGCACATGACCTGTCCGCCGAACCCGGCCGCACCTATCGGTATCGTCTGCGGATCGATGTGCTCAACGCCTATTCGATGTCCCCTCGCGATCTGGCGGACCCGCGCGATGCGGAGAAAACCATCCTGGCGAGCGACTGGTCGGAGTGGTCCGATCCTGTGACCGTACGGCCGGATACGATTTTCTTCCTGTCGCAGGCGAATCCGGGAGAGGGCGCGACGGGCACGGCTACCGTGAATCTGTACAAGTGGGCCGGCGGCGAATGGCACAACCTCCCGAGGAGGAAGTTCGAGGTTGGCCAGCCGATCGCCTGCGACGATCGCAAGGCCGGTCGGATCGATACCCAGGTGACGCTCGTCGAGGTTGCCGCTGACGTCAAGCGCCCCGTTTGCATAAAGCCTCGTCGGGACGGGAGTTTTGACATTCGGCCGGACGAGGTCGTCCAAGTCATGGTCGTCGCGGGTCCCAATGGCGAGGTCTGGGAGCGGAACACCGCGCAAGACCGGAACGACGAGGCGGAGTTTCGCGATCTGCTGAAGGAGGCGCAGGCGCGGGAAGCCGCGATGGAGCGGAAGCCCCGGCCGTCGGCTCCCGGGCCGGGCGGGCCGCCGATCGATTTCGAGCGGGGCAGGCGGGAACTTGCCCCCGGCCAGTAGGGCCAGCCCGGATACACGGAGACGGGCGGCGGGGCCGTGGCGGCCGGCCGGGGATCCGTCGGGGTTGAGCAGGGGCGCAGGCGAGGGGCGAGACGGTTGGCGGTTTGTCGAGGCAGGCAGGCCGCTGTAAGCTCGGCGCGGAGCAGGCGACGGGGTGTTGGCGTTGTGGGCGGTATGTGATATGCTCGTGTCCGTTTGGATGGTATCGTCCGTGGACGGCACGGAGCGAACATACCTTCCCTCCTGAAGACCCTCCGCAACCGGGCGGTTGGTTGCAGTGAGTTCACCGAGGAGGAGACAACCCTTGAAGGCGATTGGCAAACGACAAGTGGCGTGGCGATGCCTGTGCGGAGCGGGCCTGTTTTTCGTCGCGACGGGCGTAGTGGCGAAGGCCGAATCCGCGGCAGACCAACTGAAGCAGGCGGTTCAGCTTTTCGATCAGGGTCAGTATGAGAAGGCGCAGGAATTGCTCCTCGCGCTGGACCAGGGAAAGCTCAGCGCCGAGCAGAGGAAGCAGCGAGACGAGTACGCCGACAAGGTGACCGTCGCGATCAACCAGTCGAAGAAGGCCGCGCAGGATCTTGAGGACGGGCATCGGCTCTACGATGGCAACAAGCTCGCCGAGGCGGCGAGAAGGTACCGCTCGGTCGAGGGCAACCCGTTTGCCACGCCGGCCCAGAAGCAGGAGGCGCAGCGCCGCCTCGCGTTGATCCAGGAGAAACGCCGGCTTGCCGAGGCAAGCGGGACGACGACGCGGCCGGCCGCAAAGGAAACGCCGGTGGGACCGGTGGTTCCGGCGGCCGTTGCGGCGCCTGCCACGATGCCGGCGGCGGCCCCGGCGGTCTCCCGCGACCGCGAGCGGGCGGCGGCTCTTATCCAGAAAGGGTACGAGGACGTCCGCAAGGGCGACTTTGACGCAGCGGAGAAGGCGTTCGCCGAGGCCCTGCGCCTGTCTCCGAACGATCCCGATGCGGTCGCCGGCCGGCAGTTGCTGCAGAAATACCGGGGCGCGGAGGGGCAGCCGTCCAGTCTTCTGAGCCGTTACCAGGCCGTCCGCAGCCTCCGCTGGCAGCGGACGGAGCGCCTCTATCGCGAACAGGAAGAGCGGGCCCGCGAACTCATGCTCGCCAACAAGTATGACGAAGCGAGGCAGACGCTTCAGATCGCCGGGCAGACGCTCGAGGCCGGCAAGATGGATGCCCCCGCCGGGCAGTATGACACGCTCCATCGGGAGCTTGGCCAACTCGAGGAGTTCCTGGCCAGGGAGCAGACCCGCTACCAGGAGCAGCAGGTTGCCGAGCAGGTCCGCGCCGCCCGACAGCAGAACATCGAGCGCGAGCGCCGTGACCGGGAGGAGCGGGACCGCAAGATCCAGCAGATGATGGAACGTGTGGTCCAGTTGAAAAAGGACCGCAAGTATCCGGAGGCCATCGCCCAGCTCAAAGAGATCCTCGTGATCGAGCCGAACTATCAGCGGGCGCGGGACATGAAGGAGGATCTCGAGGATCTCTATGCCCAGCTTCAGGGCGGCCAACTCCACAACAACCGAATGACCGATCGCCGCGACGCGCTGTACCAGGCGGACGAGGCCCTCACTCCGGCGGCGGAATACCTGACCTACTCGGACCGTTGGCCGGAAATCAAGGCGGCGCGGGAACGCGTCGCCCCCGGCATGTTGGAAACGACTGAGACCGACCGGCTCGCCGCCGAGGTCGAACAGAGACTCAAGACAACGACGATCGAGCCGATCGAGTTTGATGCCCGGCCGTTCCGGGAAGTCCTGGACCACTTCAAGACCGAGGGCAAGATCCAGATCGCGCCGAACTGGAAGGCGCTCGAAATCGCCAACGTCACCCCCGATACCGAGGTGACCGCTACGCTGGGCCGGGTTCGGCTCGACAACGCCCTCAAGACCATCCTGGAGAACATCAGCGATCCGGCCGTATCGCCGGTGGAGTTCGAGGTCGTCGGCGGTCAGGTGCGGGTCTCGACGCAGGAGGACCTGAACCAGACGGCCACCGTCACCCGCGTGTACGACATCGGAGACGTCGTCATGCGCGAGAACAAGAGGCCGCGGCGCCGCAGCGACATGATGAGCGGCATGATGGGCGGCATGGGCGGCATGATGGGCGGCGGCATGATGGGCGGCATGATGGGCGGGATGATGGGCGGCGGCATGATGGGCGGCTACGGGGGGGGCGGCTACGGAGGGGGCGGCTACGGCGGCGGCTATGGCGGCGGTAGCGGAAGCGACGATGATGATGACACCGACACCACCGATAAACAGAAGGAAATCACCGCCAGCCTGCTCACGCTTATC
>CAZMVY010000301.1:0-3903 GCA_964569765.1 uncultured Planctomycetales bacterium
GTCGGCCGCCAACAATCTGGTAGCCCAGAATCCGCCCGCGTATCCCTTCCACGAAGCGCGCGTGGAAGGCTATGGAACGGGCACCGGTCGCCGAAAGCGCAACGATCTCCGCTTTTATGACCATCACGGAAGACTGGTGCTGTGCGGCGAGGTGAAGCTGCCGGGGACCCCCGAAGGCCGCTCGGCGTTTGCCGACAAGCTGATGCAGGACGCGTTCTCCAAGGCGGAGAATGCCAATGTCCAGTACTTCTTCACCTGGAACGTCAACGAGTTCGTCCTTTTCGACCGGAGCCGATGGCAGCAACCGTTGATCGACCGACGCGTGCGCGTCTGGCGGCTTGGCCGCATCCTTGCGAGCCCGGAAGACGTCGCCCGCGAGGACAACCTCGCCTTCATCAAGACGCGTTTCCTGCCCGATCTACTGCGCGATCTCGCCGACGTCGTTTCAGGTCGCCGCCCCGACTGGCTGCCGCCGGATGACATTTTCATCCGATCGCTGGAGAGCCACCTCGATTGGCCCGTGCAGTTGCTCAGCGCCTATATCCTGCACTCCGCCAACAGGAGCAAGCCCTTCGATTCGCGCGTCCAGCGCTGGATGGCCGACCAGGACTGGACATTCATCCGCACTCCTCACGAGGAGTGGGTCAAGGCCGTGGACAACATGGCCAAGACCCTGGCGTACGTCTGGGCCAACCGGCTCATCTTCTACAAGGCGTTACGTTCGCGTTTCCCCGATCTGCCGCGCCTCGAACTGCGGGCCTCGGTGAAGAAGCCCGAGGACGCGCTGGCGGCGTTCAATCGCCTGTTTCAGCAGGCGGTGGACCGCAGCGGCGACTATGAGCCGCTGCTCATGCCCGACGCGAAGGATTGGGCGACAGCCCTGGTCTTCCATCCGCCGAGCGCCCTGGACGCCTGGCGCGGCCTGCTCCACGGCATCGAATCGGTGGACTTCCGCGACGTGCCGTCCGACGTGGTCGGACGCATCTTCCAGAAGCTCATCGGTCCGGATGAGCGCCACCGCTACGGCCAGCACTTTACCGGCGACGACCCGGTGGACTTGATCAACGCCTTCTGCATCCGGAGCGCTGCCGACACCGTTCTTGACCCGGCCTGCGGCTCGGGCAGCTTCCTTGTCCGGGCGTATTACCGAAAGCGGCACCTGGGTCCATCCCGCCCGCACCTGGATCTGCTCAGCGAGTTGTTCGGGTGCGACATCGCGTTGTACCCCGCGCACCTGGCCACCATGAACCTCGCGGCCCGCGAGATCAACGACGAGGCTAACTATCCGCGCATCGCTCGGCGCAACTTCTTTGATTTTGAGCCGCCCACACCTTTTTGCCATGTCCCCGACACCGCTGGCGGCCAGCAGCCAGTGCCACTGCCCGCCCTGAGCGCCGTTGTTGGCAACCCGCCCTATGTTCGCCAGGAGAAGGTCGAGAAGACTGACAAGACGCGATTCGGGCGGATCATCAGGGCCGCCTGGCCCGACCTGCGTTTGACCGGCCGCAGTGACCTGCACTGCTACTTCTGGCCCGCCGCCGCCCGGCTGTTGAAGCCTGAGGGGTACTTCGGCTTCCTCACAAGCTCGTCCTGGCTCGACGTTGAGTACGGGTTCGCTTTGCAGCGCTGGATGCTGCGCCACTTCCGTATTCTGGCCATCATGGAGAGCGCCGCCGAACCCTGGTTCGAGGACGCCCGCGTCAAGACCTGCATCACGATCCTCCAGCGCTGCGATGACGAGGCAAAGCGCATGGCGAACCGGGTCCGCTTCGTCCGCTTCTCGCGCAAGCTGGCGGACGTCATCGGGGTTCCACCAACGCCCGAGGACGAGCAGGCCCGACAAGCCGCCCTGGAGAGGCTCCGCGACCGTATCATGGCCGCCGAAGGCGATTGCGAAGACCAGGATCTGCGGATCATCATCAAAACGCAACAAGACCTCTGGAACGACGGCGTCCGCGCCGGGGCGATCCTCCGCAACGTCGAGCCGGAGTCGCTCGCCGGCGAATACGAGAACGGAGGCGAAGCGGAGGCCGAGGAAGAGGAGCCGGTAGAACCGACGACCGGAGAACGCCCCAAGGAGAACGGCGACTACCACGCAGGCAAGTGGGGCCGGTACGTCCGCGCCCCGAAAGTGTACTTCGACATCATGCGCCGCTACGGAGGGCGCTTCGTCGCCTTGGGCGAGATCGCGAGCATTCGCTTTGGCGTGAAGACCGGCTGCGACGCATTCTTCATGCCCAGGGACGTAACCGCCAGGATGCTGGCGGTACATGACACCGACCGGGCCTTTCGCCGACACGCGGGCGGCGCTCCCCGCAAGGATGTCGAATCGGGCAAACTGAAGATTGTCGAGGCGGGCGACGGAAGCGTCCACCCGATCGAAGCCCGGTATCTGGCACCGGAAGTCCACAGCCTGATGAAGGTCGATCGCCCGGTGGTCCGTGCTGCGGACCTCGACCGCGTAGTCCTTCTGGTCAGCGAGCCGATGAGCAGCCTGAAGACAAAGGCCCCGTGGGTCTATCGCTACCTGCGCTACGGCATGACGGCACAGTTCGCGTCCGAGAAATCGAAGAGCAAACCCGTCCCCGAGCGGTCCACCTGCGCCGCCCGTGACCCCTGGTACGATCTGACTCGATTGGTCAAACCGGGGGTTGCTTTCTGGCCGATGGCTCAGCAATATCGGCATATCATCGCAAGCAACCCTGAACACTTGATCTGTAATCACAATCTCTTCGACGTAGCCTCGAGGAATCTGTCATCCGCTGAAACAAAGGCGCTAGTAGCTGTCCTCAACTCAACGCTCGTGGGCTTGTTCAAGACATTCTATGGGCGCTTCGCGGGCACAGAAGGCAACCTCAAGACCGAAGTCGTGGACGTGAACCTCTTGGAGGTGCCCGACCCGCGCGGCGTGCCGCCGAAAGTCGCTGAGCGCCTCGCCGACGCTCTCGAACGTATGAGCCGGCGCGAAGTTGGCCGGCTCGTCGAAGAGCAGTTGATGGATTGCCACACCCCCGATCGAGCGCAACGGATCGCCGCCGGACCGCTGGTCCTGTCCGACGAATTGCGCCAACCCGACCGCCGGGACCTGGACGACGCCGTCCTTGAGCTGCTTGGCGTAGCCGATGCGAAGGAGCGCAGCGCCCTGATCGACCGCCTGTACGAAGCGACCGCCCGGCATTTCCGGGACATCCGCGTCGTCGAAATCCAGAAGATGGAGCAGCGAGCAAGGTCCAACAACAGGCGGTTCAGCATTCACGACCTGGCCGCCGACATCTGGGACGCGGCCGAACTCGAGGACGCAACGCCGCTCGCTGAATGGATCGGCCGCCGTCCGGAGAGCACCGCGGCCGTCATCATTCCGGAGGACCGTCCGGCCACCCTCTCGCCATCGCCGATGTTCGACCCCGACACGGTCTACTTCGGCAAGGACCGCAGCGTTCACTTGGACTGCCAGTCGCGCGGACAGGCGGAGCTGGTGGTTCGCCTGGCCAATCTGGGAATCAGCGGCGCCGTCAAATTGCCGTCGGATCTCCACGCGTGTTTCAAGCTCCTCGAGCGAGTGAATTCACGCGTCGAGAAGGCCGCCGCCCGCTTCAGGGAACTGGCCGAGAGTCGAACCAACGATGAGCGCGTCCAGACGCAGCTCACGGACGTTCTGAAACGCTGGTTCATCCTGGGCCGCGAGGCGACGGCACCGGCAACCGAGCCTCCGCCGGAACCCTACGAACTGACGCCGGACCCCGACTCGCCCGCGTAATCCGCCCCAGCCCTTCACTCTGCCGGCTTCAGCAGGATGTAGTCCAGCCCGAACATGTAGTCCTTCTTCGCCTTTTCGTTGGCCCCGATGACCTCTACGGTGAGCCGGTTCTCGCCAGGCTTCAGAGCGAAGACGCCGAGCTCCAT
>CAZMVY010000302.1:0-3869 GCA_964569765.1 uncultured Planctomycetales bacterium
ATAACCCGTAACCTCCTACTGAGTATAGCGGCCATCCGCCGGGGCTGTCAACGCTTCAAATGGGCGCGACCGCAACTTTTTTGAGGCCCGACCGGGAGCTGCCGAAACCGCCGGGTCTTTTGTGTCAGTGTATTTTATGTACATCCACGGCTATGGTCCTCCTCAAGTCCGATGCATGCAGCCGATAATAGCTCCCGACAGGCGGAGACGGCGCACGGACAGCTTAGCGGGGCCATCCGCACAACGGATGCCGGGCGAGCTTTCATCGCGGCGGGCGCGAGTTGGGCCGCCGACCGAGCGCTCCAACAACGCACGCGATCGTGGCGGTCGAGGAATCGGCGAGTATAATACTCCTGACGATCGGACAAACCGCTCCGGTCGCTGACAACTGAATCGAGCGAGGTGTTCGGGTGGTGGGCGACCTGTTCCTGTCTGGAACGGGCGGCCCGCCGTTTGACGACGGTATCACCCGATCCGGCCGCGGGGCCGGCGCCTCACCATGGGAACCCTATTGGAAAGGATAAAAACCATGGCGTCTCAGACGCAATCGTTCATCCCGGCACAAGCTGCGCAGTCATCCTCGCCCCAGCGGAGCGGGGCACAGCTCTTCCACCAGACCCTGATCGAACAGGGCGTGGAGATCGCCTTCGGCTACCCCGGCGGGGCCATCCTGCCGACGTTCGACGCCTTCTATCAGAGTCCCATCAGGTTCGTGCTCAGCCGGCACGAGCAGGGCGCGGGCCACATGGCCGACGGCTATGCGCGGGCAACCGGCAAGGTGGGCGTCGTCATTGCCACCAGCGGTCCGGGGGCGACGAACCTCGTGACGGCGTTGGCGACGGCCAACATGGACAGCGTCCCCGTCGTGGCGTTCACGGGGCAGGTGGCGACGGCGGCCATCGGCAACGACGCCTTTCAGGAGGCCGATGTCACGGGCGTGACCCGTCCCGTGACGAAGCACAACATCCTGGTGAAGCGTGTGCAGGACCTGCCCCGCATCGTGAAGGAGGCGTTTCACATCGCCTCGACCGGCCGCCCCGGGGCCGTGCTGGTGGATATTCCCAAGGACGTGCAGGCGCAGATGATGCCCGTGCCCGACCAGGTGGAGATCGATCTGCCCGGCTACAAGCCCCGCACGCGCGGCAACATGCGACAGATCCGGCTGGCGGCGGAAGCGATTAACGCGAGCCAGCGCCCGGTGCTCTATGTCGGCGGCGGCGTGATCGTCTCGGGGGCTTCCGATGTCCTCCGCGAGCTGGCCCGCAAGGCGAACATCCCCGTCACTACGACCTTGCTCGGCATGGGGGCGTTTGACGAGGTCGCCGACGAACGGCTCGCGCTGCACATGCTCGGCATGCACGGCAGCGCGTACGCGAATTACTCCGTGCAGAACTGCGACCTGCTCATCGCCGTCGGTGCCCGCTTCGACGACCGCGTCACCGGCAAGCTCGAGACCTTTGCACCCCATGCGCAGATCATTCACGTGGACGTGGATCCGTCGAGCATCAGCAAGAACGTCGATGTGGACATCCCCGTGGTGGGCGACGCGCGGGCCATCCTGTCCGAGCTGCTTCCGTTGATCGAGCCCCGCGACCGAACGGCGTGGTTCGAGCAGATCGCACAATGGAAGCGGAAGTACCCGTTCAAGTACGACCGGCGTTCGACGAACCTGAAGCCGCAGTACGTGATCGAGCAACTCTGCGAGGCGACCCGCAGCGAGGCGATCATCGCCACGGGCGTGGGCCAGCATCAGATGTGGACGGCGCAGTTCTATCGCTGGCGCTACCCGCGGCAGATCATCACGTCGGGCGGGCTCGGCACGATGGGCTTCGGCTTCCCCGCGGCTATCGGCGCTGCCTTCGGCCGGCCCGACCGGACGGTGATCGACGTGGACGGCGACGGCAGCTTCGCCATGACCCTCATGGAACTCGCCACCGCCGTCGAATACCAGGTCCCGGTCAAGGTGGTCATCCTCAACAACCACTTTCAGGGCATGGTCCGTCAGTGGCAGGAACTGTTCTATGGCAAGCGCTACGTCGCCTCAAAGATGTGCAATCCCGATTACGCCCGCGTGGCGGAGGCCTTCGGCGCCAAGGGCATTGCCGTTCGCGAGAAGGGCCAGGTGCCCGACGCGATCCGGACCATGCTCGAGACGCCAGGCCCGGTCGTGCTGGATGTCCATGTGGACCCGACTGAGAACGTGTACCCCATGGTCAGCGTCGGCAAGAGCCTTCACGAGATGGAGATGGGCGGACTCTCGTGAGACTGCCGGTCGCCGGTTCTCCTGCCCGGCGAACCCGACGCGCAACAGGCCCGAGAGTCGTGCGGCGGACGGCGGCTTGTGACGTACCGCCTCGATATGGAGGATGGCCCCGTGACGACGGATACCCCGGCAAAACCGCTTTCCCTGAGGCAGGCCTCAGGCAAGGCCATGTGGGCGGCGCTGCGCGGGCTCCTTCGCACCCGCATCATGGCCGGCGTCCTCACCGTCCTGCCGATCTGGGTCACCTGGGCCGTGCTCAAGTTCGTCTTCAACCTGATGAAGGATGCGACCGAGCCGCTTGCCGTCTGGGGCGCGCGCATGTCCGCCGAGCACCCCCAGACCCCGATTACCGTCTGCGGCACAGCCTGGGTGGTTCCCTCTCCCGATCACGGCGGTTCGCCCCTGCTGGTGTCGGTCCTCGCCGTCTTCCTGACCCTGTTCCTGCTGTATCTGCTGGGGTTCCTGACCAGCCACGTGTTCGGCCTTCGCGTCTTGGCCAGCCTCGAACGGCTCGTCGACCGCGTCCCCGTGGCCAAGACCGTGTATCGCGCCACCAAGCAGATCATTTCCACCGTCGCCAGCAGCAACGACCTGTCAGGCAGTCGCGTAGTGCTCGTCGAGTTCTTCCGGCCGGGGATGAAGAGCATCGGCTTCCTGACGTCGATGATCAAGGACAAGGACACTGGCCGGGACCTGGCTGTCGTCTTTATCGCAACCACCCCCAACCCGATGGTCGGCTACACGCAGATCATGCCCGTCGAGCTGGTCTCGGAAACCGATCTGACGGTTGAGGAGGCCGTCAAACTCGTCATGTCGGGCGGGGTGATGGCGCCCGGTGCCGTGCCATTCGATACGATTCGGCCGCCGAGCCCGGAGCTGCTGCGGCCGCGGCAGGAGGACCGCCGGCCGCCGACCGTCCCGGCCGGCCTGCGCGGCTGAACGCACGGAGCCGCCCGCGCGGCGGGGGAGTTCGTGAATCCTGCGGTACCTCGTTGAAGGATGAAAGCGATACATGGAACGGAAACACATTTTCACCGTGCTCGTTCAGAATCAGCCGGGCGTCCTGGCCCATATCGCGGGCATGTTCGCCGCCCGCGGCTTCAACATCGACTCGCTCGTCGTCGGCCGGACGGAGGATCCGGCCCTGTCGCGCATGGTCATCGTCACCCACGGGGATGATGCCACGCTCGAGCAGATCCGCAAGCAGCTCGGCAAGATCGTCACCGTCGTGAAGGTCCGCGACCTGAGCGAACAGCAGTGTGTGGAACGCGACCTCGTCCTTGTGCAGGTGCACTGCCCGCCGGAGCGCCGCGCCGAGTTGCGGCAGCTCACGGAGATCTTCCGGGGCAGCGTCGTGGATGTGGGGCCCAGCGCCGTCATCCTCCAACTGGCCGGCCCCGAGGATAAGATCGAGGCCTTCGTCGAGCTGTGCCGGCCCTACGGGATCAAGCAGCTCTCGCGGACCGGCGTGATCGCCATGCCGCGCTCCACGCAGACCGATCCGGCCCACGCCGCCCCGACGCCGAAACGCTCGCGCATCCGCAGGGCGGTTGCGGCACCGCCGGCCGGCTCGGCACCGGCCGTCCCCCTGCCGCCGAGCTGACCG
>CAZMVY010000303.1:0-3848 GCA_964569765.1 uncultured Planctomycetales bacterium
GAATAATCTGGGTGGGGAGGCGCGCCCTGCGCGGCGGCCTGCCTTCGGGGCGGTTTATGTCCTGGGAATACGCCGTATCGGGTTTCGGGACCATCGGGCTGGTTGTCGCCACGGTGTTCGCCGCGCTGAATCTGTTTCGCCCGGCGTCCCGGGCCGGGCGGATCAGCACGATCGCCGCCCTCGCCGTGTTGGCGGTCAATCTGGGTGCTGTCGGGGCCGGCATCGCAAGAGAGGGGCTTGTTGGTGCGCTGCACCAAAGCTCTCAGTCCAGCCTTCTGCTGGTCAGCTTCATCATCCCGCTCGCAGCGATCGGCCGCAGCGCGGCGGGCATGCGGGGGCTGGATGTGGTGCTCTTCCTTGCGGCGGCGGTGATTGAGGCCGGCTCGCTGTTTCAGATCGGCCAGCCGGGGATGCGCGTGGCCTATAAGTCGTGGTTCGTCAGCCACCAGGTGGCGTTTGCGGTCAGCGGCGCCTGCTTCGTGGCGGCCGGCGGGGCGGGAGCGGTATATCTGATCATCACGGAGCTTCTCCGGCGCAAGCACGGCCTGACGCTCCTGGGCCGGCTGGCACCGCTCGAATCGCTCGAACGATTCGGGCGCTGGATGCTCGTGATCGGTTTCCCGACGCTGACGTACGGGGTGCTGACGGGGTTCTGCCAGGTATCGCGGCAGACGAACCCCGGGCCGATCGAGTGGTTGAAGGATCCGATCGTGGTCTTCACGCTGGTGCTGTGGGTCGTATATGCGGCCGGGATGCTGGCCCTCTGGTTTCAGCCGGGGATGCGCGGACGGGGGGGTGCGACGTGCGCGGCCGCCGGCCTGGTGCTGGTCGTGGGCGTGTTCGTGGCGATGGAGCACATCTCGACGTTACACCGATGAGAACGGTCGTCATAGGATGCAATCATCGGACGGCGCCCGTGGAGGTGCGGGAGCGGCTTGCGTTTGATCCGGCGGCCTGTGCCGGGGCGCTTCGCAGTCTCCGGGAGCGGTTCCCCTGCTGCGAAGCCGTGCTGCTGTCCACGTGCAACCGTACAGAGCTGTACGTGGCCCGCCCGGTGCACGGCCACCCGCGGATCGAGGAGGCGATCGGTTTCCTCGCCGAGAACCGCGGCGTCGAGGTTCACGAGTTCAGCCCGAGCACGTACCACTACGAGGATGCGGAGGCGCTGCGGCACCTGTTCCGTGTGGCCGGCTCGCTCGATTCGATGGTCCTGGGCGAATCGCAGATCCTCGCGCAGGTGAAGTCGGCGTTTACCATGGCGCGCGAGGCCGGCATGACCGGCCGGCATCTCGATGCAGTCTTCCAGCGGGCGTTCGCGGTGGCCAAAGAGATTCACGCGCGGACGGGCCTGTCGAGCGGCCGAACGAGCGTGGGCGGCGCGGCGGTAGACTTTGCGCGGCAGATCTTCTCGCACTTTGGCGACAAGACGGTCCTGCTGATCGGTGCCGGGGAGATGGGCGAGGTTACGCTTCAGCACCTGCTCGAGATGAGGCCGAAGGAGGTGCTTCTGGCCAACCGCACGCCGGCGCGGGCCGAGGCCGTGCGAGAGCGGATCATCGAGCCGGCGGGGGTGCGCGGGCGGGTCGTGCCGTTCGAGAAACTCTCCGACCACCTCGTCGCGGCCGACATCGTCATCAGCACCACAGGGGCGCCCGAGCCGATCCTGCGGCGTGCCGCGCTCCACGACCTGCCCGAGCGGCGGCAGTATCGGCCGCTGCTCATGATCGACATCGCGGTGCCGAGAGACATCGAGCCGGAGGTCGGCCGGCTCGAAAACGTCTTCGTTTACGACATCGACGACCTGCAAACGGTGGCCGACAAGAATGTGGCGGCGAGGCGGAAGGAACTCGCCCGCTGCGAGGAGATCATCGAGGCCCACGTGCAGGAATTCGTTGCCTGGCAGCAGAGCCGCGAGGTAGGCCCGACGATCACGGCCCTGCAGAACTACTTCGGCGAGATCGGCCGGCAGGAACTCGAACGCGTGCTGCCGAAGCTCTCTCAGGTCTCCGATCGCGACCGCGAACTGCTGGCGCAGATGCTCCATCGCATTACGCAGAAGCTGCTTCACGGTCCCTCGACGCTCCTGCGCGACAAGGCGGAAAGCGGCCGCGCGCACCTCTACGCCGATGCTCTGCGGAACCTGTTCGGGTTGCGGGACGAGCAGTAGCGTTCTTGATGCCGTGCCGTGCAGCGGGGACACTACCGACATGCGTTCGTCCGCTGCGCTCATCGCCATCGCGGCCGCGGCCGTCGGTGTGCTGGTCTTTATCGAGGCGCCCGCGGCGCTCTGGATCGTGCTTACCGACGGGCTTGTCGCCGCGGGGATCGTTGCCCTGGCGGCGCTTCCCGGGATGGGGTTGTTGCGCCTCGTCGCGGGGCGCACGGACGGTGGGGATGCCGCGCGCCGCTACCCTGTCGGCAGTGAGGATGCCGGGTTCTCGAACGGCGCATCCCACACGCAGGCGACGCGCCCGCATGCCGCGGCGGCCGACAAGGATCGTTCGGACGCGGAGCCCCTCACCTGCCGAATCATCTTCGCTGCGGGGCTGGGCGTCGGCCTGCTCTGCCTGCTGGAATTCACGCTGGGCGTGTGGGGTGCGCTGCAACGCGCGTGGTGGATTGTCGTGTTCGGGGGTGTGGTTTTCCTGTCGCTGGCGACGAACGCGCCGACGGTTCGCCGCCTCATCGCATCGGGGGCGTCGTTCCATTTTCCGAGCATCGGGCACCGGCATTGGCTGTGGCTGGTGGTCGTCCCGTTCGCTGCGCTGGCGCTGGTCGTGGCAACCGCGCCGCCCGGGGTGCTCTGGCCGGCGGAGGGAAACGGGTACGATGTGCTCGAGTACCACCTGGCCGTGCCGAAGCAGTATTACGAGGCCGGGCACATCTTCTTCCTGACCAACAACGCCTACAGCAATTTTCCGTTCAATGCGGAGATGCTCTATCTGCTCGCGATGGTTCTGCGCGGTGGGCCGATCGAGGGCGTCATGCTCGCGCAGATGTTCAACGCCACTATGGCATTTCTCTGCGTCGCGGCGATATGGGCGGCGGCCCGGCCGTTCGGTTCCCCGGCGGCCCTGGTCGCGGCCGTGGTGGCGGGCACGTGCGGATGGCTCGTGTATCTCAGCGGCGTGGCGTATGTCGAAAACGCGATGCTCCTGTTTACCGCACTGGCACTTGCGGCGTGGGTGCGATGGGCATGCTTCGCTCCTTGCCTGCCGGAAGGGGCGGCGGGGCCGACGACCAGCACGCCGACGCGGGCGCGCGGCGAATCCTGGGCCCTGCTCGCCGGCCTCTTCGTCGGTCTGGCCTGCGGCTGCAAGTACACGGCAGGGCCGCTCGTCGCGGTTCCGCTGGCTCTGGGATGGGCCGCGGCCTGGGTGCGACGGACCGTTTCGATTCGGGCCGAACCGTCTTCGCCGGGCCGGGCGGACGTCGCCCCGTACGCGCCCGGCGGGGAAAGAGCCGGCCTCCTTCGCTCGCTTGCGCTCTACGTGCTGGGCATCATCGTGAGCTTCGCGCCGTGGATGCTGAAGAACGCCGTTTTCTGCGGAAATCCGGTCTTTCCGCAGGCGACGGCGGAGCTGGGCTACCGACCGGGTATCTGGAAGCCCGAATGCGCACTGCGCTGGGCGCGGGGTCATCTGCCGGCGCCGGAGCTTCGCTCGCTCGCCGGGCGACTGCGGGCCACCTGGCAGGCGGTCGTCGCGGAGCCGCTGACGGGGCCGGCGATCTGGCTGCTGGCCTTGTGGGCGATCGGCGTGCATGCCAGAAGGGCCTGGCCGCTGGGCGCAGTCATCCTCGCACAGATCGTTTTGTGGACGGCGCTCACGCACCTGGCCGGCCGGTTC
>CAZMVY010000304.1:0-3833 GCA_964569765.1 uncultured Planctomycetales bacterium
TGCCGGGCTTGTCGAACGCCAGCTTGTAGTGGTCGCCGTCGGCGGCCATCTTCGCCCACTGCCCGGCCATCTTCTTCGCCTCGTCCAGGTACACGGCCGCCTCGTCTTTCCGGCCGATCATCTCGCACAGTTGCCCGTACGCCCCGATCGCGACGATCGCCTTGATCGAGAGGTTCGCATTGTGCGCCAGGTGTCCCGCGAAATCGTCCGTGCAGAGCTGGTTCTCCGGGTCGAGGCCCTTGGCCTTGAGATACTCGGCCCACTTCGTCAGCATCGGCCAGTACTTCGCGGCGAACCCGGCATTCCCGTCGATCTTCGACATCGCCGCGAGCATGATCAGCATGTTGCCGGTCTCCTCCACCGGCATCTGGTTCTCCTCGGTCCGTTCGCCCCCGCCGTAGACCTGGCCGTTGGCCAGCGGATACGTCCCCAGGTCGTGCGGCGCGAACGGCCACTTCCATCGTGCCGATTGCGCGTAGTCGAGCACCGGCTTGAGGTTTGCCCGCAGCAGGTCCGTGTTGAACAGAAGGAAGAACGGGCACGCCGGGTAGATCACGTCCACCGTGCCAATGCACCCGTTGCTGAAGTTCTCCTTTGCGAACATCAATGGCGTGCCGTCGAAGTCGGCCGCCAGTTTGTGCGCCGCGAGGCACTGTCGATACGCCAGCGCACAGAGCTGAGCGTACTCCCGGCCTCCGACCTGAGTCAGGTCGGCCAGCCGCCCCTCGTCGAAGGCCCGGCAGCGCGCCGTCTACGAGGCAAAATCCCTGTCCGCCGTCGTCAGCAGGGCATCCGCATCCGCGCCGTCTCGCCGCCAGTAGGGGCGCAGCCGCCGCTGGAACAGTTCGATCGCGTAGATGTCGTCATATGCCACCAAAAGGTGTCGCGAGGCCGGCTTCTCCCCGACCTCGCCCAGACCGAACGCGACTGCGGTTACCGGCCAGCGGTCGTTTGCAGCTCGGGGCATCCGCAGGTCGTCGTGATCCGGCAAACGGCCACTTTCGACAAAGCCTTGGCGCGCCGCCCGGTCGGCAGCCAGCGCGGTATCCGTACCGTCCTGCTTCGGCACCGCCAGATACAGCCAACCCCAGTCGATCCGCAGGTTGTCGCCCGCCTTGGCGAGGATCGGTTGCTCCTGCGCGCCGAGCCGCAGAACGGCGAGGTTGCCGATCTTGTACCGCGACCACATGACCTTCTGGTCCGCCGTATTGACGGCCAGTTCCGGACTACAGTCGAGATAGAGAGCGACCTGGTGTGCCTGGGCGTCGATCGCCTGTACGTCGAACGTCACGTACGTGACGGATCGCCCGAGTACGTCGAGATCGTTCACCAGCAGCGGCGAGCAGAACGTGAGCGTCAGCCGCGTGCCGCCGGCCTCGAAGCGGTAGATCGTCCGCGTCGGCCAGACCTCGACAGCCGTTTGCGTCATGGCGGGCAGCTTGTCCGACAGGGTGCCCATGAAGCGGTACGGCTTGTCGTCGATCCGGGCCAGGCCGCAGATCGCCTGCGTACTGCCAGTCCAATGCCGGGGCCAGTCGTCGGTGAGCCTGTCGGTCATGGACCACACGCTGAAGTAGGGGTCATGGGCCAGCAGGGGCACGGCCGGCGGGCGAAGCGCCGCGGCTTCCTCTGCGCGCGACCCGGTGGCCCATACCGAGACGGACATGATCGTGAAAAGGATTGCCGAAGACTCTGTCGGGGTCAATCTCATGGGAATGTCCTCATTGGTTGCTGCAATGGATCGTGACCGTAGTTCCGTTTCCGCCGGCAAGCCGGTCGCCGGCCAGTGTGAGGTTGACATAGCGGTTGTCGTCGCGGCGGATGGTCCGCGACGTGACAGGTCCTCCGATCGCGTGAACGTCCGCCGTCTTCGTGCCCTGCGGCAGGAGTACGCAGGCCTCGATCTCCCGCGGAGCTCCCGTGATCTCCAGGCGGATGGTTCCCGTATCCGGATCCCAGGAATAGCGGTACGCCACGTGTGCCCCCGTCGGTCCGTAGGCGGCGGTGAACTTCACATTACGGCAGCCGACGGCCGGCCACCGTGGCGTCAGGCGAATCCGGCGGAATTGGGTCGCTTCGTCCATGACGCCGGCAAGGCCCTCGACGATCGCCGAGTAGAAGGCCGCCGCGCCCCAGCCCTTCGGGCCGCCGTCCTGTGCGTCGCCCTTCGGGGAGAGGGCAAACGGCAGCGTGCCGTACCGGTCCACGAGCTGCCGGCAGCGCGTCAGGATCTCCTTCGCGTAGTCGAGCCTGTCGTGTTCGAACGCCGCCTTGCACAGTTCGCCGCCGACGAGCGGAAAGATCGCCCCGTTGGCATACTGCCCCGGCCCGTAGCGAAAGAACATCGGATAGGGCGGGTGGATGCTGAACCATTCGCACACGTATTCGTTCTGGAGAGCCTCGCGTCGGCGGCGGTATTCGTTGAGGATGCTCAGCGCCTGGGCGTGGTCGGGCAGCCCGCGGTTGATGTCGTACGGGTTGCTCAGGCTCAGCACCTGACGCTCGTCTACGCCGGGTGCCCCTTCACTCGGCGGCAGGTGGACCTGGTGCGTGTAGAACGTGCCGTTCCAGCAGACGCGATTCGTCGCTTCGCGAAAGTGCTCCGCCTTCTTCGTCCAGTACTCCGCGCGAGCCTTGTCCCCGAACGCCTCCCGCATCCGCGCGAGCATCCGGCACGCTGCGTACATCCCGCTGTTGTCCCCGTGCATGATCGCCATGGGCCGGCCGGGCTCAACCTTGCGGTTATGGTCGTCCACGTCGTAGGCGAAGTCCCACGTGTCGATCGTGAACGGCCGCTTCACCAGTCTGCGCTCGGCGTCCCAGCGCATCGCGTCGGTCATGGCCCATTTCATGCCCCGTTCCAGCCGCTCGATCCGCTCGCGGAGCCATGAGTCGTCGCCGGTGGCCTGCCAGGCCTGGTACGCCCCCTCGACCATCAGGTACTCGATGTCCGCCTCCAGTTCCAGACGGATGTAGTTGTAGCCGTCGCGGGGATTGCGGTGGACGAACTCCGGCCGGACGAACGTGGCATGCTCGTTCGATTGCCGCATGATCATCTCATGGAATGCCCCACAGGACATCTGGTGCCGCAGGAGAAGGTCGAGGTAGCTGGTAAGATCCCTCGCCCAGAACTTGTACGCCTTCATTTCGTGGATGTGGTCGCGGACCCAGTCGGGGTTGGTGCGGACATCGCCCCCTTCGAGGTGGAACACCCGCTGATCCGCGGCGACGATCTCCTGAAGTCGTCGGAAAAGCGTGTCCAGAGCGGGATCGTCGGTTTCCATCGCGGTGCGGATGCCCGGTGTGGAGGCCGGCGGCTGTACGGAACCATGCGCCGCCCATCCACCCGGCGACATGAGCGCGATCGTCATGGCCCCCGTGAGCATTGCCGCGTTGCCGGAGCGTCTCATGCCGCCGTCCTTCCTTGTGGACCACCCCTCGGGCACGATACTATTGGCGACGTCTTCCTCGGGCAAGACGGCGTCGGGCAGGAGGATCGCATATGGGCGCTTCGGCGGAACTGGCGGGCAAGCGGGTGCTCGTGATGGGCCTCGGCCGCTTCGGCGGCGGAATCGGCGTCACGCGGTGGCTTGTGGGTCAGGGGGCGGACGTCACCGTCACGGACCAGGCCGAAGCGGTGTCCCTGGCGGATTCCCTGAAGCAGCTCGAAGGCCTTCCGGTGAAATACCGCCTCGGCGGTCACGATACTGCCGATCTCGCCGGCACGGACCTTCTGGTTATCAGTCCCGCGGGGGACAAGGGCCGGTCCGAGTTTGTGAACGCCGCCCTCGCACGCGGCATCCCCTGGACCAGTGAGAACAACCTCTTTTTCG
>CAZMVY010000305.1:0-3799 GCA_964569765.1 uncultured Planctomycetales bacterium
CCAGGGCGCTTCGTCCTCATCGGCACCCCGGCGGCGCGGCCGGACATTCCGCCGGGCGGGGCCGTGCGGATCCTGTGGGTGGGGATCGACGATCCGAGCGGCGTGCTCGGGCGCCTGCGAAATGCCTGCGAGGAGGCCTTCGCGAGCCTGGGATTCGCGCGCGAACGGCGGGGTTACCCGCCTCACCTGCCCCTGGGGCGGGTGCGAGACCCGGGCTTTTCCGTGCAGATTCGCGAGGCCGTGCGCAAGGAGGCCGGCTTCGATGCGGGGCGGGTGCGGGCGGAGGAGGTGGTGCTGTTTCAGTCGATCCTCTCGCCGGCAGGTTCCACATATATCCCGCTGTCGCGGGCGCGGCTCGGCGTCAAAGGGGCCGCGATGGTCTGAGCGGCCGACCGGGCGGGCCGCCGGGGGCAACCGACCCGGGGCGTCGGGCCGGCGCGGCGGCGTTACGGGTCGCCTTGCCGCGCTTCGCGGGCGTGCCTTTTCCACTTGCGGATTGTAGAATACGGCTCGAGACACGGTGCCCGGCGGCGCGCCGCGGACCGCGTGACGAGTGGACCATGCCACGGACAGAGGACGAACCATGACCGAAGGATCGGACGGACGACGGCACCAGGCGCTCGATCGGGCGTTGCAGCAGATCGAGAAGAACTACGGCAAGGGGACCATCATGAAGATGGACGAATCGATGGCCCCCGCGATTGACGGGATCAGCACGGGTGCGCTTTCGTTGGATCTGGCGCTGGGCGGCCGGGGCATTCCGCGCGGGCGTGTCGTCGAGATGTTCGGTCCGGAATCCGGCGGCAAGACGACGCTGGCCCTGCATGTGATCGCCTCGGCGCAGCGGAGCGGCGGCGTGGCGGCGTTCATCGACGCGGAGCACGCCCTTGATCCGTCCTGGGCGAAGCGCTGCGGGGTGAACCTGGAGAACCTGCTCGTCAGCCAGCCGGACACGGGCGAGCAGGCCCTGGAGATCGTCGACCTGCTCGTGCGGTCGAACGCGGTCGACTGCATCGTGGTGGACTCGGTGGCCGCCCTGATCCCCAAGGCTGAGATCGAGGGCGAGATGGGCCAGGCCCAGGTCGGCGCGCAGGCGCGGCTCATGAGCCAGGCCCTCCGGAAACTCACCGGCGCGATCTCGAAATCCCGCACCATCGTCATCTTCATCAACCAGATCCGCGAGAAGATCGGCGTGATGTTCGGCAATCCCGAGACGACCCCGGGCGGCCGGGCGCTGAAGTTTTACAGCAGCGTCCGGCTCGATGTCCGCCGGATCACCACGGTCAAGGAAGGCGATCAGTCCGTCGGCAGCCACGTTCGCGTCCGTGTCGTGAAGAACAAGGTCGCCCCGCCGTTCAAGGAGGCGGAGTTCGACATCATGTTCGACAGCGGGATCAGCCGCGAGGCGGACCTGCTCGACCTCGCCACGACCGTCGGTGTGGTGGACAAGACCGGGTCGTGGTTTACGTACGGCGACATCCGCCTCGGCCAGGGCCGCGAGAACGCGCGGCAGTTCCTGGCGGACAACAAAGACCTTTTCGAAGAGATCCGCAAGCAGGTTCTCATTCGCAAGGGCATTGAGCCGGCCCCGTCGGCCAAACCGGTCGAAGGCAAGGCCGAGACGAAGGCCGACATGAAGGCCCGGACGGCGGAGGCCCGGCAGGAAGCGGCCAAGGCGAAAAAGCGATAGCCGGCGTATGCGAGAGGCGGAAAGGGTGACTGATCGCGGGTCGTGCGGCCCTGCGAGGCCCAGGGCCGTCGTCGTCGCTCGGCCTCGGCGGCCTTACCGGTCGGCGTCGTCTGTCCACTCGGCATCGGAGGCTTCGTCGGACGGAGGGCTGCGACGGTCGGAAGATTGCTGCCGGGCGGCCGCCGCCGCGCGAGCGGCCTTCTCCTCGGTCTTCCGCCGTTTGTACTCTTCGTATTGGCCCTTCGCGACGTTCTTCGCCGCGCTCATGGCTACGTGCTTTACGACCATTCCCGCGATCGTCTGAGCGCATCCGATCGGCAGGACCAGGATGCACAGCATCAGGATTCGCAGCAGCCGCGGCCCGAGTCGCTTCATTGCAGCGGGATACTGTAATTGCCCATACAGCCTCACCCGGCGCCCTCGCCGGACTGGGGTCCGTCATTCTACAGCGTCCGACTCGCCGTACATAGTGCTGTGTCCGGCGGGCGGGGCGCCGGCCCCCCATCGCCGGCGTCCGCGCACAACCGCCCGCCCGGCAACGGCTGCAGCCCGGCTCGCCGATGAGTTGACATCGCATTCCATCGGCAATACTAATGCCGCTTTCGGTTCGAGAGTTTCGTTCGTTTCCAGCCCCGCGGGGGCGATCGGGGGTGGCCCGGGGCGTACGCCCCGGGTTCCGGGCGTCAACGGAGGCAAAGCCCTATAGCGCGGCCGCCGGCCGCCATGCACCTTGGGGAGTATCGCGACGCATGAGGGCGCTGGTCTTCGACGGATCGCTGCGGTTTCATCGCCACTACCGCGACCCGGAGCCGGACCGGGGCGAGGCGATCGTGCGCGTGGCACTGGCCGGTATCTGCGCGACGGACCTTGAGATCGTTCGGGGCTACATGCGGTTCTCCGGCGTGCCCGGGCACGAGTTCGTGGGCACGGTGACGGCCGGGCCGAAGCTCTGGAAGGACAAGAGGGTCGTCGGCGAGATCAACTGCGCGTGCCGCAAGTGCGACCTGTGTCAGCGCGGCCTGTCGAACCATTGCCGCAATCGTACCGTGATCGGCATTCAGGGTCGCGACGGCTGCTTTGCCGACTATGTGGCCGTGCCCGTGGACAACCTGCACGAGTTGCCGGACGCCGTCTCCGACGAGCAGGCGGTCTTTGTCGAGCCCCTGGCGGCCGCCTACCAGGTCGTCAAGCAGTGCAAGATCGAGAAGCGGATGAAGGTGGCCGTGCTCGGCTCGGGCCGGCTCGGCCTGCTGGTCGCGCAGGTGCTCCAGGGCACCGGGTGCAAGCTGGAGGTGATCGGACGCAACCCGCTCACGCTGTCGTTCTGCGAGAAAAAGGGGATTCAGGTCCGGTCCGTCGAGGAGTGCGTGCCGAAGGCGGAGCACGATCTGGTGGTGGAATGTACGGGCGAGGCCGCCGGCCTGAATCTGGCCTGCCGGCTCGTCCGGCCGCGCGGCACCATCGTGCTCAAGAGTACATACGCGGCGGATTCCCGGCTGAACCTCTCTCCGGTGGTCGTCCACGAGATTACGCTGCTGGGCAGCCGCTGCGGCCCCTTCGCCGAGGCGATCAACGCCCTGGCCCGGCGCCAGATCGACGTGCTTTCGATGATCACGAAGCAGTTTCCGCTCTCCCGCGGGGTGGAGGCCTTCGCGGCGGCTGCCGAACCGCAACACATCAAGGTGCTGCTCAAGGCGGAACCGATCCCGGAAAAATGAAGGAGGAGCGAATCAGGCCGGGGACGAAAGGCGACGCGAATGCGGCCCGTTGCGGGTTTCCGCGGCCGGTCCCCCCACAATCGTCCGGCCGAGAACGGCACTAGGATCGTATATGGCGGCATCCTGGCTCAATAAGCTCAATCCTGCGCAGAAGGAGGCGGTTACGTACGGCGACGGGCCGCTGCTCGTCATCGCCGGCGCCGGCACCGGCAAGACCGGGACGCTGGCCTGCCGGGTCGCCTGGCTCATCGAGAAGGGCACGCCGCCGGATCGCATCCTCCTGCTTACGTTCACGCGGCGCGCGGCCGCCGAGATGATCAGCCGCGCGGGCCGCCTGATCGGGAAGGCGGAGGGGGGCGCGGCCGGGCGGGTCTGGGGCGGGACGTTCCAC
>CAZMVY010000306.1:0-3751 GCA_964569765.1 uncultured Planctomycetales bacterium
CCGCAACACTTTTCCTCTGTGCCTAAAATCGCAAAATCAACGCCCGCGGCGATCAGGATCTTTGCCAGGGCGCGTGAGCTTTGTTTGCCGCGATCGTCGAAAGCACCGGCGCAGCCGACGAACCACAGATATTCCGCCTCTCCGCGCTCCGCCATCAATGGAACAGCCAGCCCTTCGCTCCAACGGGCCCGTTCATGGGCGCCGATGTTCCACGGATTGGCGTTGGTCTCCAGACCGCGAAAAGCGGGATTCAACTCTACGGGAAAGGCACTCGCCATCATCACTTGAGCCCGCCGCAGTTCCACCAAAGTGGGGATGTGTTCATTCATGACCGGGCAGACTTGCATGCAAGCGCCGCAGGTGGTGCAGGCCCAGAGTTCTTCCGGCGTCACCCACTGAGCCATAATCGGCTGGCAAGGCGATTCACCGCGCAGCAAGGTTGTTTTTTCCTCCAGGAGCTGTTTGCGCAGGTGCATCATCACCGCTTTCGGCGACAGCGGCTTGCCGCTCTGATAGGCTGGGCAAACATCCTGACAGCGGCCGCAATCCACGCACGACATAAAATCAAGCAATGCCTTCCAGGGCAGTTGGGTCAGACGGGTTGCGCCGAACTCTTCGCTTTTATCGAAATCACTCTTGTGTAAAAAGCCGAGCGGTCGGCGCGAACGAAAAAAAAGATTCACCGGTCCGGCGAGCAGATGCAAATGTTTGGATTGGGGGATCAGCAGCAGAAAGCCGAGCACCATGAGGATGTGCAGCCACCACAGCAGCCGGCTCCAGCCGGCCCATGCGGCCGGTCCGAGTCCGCTGAATAGGCCAGCCGCCGCTGGTGTGAAGGGCAAGCCGGGGACAAAAAATTTCCCCGCGTGCAGACCCTCGACGCCCTGTCCCAAAAGATAAGTGGCCATCAGGCCAAAGATCAATGCCAGCACTGCCGCGCTGTGCCACGCGGGCGAGAGGTGCTGCGGACGGATCAACCCCTCCGGCCGCAACAGATAGCGCCGGATCGCCAGTCCCACAACCCCGATCATGGTGAGCAGGGCGATCCAATCCACGGCCATAAACCACAGAGTGTTGAACCGGTTGTGTCCCAACAGGGAGAAATCGCGGGCAAACGCGCCGATCACCTGGTTCATCGTGGCCACACTGAACAGCACGAATCCCCAAAACACCAACGCATGCAGCACGCCGACCACAGGCCGGTTGCGAATGGCGCAGGTCTGGCTGGCCACTTTGGCCGCCATGTGAAAAAGCCGTTCCCAGGGACGATCCCAGCGTGCATCATCCGGTGCGCCGCAGCGGACCAGCCTGATACGGATGAGAAGCTGTCGGCAGAAAATGCCGATGCATGCCAGCAGCAGCCCGAGCAGAATCCAACGTTCCAGTACGGTTCTCATGTCAAGGCGCTCCTGTTACGCTGAACGTTTTTTAATTTCAGCGGTCAATGCCGGCACGATCTCGAACAGATCGCCGATCAGGCCATAGTCGGCGCGTTGAAAAATGGGCGCGTTCGGATCCTTGTTGATCGCCACGATGCAGCGGCTGCCGGACATGCCGGCCCAGTGCTGAATGGAGCCTGAGGCGCCGATCATAAAATAGAGATCCGGCGAAACCACTTTGCCGGTCTGCCCCACCTGTTCGCGGTGCGGCCGCCAGCCGCTGTCCACCACCGCCCGCGTGGCGCCCACAGCGCCGCCGAGCGCATCCGCCAATTCTTCCACCAGGGCGAAATTTTCCGCGCTGCGCAGCCCACGGCCGCCGGTGACCACCACATCGGCGTCCGCCACATCCACCCGGCCGGCGTCAGTCGCTGCCGCCGGGGTCACCTGCAGTGGAAAAGCGCCATCAGTGACCGGCAGCGGCTCGAACGCCGGCACAGCGCCGGGCCGCCGCTCCATGATCGACAAAACGCCCGCACGCAGCGACACCACGTTTTTGTTTCCTTTGAGCACGAATCGACCCTGCACTTTGCCGGCAAACAAGGGCTTGGTCGCGGTCAGCGTTCCATCCTGCATCGTCACCTCTGTACAGTCCGCCAGGCAGGGCGCAGACAACGCAGCCGCCACACGCGGAGCCAGGTCCCGGCCCATGGGGGTGGCGGAAAAAAAGAGCAAATCCGCGCCGGTCGTCTCCACCGCCTTGAGCACAACCTGTTTGAACAGGTCCGGATGATACACAGCCAACCTGGGATCTACGGCGGCCAGCAGGCGATCCGCTCCGCAGACGGCCAGAGAGGCGCCGTCCGGCGCAGCGCTGGAAAGCGACAGCACCGCCACATGACCGCCATCGCTCGCCGCCAGACCCGCGGCCGCGCTCACGACCTCAAGGGTTGCGTTACGAATTCGATGATTCTTCTCTTCAGCGATTACAAGTATCTTGGACATGAACGCACAACCTCCTGATAAAAGAACTCAAAGCACCTTGGCCTCTTCTTTCAACAGCCTGATCAACTCGGGCACGGCCGCAACCCCTTCGCCGATGATGCGGCCAGACTGACGCTGAGCCGGCAGAGTCAGGCTTTGCACTTCGATGGCGGCAGGCGCGAGGACGACCGGCTGCACCGGGATCTCCCGTTTCTTGGCGGCCATAACGCCCCGAATGGAAGGATAACGCGGTTCATTCAATCCCTTCTGGCAGGTCACCAGCAGCGGCAGCGGCGCCGTCCATTCCTCGATCCCTGTCTCTCCCTCCCGTTCGGCGACCGCCGAATCTCCCTGCAGTTTGAGACGGGTGATCACCGTCAGGCAGGGAATCTGCAGCAGCTCAGCCAGCATGGGACCGATTTCGCCGTTGCCGTCATCGATGGTCTCCTTGCCGAGCAGGATCAGATCGAACGGTTCTTTTTTAATGACATCAGCCAGAGCGCCGGCCAGCGCCAGTGCGTCATACACCGGAGCCTCGGTTTTGAGCAGCAGCACCTCGTCCGCCCCCATGGCGCAGGCGCTGCGCAACGCCTCCGCGGTCCGTTCCGGCCCCACGCCAATGACTTTGACCAACGACTGGTTGTCAGCCTCCTTGATCCGCAACGCCTCCTCTACGGCAAATTCATCATAAGGATTCATGATGAATTTGACTCCGGTCTCGACGACGCTTTTTCCGTCGGCGCTGATTTGAATGGAGGCTTCGGTATCGGCCACCTGTTTGATGCACACGATGATTCGCACGGCACGCTCTCACACTTTGATAAACGGTTTACGTGCAGCCTGAGGCGGCACAGGGATGGAGATCATAAAAAAACCGGCCAACTAGCCAAGCCGGTTTATACGTTGAAAAAAAGGAATCAGGTACAGACCAACCGCTCGTTACCTGGCCACACCCTGAAGGATGATCGCGCTGATCTGCTGCGCGGAAGCAGCCAGGTGGATGCGTTTGGTTTTCGAAAGCGTCCAGTTGGTGGCGATTTGATCCACGGCGCCGAACAGCACCTGTTTAAAAATGGAAGGATTGAAGGTCTCTCGGAAGTCTTTTTGCGCTTGTCCGAGTTTAAAAATATCGCCGATGATGGCCAGATATTCCCGGAACCGCGTTCCTTCGTATCCATGCAAAAACTTGCTGCTCTGGCGCAATTCCACCTGCATCAGCTGCGCCATGTCCGGATGGTCTTGAATCATGTTTAGATGCTGGTTGATAAACACGATCAGCTTGTCGGTGGCGGATTCGTGGGCGGTCAATTCCTGCCGCATACGCTCGATAATCGGCAGCATCTCTTCTTCAAAAATGGAGATCATCAGATCGTCTTTATTTTCAAAAT
>CAZMVY010000307.1:0-3666 GCA_964569765.1 uncultured Planctomycetales bacterium
TCGAGCGTTTCGCGCGCTCAGCCCCGCAGGGGCGACGGTATGTAGCCCAGGGCGCAAGCCCTGGGTCTCGGACGCGCGCCGATGCGAAGCCCCGCAGGGGCGACAGAAGCCGCCGCATGCGCCCGCTCAATACCTGACTGTCTTACCGTAAACCACACTAAGGACGTGTCTCGCCCAAGCCCGACTGTATGCGGGAGTAGGCGGCCACGGCGTTGGCATACGCCGTATTGGCGGAGTTCAGATCCCCGTGGTCGGCGGCCGCCCGAAGATCCGCCAGCGAGGACCGCAACGCCCGCACGTCGCCTCGGATTGCGTCGGATTGTGCCGGACCGGACGCCGTGAGCGTGGCGCGGCTGTCCCAGCTCTTCGTTTCGGCAAGAAGCCGGTCGCACTCCGCAACCATTTCTCGCAATGCAAGGGCCTGTTCATCGCGCCAGGGCTTGCGAAACCGGTTCACGCGGACGGCGTTGGCCTTATCATGGAAGGCGGTCAGCCGGGGAATCGGCTCCTGGGCCGTCTGAGGATTCGTACCGGCGGTCGGCATCCGCCCCGGGGCACACCCGGCCAGCATCACGCTTGCCACCAGGGCCGCACACCATGTCCCTCGCCTCGGATTACTCATTGCGCTCACCTCCGTCGCTCGCCCCATACCTTACTCTACGCGCCGGGCCGCGCGAAATCAACGAAAAGCGACAGCTTTGCGACCCGCCCCTCTCTGGCCGCAACGGGCAGGTAAGCTCGTCCGATATTCGGCGGCGTCGCCCCACCTCGATTTGCGTATCAAGCGCGAACGTCGCGGACAGTCGTGCCAACCGTTCCGCGGCGCATGCTGCCCGCGCGCAACGATCAGGCCGGCGGCCGCAGCGCCTCAAGGATCTCCGGCAACGGAATCACCGCCCGGATCGAGTCCGTAACGGTTCCGCTCACGGCGTCCATGGCGCCGGCGATCAACGAATCGCGAAAGTCCGTGGCGCAGGAGGGCGCGACCCCGCCGAGGAGAAGGGCCGCCAGAAACACCCGGAACCGTGCAATGCCGCGCATGTGTCCATCGCCTCCCTGAAAGATACCGATGCCGTTCAGAACATCGCCAGGAGCCGCAGGCCGATCACGAACGCGTCGCGACCGCCGCGAGCGCCAGGGTTCACCACATACTGCAAATCGGGCGAGAGCTGGAGCCAGGGCAGGAGCTTGATGTTGTAGTAAAGCTCATAGACGGCCTCCTGGCTGCCCCCGTCGAGCCGGCGCGATGGGCCGCTGATAAGGCCCTGCGCGAAACCGAAGCCCAGCACATCCTCGTCGCGCGTGGGAATCAGCCCCTGATACTGTGCCCCGACGCTCCAGAAGTGCTCCAGCACGTTGACATTCCCGGGGGCGTAGCCGTACCGGAAGAACACGCCGAGACCCTGCGTATCGCTTTCGTCGCCGGGCTTCTCCCGGACGAGCATCTGGTCGAGATTGACATAAAAGCCGGTGTCGTCGCGTTTGCGCGGAATGGTGCGGCGACGACCGCCGAGGTCGTCAAAAAACTTCGCCTTCGGCTGCGGATCGTACCAGAGGCCGAATCGGTAGCCCCCGGGGAGCTGGCCCCACGGAAGTTTCCAGACCGGCAGAAACCCCAGTTCCCAGGCGAAGAAGAAGTAATCCTCGTCATGAAACGCCGTATGGAAGCCACCGTTGTGCGCGTCGGACCGGGCATCCATGGCGATGGCCCCGAAGTAGACCCATTCCGCCGGCTGAATTACCACCTGCGCGCCAAGCCCTTCGCCAAGGCCATCGGCCGGGGCGGGCATATTGAACGTGTTGACCAGCGCGGGATTGAGAAACTGGTAGTCCTCGCTGTTGGCGAAGGCGTTGGTGTCGAAATCCGTGAAGACCGAGAGGCGGCCGGCCCGCACACGCGCCTTGCCGTCAAAGAGCTTCTGCTCGTACCAGACTTGCCGGGCGAGGATCGCGGTCTCACCGATTGCATCGGCGTTCGTGCCAAACAGGGCGCCCACGCGGTCCAGGCCGACGTCGTCCCCGAAGACGCTCTCCGCGAGGCAATAAAACGTGCCGCCCTTGAGAACCCCCATCTTCTCGAGATCCAGCGTAAGCTCGTAGCCGCCGCTGCCCGTAACACGATGGGCGGAGCGGGTCCGCTCGCCGCCGTGAACGTTGCCCTGGTACTGCGTATTCAGCGACAGCCCGAATTCGATCCCGCGCTCCTTCAGCCAGGCGCGGGCCCCCCACCAGTCGCCGGTCAGCGCTGAGTTGTGCAGCACATCGAAGGGAACCTGCAAGGCAACCGGCTGCGTGGCCGCAGGCTGGGTGGCGGGAGCCGACCGTTCGCCTTCCGCAGGCGCGTCATGCGGTGCCTGGGCAATTCCCCGCGCCGAAACGCACAACAGCATCAGCAGGGCGACTGCCCTTTGCAGGGCGACGGCTCCGCCCCACCGGCACGGCGAATCTGCAAGACGCCCCGGCATATCCCTGGCCAGGTTCGGCATGACACGATGCGATCAGACCAGTTGCTCAGCGAACGCGGCGGGGTTTCCCACCGATCACGCCCCCGCGTGTTCGCAATATTATCGGCAACGACGCGTGTAAACAGGATAGTTTTCTCTGACGGCGGCGGTACGCCGGCACCCCTTGGGGGTACTTGTGAAGCCGGCGTCCTGCCCTGCGAGACTGGCTCCTCAGGGCTTTGCCCGGCCGCCCAGGATCATCTGCACGAGGCGAACGTGAGATTCTGCCTGCATTTTTTCCAGAATGTGTGCCCGGTGCGTCTCTACCGTCTTCGAGCTCAGGCTCAGCCGTACGGCGACCTCTTTCGCCGAGTACCCCTCGACGAGCAGGTTCATTATCTCCCGCTCGCGCGGTGTAAGGCGCGATATGCGTTCCTGCAACGACCGCCTTTCCGCATAGTCGCGGCGCGCTCTGGCATCGTGCGCGAAGGCGGTTTGAATGCAGGCCATGAGCACTTCATGTCGCACCGGTTTCTCGATCACATCGACGGCTCCGGCCTTGACAGCCCGGACGGCCAGCGCTACGTCGCCGTAACCGGTGATGATGATGACCGGCACGCTGATCGGCTGGGCCGCAAGTCGTTCCTGGACCTCCAGGCCGTTCAATCCGGGCATGCGGACATCGAGCAGCAGACAGCCCGGCCGCGCGGGATCGCATCGGTCAAGGAATTCGCCGCCGGAGGCGTACGTCTCGACCCTGAGACCCCCGGATTCAAGCAGACACCGCAGGGACTCACGCACCGCCGGTTCGTCGTCCACAATGAAGACAGTTGGAGCCGATTCTTCGTTACCCAATCGTTCACCGCGACATCAAGGCCGAGGCCGTTCGAAACGGGCGTCCATCCAAGACTCACGGGCGCCGCTCCGTCCTGACGACGGCCGCGATCCCGCTGTGAATACGGTCGAGACTGCCTGCTCACCAAACCGGGTTTGACCGCACCGACAGTAGCGTCAAGCGCAGGCATCCAGTCGATTCCTCAGCTCACATATTACCCTTTTCCACCCGAGAAAGGAATAGACATTTGGCCAGATTTTGCCTTTTCCCAAACCTTCCACGATATACGTGGCCAACGCCGCCGCGACAGTTTGCAATGGCAAGAATTTCCACTGTCAAGCCCGGCTCGGCGTCAATCCCTGTTGAGAGTTCTTCACACAGACGCGT
>CAZMVY010000308.1:0-1028 GCA_964569765.1 uncultured Planctomycetales bacterium
CCCGCCGGTGCGTTGGCCGGCCTCGGCGAGGTGGGCGGCATCCACGGCGCAGACGGCGGCGATCTGGGCGTCGGGCAGGGCGGCGAAGTCGTTCATCAGTTCCAGGCCGCGACCGCCCACGCCGATGAAGCCGAGGACGACCCGCTCGCTCGGTCCGGGTCTGGTGGCGGGAGCAGATTGCGTAGCGGGGCGGGATGCGGGCGCCGGCCCGGTGGCGGTGACGGGTTGGCTCGCCGGCGCGGTGGTAGTCTGGCCGGCCGTGGTGCGGCAATGCCCGGCAAGCCCGATCGCCGCAGCGCTGAGGGCCGAGGATTTGAGGAACTCCCGTCTGGTCTTCCGCGTGCTCATCGCAATGTCCCCGAAAGCGGCTGCTCCGGAGCCCGGATGGGGCTCGATCGGTTTCCGACCGCCGGCTCGTTTCCGTATACGCTCCTGATACCGTCGGGTCGCGTGTGCGCCAAGGACTGGGGATGAACGCGGCACGGCATTGCCCGTGCGGGCCGGAAACTGTGCGGATCGTGCGGATGAGGAAAAGTCTGCCGCCGATGTCGGGGAGCGATGCGGGAGAAGAATATCGCCTCGTGTCTTTGCGGGGGCCGGTAATCATCGCTCGGCCAGAAGCGAGGCACGCGTGAACATCCGAAAACAGGCAATCTGGCAAAAAAACGACGGATGTATTTGCCTCGGGCCGGTTTGTTTTTTATGTTCCGATTGTCATTCGCCGATTCGCAGGGACGGAAGGTTGGGGGTCGATGCAGATCGCTTCAGGACTACGCGTGGTGAGTCATGAGGCGGGGTAAAGCACAGGACCGCCGTGTCCCTGCGCCCCGGACGGCACATGGGGACACGACGGGGGCAGTGAATCGGATCTCGGCAGAGGGATCCGCCGAGTTTACGGCCGGGAGTGAGTGGCCCGGATCGTGACGATGAGTGGGTCCGCCACAACGGAGGGTTGACGGCCCGGGACCAGCGTCCGGCTTCGGACGGAAAGGCAAGCCCTGACTTCACCTCAGGCTCCGCCTATGACG
>CAZMVY010000308.1:1038-3637 GCA_964569765.1 uncultured Planctomycetales bacterium
CGGAAAGGCAAGCGAAAGGAGATCGGTATGAAGGAGCTGATTACGAGGACGAAGAACTTTCTGCGGAGTGAAGACGGCCCGACCGCGACCGAGTATGCGGTCATGCTCGCTCTGATCATCGTCGTGGCGCTGACGGCCATCGGTGCCCTCGGCGACAAGGTCACGGCGGTGTTCGAGGGCGTGACGGGCGCGTTGGGTGTGACGGGGTTCTAAGCAGTCATCGTAAGCGGAGGACAAACGTCAAAGGGTGGGTGGGTCTCGCCCGTCGGGGCGAGGCCCACCGACGCTTGACGGCCCCGCGAGTGGAGGGGGCGACGAACGCGAACAGCTTCAACTCGCGCCGGCGGGGCCTGGCGTCCGGCCGGGATGCCGCCGGGGCGACAGGGGAGTCGTGAGATGCCCGAAGGTTTCTGGTGGGCGACCAGCACCATTCTCGTGCCCGCGACGCTGCTGGCGTCGTGGATCGATTACAGTCAGCGTCGGGTCCCGAACTGGTTGAACGCGGCGATCGCGCTGGCGGGCTTTGTGGCGCAGGGCTACTACTTCGGCTGGGAGGGTATTCGCGCGGCGGGCCTGGGGCTTGCCGCGGGCTTCAGTCTGCTCATTGTGCCGTGGCTGATGCACGGGATGGGCGCGGGCGACGTCAAGCTGATGGCAGCGATCGGCGCCTGGTTCGGCCCGTGGCTGACGCTGCTCGCGTTTTCGCTCGGTGTGATCATCGGGGGCGTCATTGCCGCGGTGATGATCGTCTCGGCGGGCAAGATCCGACCGGCGTGCGCGAATCTCGCGACGATCATGCACAAGATGAAGAGCCGCGACCGCATCTTCAGCGAGTACGGCTCGGCAAAGAGTTTCGGCAACACTTCGGCCCTGTTGCCGTACGGTGTGCCGTTGACCATCGGCTCGTGGATCGTGTGGTTTGGAAACGGTCACGGGCTCTGGTGAAGCCGACGCGGAGGGCAGGGCAATGCGGAGGATTCTCATCATTCGACGCCCGGGGATGCGGCGCCGGCAGCGGCGCGGGGCGGCGGTGGTCGAAATGGCCGTCGTCATGCCGCTGCTGATCACGCTGCTCTTCGGGATCATGGAATTCGGGCATCGTTTCATGGTGTACCAGACGCTCATCCAGGCGGCGCGAGAGGGTTGCCGGGTCGCCGTCCTGCAAGGCTCCACCGAGGCGGACATCCGGGCGCGGGTGGGCGCGTACATGACGGCCGCGGGGATGCCGAATTACACGGTGACATTGACGCGAGCGACGCAGGCGGACCCGACGGAGACCGTGCGGGTGAGCGTGAACAAGGCCGATGTAACATTGTTGGGCACATTCTTCGGCTCGTCGATGACGCAGGGACAGATGGGATCGACCTGTTCCATGCGGAAGGAAGGGTCGGTCTGACGGGGCGGCGAACCGCTCCGGCGGCGTCCGTGCAGCGGGCGCCGATGGATGATCAGGGGCACGACGGCGGAACGAGGGCGGAGGATCAGGCTCGTACGCTGTCGCAGTGGCGGAGACACGATGATGAAGGCGAAGGCATACATACCGCTGGCGGTGGGCCTGGTCGTGGGCGTGCTTGCGATCAAGCTGACCTTTGATTTCGTGCGGAAAGCACGGGGCGATACGATGTCCGGGCAGGGCGTCGCGGTGGTCCGGGCGCGGGCGACCATACCCATGGCGGCGGAGATCACGAACGACATGGTGGAGGTCGTGCAGGTTCCCAAGGCGTTTGTGCCGAAGGATGCGTTCGCGAAGAAAGAAGACGTGGTTGGTCGGGTGACCAACGTGATCGTCACAAAGGACCTGCCGATCACCGCGAACCTGCTGGCGCCGAAGGGGACGACGCCAGGGATGGAGGCGCGGATTCCGCGAGGTTATCGGGCCGTCGCGGTGAAGATCGATGAGTCGTCCGGGGTGGCGTTTCTGGTAAAGCCCGGCAGCCGCGTGGATGTGGTGGCGGTGATGACCTCCCAGGGCGGGCGGGATTCCGAGACGGTAAGCAAGACCATTCTCGAGAACATCGAGGTGGCGGCGGTAGGTCAGGAGCTTGGTAACAATACTGATAAGGCCTCCGTTGCCACCAAGTCGGTAACCTTGTTACTGAAACCCGAGGATGTGCCGACGCTGCATCTTGCTGCCCAGAAGGGGAAGATACTTCTGGCGATGCGAAATCAGGTCGATATGTCCTCACGCCAACTGGCCGCTACGACCGAAAAGAAGTTGCTTGGACGCGAGGAGACGAAGGATACGTCCGCTAAGCCGGGTCTGTTTTCGAGGCTGCTGAGCAAGAATGACGCCGCGCCGACGAAACCTCGTCCCGAAACCAGGCCGGTAGCGGTACCGGCGACCAGGCATCCGAGAGACTGGTCGGTCGAGGTGATCGCCAGTTCGCGGAAGAACAAGACGGAGGTCGAGCAGATTCGATTCGACGGGCCTGATGCCGTGCAGCGTTCCGGTCCCGCGGGGCTGACCGGGTCCGGGCGGGCGCCCATGGCCGCGCGGCAGCCGGAAGGCGATTCGGAGGCCCCGGAGCCGCCCGCGAGCAAGAGGCCGACGACGGCGCCGCTCGGTGCCGTGGCGATCGAATAGATGGTGCACGACGGG
>CAZMVY010000309.1:0-3258 GCA_964569765.1 uncultured Planctomycetales bacterium
AACGCGCATGGGTCCGGCGCCCGGACCGGCAGCGCGCGCCGCGGCCAGATCGGCCCCCGGGGGAAGCTGGGGCAGAGTCGCGGGTGTGCGCGCGGGGGGAGTGGGGGGTCGGCAGCGACCTGGATGTGATTGTCGTCCTGGATGCAAGCAATCTGGCGCCGACGGAGCGATACGCGAGATACTATCCCGACGGACTGCCGGTACCAGCCGACCTCTGGGTATACACGAAGGCCGAATGGGAGGCGATGGCCACACGCGCGCCACGGCTCTGGGAACGGATCCAACGCGAGATGGTGGCGCTGTAGCCGGCGCCGGGAGGCGAGGTCGGACGCCGCTGATCCCGCCGGCGGGACGCGGCCTATCGGTATAGCAGGTACTTCGCCCGCCGGCTTCGGAAGTCCTCCAGGCCTTCGCGCCAGATGGCAAGGATTTCGTCGATGCTCTTGCCGTCGAGGAATGCCTTGCGAATCAGGTCCGTGCCGCACACCTGGTCGAACATCCGATCGCGTTTGCCCCCGAAGAGCCTGTGCTCCGGGTAGCGACGGCGCACAATGTCCATCACGTGAAACTGGATCGGCGTGAGCTCGACGTTCCGGCGGTCGGTGATGTAGATCTGGACGCCGCGGCAGGTCTGATCCTTTTGTTCATAGTAGTATGGCGTGAACGTCAGTGGCCGGAACCGGACGCCGGGAAGCCGGCGCGAGGCGAGATCGCGCAGGAGCACGTCACTGTCCAGCCAGGGCGCCCCGAGCAGGTGAAACGGCAGCGTGTAGCCTACGCCTTCCGAAACCACATGAAGCTCGCCGAGGATGCCGGTCGCCTGATAGAGAAACGCCGTCTCGGCCGTCGGCACGTGCGGCGACGTCATCACCCACGGCAGGCCGGTGTCGTCGAACCACATTCGCCGCTCCCATCCCTCCATCGCAATCACGTGCAGGCGGCAGCGCTTGCCGCCCTGGAGCCAGCCTTCGCCGTTGATCATCTGCGCCAGCTCGCCGCACGTCATGCCGTAGACGTACGGGATCGGATACCGCCCGACGCCGGAGCGAAACTTCAGGTCGAGCGGACGACCCTCGATCTTCTCGCCGCCAAGCGGATTCGGCCGGTCCAGCACGACGAATTCGATGTCGTTCTCCGCGGCGGCTTCCATCGCGGCGCCCATCGTGTTGATATACGTGTACGACCGCGAGCCGATATCCTGAATGTCGTAGACGAGCGCGTCGAGGTTCCTGAGCATCTCGGGCGTCGGCTTGTGCGTCTTGCCGTAGAGCGAATAGACGGGTACGCCGGTCTTCTCGTCCCGGGAGTCGGCCACCGCCTTACCCGCGAACACGTCGCCGCGCACGCCGTGCTCGGGGCCGAAAAGGGCAACGAGCCGGATTTCCTTCGCTGCATGAAGCACATCGATCGTCGAGCGGAGGTCCGACGTCACGCCGGTCGGGTTCGTAATCAGCCCGATACGCTTGCCGGCCAGGGGCGCGAAACCGCGCTGAGCCCAGACTTCGATGCCCGGCTTGACCGCTGCGGCGCGAGGCGAAGCCGCCCGCGCAACCAGGGGACAAACGGACCAGACAACCGCGAACAGGACCCATCGAACCACCGGATACCTCCCTTCGTTCACCGAAGACTCACCCCGGCCGGGGCGCCTGCGCGGGCAACTCTGCTCCGCGGTACGTGCAGGTAGGCCGCCGAGGCAACACAACCCGGCCACAACACGGGCACTGTACCGGAGGCCGCGTATAGCTGCCATCCAGCAGCCCATCGGCAGGGTCCACTTCCCGAATGCTGTCGGCGATCTCCTTGTCGATGATCCCGACCCTGTCGTCCAGAAGCGCGCAGAGGGCCTCGACAACAAGTTCAAGCCGGCCGAGCCGGGATTGCAGCTCGCGCACAACGTTCCCGGCGAAATCCGCCCTCTCCCGCACCTGCGAGGCATTGAGCTGTGCGTCCCCAATCCGGCGCTGCTGAGACAACTCCCACAGGAATCCCATCGGCCTTCTCCCCTTAACCGGGCGGTGCAAGCCTCGGCACGAGATGCACGCCCCGCCCGGCAGGCGCCTCGACCTCGAATGCCAGTCGTCCGTCGCGGTCGGGCAGGACCGTCAGCGTCACATCGCCCGGCCCCGAGCGCCCGAACGTGTAGACGGCGGCAAAGACGGTGGAAGCGGCCTTGCGCCGCACGATCAGCATCGGGATACGACCTGTCGCGGGTTCGTCCGTCGCCGGATAGCCGCACTCGACGATCTCCGTACCCGGACAGCCCGGCATGTCGAGACGAAGATGAACATCGCCCGAGCGCCATGCAGCGTGCCACTGCCGGTCCTGCCGCGAAGACCGGAAATCGCGCAGCCACGCCCAGGCGCCGTCCTTGCCAAGCGGCTCGCACGGCCTGGTTTCCGGCCCGGCGGTGCGCTTCGTCTTCTCATCAAGGATGTGCATGATCCAGTCGATCTGTCGAGGCGAGTCGCACATGACCTGAAACACGTCGAGGCAGTATCCCTCCGTCAGGCAGATCGTCCGCTGCTGTCGCACGCCCTCGTACAGCACGCCACGCCGGTCGGCGGCGGTGACGCGCTTCTCGGCCGGCAGGTCGTGGTACTCGATCAGCGTGAGCAGGTCAGGTGTCCCCCGCTGGTCACGACCGTCGATCATCACCGTGTTCTGGCTCAGTCCGCCGCGGTTCAGTTCGTTCTGAATCCGCGAGGAAAAGGCGTGTGGAACGGTCGCCTTGCCCTCCACGTCGCTCAAGAGCATCTTGCCCTCGCCGAACATCATCAGGCTGAGCTTGTCCGCGTTGGCGTGTACTCTTCTGCGGTCGTACGTCAAAAAGGCGCATCTCGCCTCGTCGGACCAGTACGCCTCGTTCTCGTGCGAGCGCAGAAATACATATCCGTGCTCGGGCAGGAGGATGGATCGGATGGCCGGCGGGCCGACGCTTTCCGGCGAATGCGTAATGAACAGATACCGGCTGGACGGCTTGGGATTTTTCGAAACCAGCCATCCGTGCTTCGGATCGTGCCACAGGCCCCAGGCGTACTCGTAAGACGGATTCTCCCACAGCTTGATCCGCAGACTGTAAGCGTCGCCGACCGGCGGGATCATCCCGCAGGGAGCCAGCACGTTGAACATCGCGTCGAACGACTGCTTCAGCGTTCGGCCGTCGGCGGCGACGATCTCGTGCAGGGCGGGCTTGACCCCCAGCCGATGCTGACAATCCGCAAACAGCAGCATCGGCCCGATGGCCGCGAACTGGTACAC
>CAZMVY010000309.1:3268-3599 GCA_964569765.1 uncultured Planctomycetales bacterium
GCGCAGCCGGTCCAGCGCGCTTTGCGGGTCCAGCCCGTCGTCCAGCAGCCCGTCCTCCAGCAGTGACACCAGCCCACGCGGGCCTTGCAGGCAGTACTCGACCAAATCGTCGCGGTCGTAAAACAGCCCAAGCAACCCGAGCATCATCTTGTGCCACGCAAGATGGTTGTTGACTCCTCCGCCAATGTTGTTGGGGATCCAGAAAGCGTCATTGCGGGCCACGGCCACCGCCAGGCGGGTCATGAAGGCGTCACCCTGCCCACGCTGCTCGACTGACAGCTTGGGCCATAGTGCATCGCACGTCCGCAAGACCTCAGAGGTCCAGACCGCG
>CAZMVY010000310.1:0-3548 GCA_964569765.1 uncultured Planctomycetales bacterium
ACGCCGCCGAAGCCGCGCGGTCGGTTCGCGTCGATGACGATCGAGGAGCTGCAGGCGAAGTACCTCGAGGTCGTCGGTCGCTCGACGGGCAGCGACGACCGCCGTTATGCGGAGCCCGTGGATATGCAGAGCAGCCAAGCCACTGCGTCTTGAACTCCATGAAATCTCACGGTGTTCTGCTCTCCATTTCCTCGACAGCTCCGCATAATCCTGGCGTCCTCCTCCCTCGATGGTCGGGATCGACTCGGCCATGTCGTCGAGGAGGATGGTCATGCTGGACAAGTACCTTGAAGCGCCCTTTGCGCTGGCGCGGTTTCGATCGAGCCCGGTGGGGCCGTACGTCGACGGCTTCGCCGCAGTGCTGTACGAGTGGGGATACGCGCAGGGTGCCGGGAGTTCGTGCCTTCGCCACGCAGTTCACCTGGGGCGGTGGGCCGCTGGGCATGGCGTTGAAGTCGAGGCCTTCGACGAGGGTGTGATCGGGGGGTTCGTGGCGCACCTGGGTGCGTGCACCTGCCCGTTGGAGCGGGCAGGAAGCCACGAGCGGGCGGGAACCCGGGTCCGCGTGTTCCTCGAGTATCTCCGCAGCATTGGGGTGGCACCGCCGGCCGCAGCGGTCCCGACGCCGCCCGTGCCGCGCGTGCTCGCCGAGTTCCGCGACTGGATGCTTCAGTACCGAGGCGTCACGAAGGCAACGGTCAAGGCTTACAGCGGGGCAGTCCGCGGGCTGATCAGCCGGCTCGGCGACGATCCCTCGCGGTACGCTCCGCAGGCCCTGCGCGCCACCGTGCTGGCGCTGGCGGCGGGGTACGGCACGAGCAAGGCCGAGCAGGTGGTCTCCGCCACGCGAGCGTTCCTCGGGTACCAAGCCGTGATCGGTCGGTGCAGCCCCGATCTGGCCAACGCCGTACCCAAGGTCGCCGCCTGGAAGCAAACCACGCTGCCGAAGCATCTGCCCGCCGAGGCGGTCGAGCAACTCCTCGCGAGCTGCAATGCGCACACGCCGGCGGGTCAGCGGGATCGGGCGGTCCTGCTGTTCCTGGCGCGCCTCGGCCTGCGGGCGGGCGATGTCATGTCGCTGCGACTCCCGGACATCGACTGGGCTGACGCCACGTTCAAGGTCGCCGGCAAGGGCCGCCGGCAGGTTCGCCTCCCGCTCCCGCAGGACGTAGGCGACGCGGTGCTCACCTACCTCGAGTCGGGGCGCCCCCAGGTCGCATTCGATCACGTCTTCGTGACGGTCCGGCCACCTTGGCGGCCGCTCACGTCGAGCGCCACGGTGGCCTACATCGTGGGCCGTGCGATCACGCGCGCCGGGGTGGACGCCCCCACCCACGGCTCCCACCTGCTGCGGCACTCAGCGGCCACCGGCATGCTGCGGGAAGGAGCTTCGCTGGCCAGCATCGGGGCGGTCCTTCGCCACCGCGCACTCGAGACGACGGAGCAGTATGCCCGCGTCGACGGCCGGCTGCTGCGCGAGGTCGCCCAGGCGTGGCCGGACGACACGCCGCGCCCGAGCGACGAGCAGCCAGCGTATCTGCGGTTGCTGGGCCAGATGGCTCAGCCCTGGCTGGAGGTCTCGCCATGCTGATGTCGCTCGTCAACTCGTACCTCGAGGTTCGGCGAGCCGTGGGCTTCGATCTGCACCACCGCGAGCCACTGCTTCGGCAGTACGCCGAGTTCGCGGCCGCCCGCGGCGAGACCCACGTGCAGGCCCGCACTGCCATCGAATGGTCCGCAGCGGGGAGTACCGCCGGGATGCGCCATGCCCGGCTGCGCAGTGTCGTGCTCCTCGCTCGCTACGCACGCGCCGAAGATCCTCGGCATGAGGTGCCGCCGGGCGATGTGTTCCCGCACCCACCCTGCCAAATCCTCCCCATCATCTTCACGCCCGACGAGGCCCGGCGGATCGTCGTCGCCGCCGGACAGCTGGGGACGGCCAGCATGCTGCGGTCCCACACGTACAGCGCGCTCTTCGCCCTGCTGTTCGCCACGGGGCTGCGGATCTCCGAGGCCCTGTCGCTGCGCTTCGACGATGTCACAAGCGAGGGGCTGGTGATCCGGAAGACCAAGTTCCGCAAGACGCGCCTCGTCCCGCTGCACGAGACGGCTGAGGCCGGGCTCCGGCGCTACCTGGCCTTGCGACGTCAAGCCGGTACGCCGCCGGACCACATCTTCATCAATGTCCGGGGTGAGCCGCTCGGGGACAAGGGCGCGCGAATGGCGTTCAAGGCGGCCATCCGGGCGGCCGGTCTCGAACGGCCCCGCGGCCAGCAGCAGCCGCGCATCCACGACATCCGCCACACCTTCGCAGTCCGGGCGCTCGAGGCGTCGCCGGACGGCCGCGACCGCATCGCCCAGCACATGCTCGCGTTGTCTACCTATCTGGGCCACAGCAGCGTCGTCTCGACCTACTGGTACCTGCAGGCGCCGCCCCAGCTGCTGCGCGACATCGCTGACGCCTGTGAAGGCCTGCTCTCGAAGGGAGGACTCCGATGACCCCGATCGCCCCCCACATCACCGCCTACTTGCGAGAGCGGCTGCCGCTCGAGCGGCAGGCGAGCCGGCACACGACCGACACGTACACGTACGCGTTCAAGCTGCTCTTCGAGTTCGCCAGCGCTCGGCTCGGCGTGAGCCCGTCTGCACTCATGCTCGAACAGATCGACGCGCCGCTAGTGCTCGCCTTCCTCGCCCACCTACAGACCGAGCGCGGCAACAGCGCCCGCACGCGCAACAGCCGCCTCGTCGCCATCAAGTCCTTCATGCGTTTCATCGAGTACCGCGTCCCGTCGGCGCTCGACCAGGTGAAGCGGATCCTCGCTATCCCGCAGCAGCGCACCGACATCGCGTTGGTCCGGCACCTGACCGACGCGGAGACCAAGGCGCTCCTCGATGCGCCCGACCCGACGACGCGGTCCGGCATCCGGGACCGGGCGATGTTCCTCGTCGCCCTGGCTGGTGGGCTCCGTGTCTCCGAGCTCGTCGGACTCTGCGTCTCGCAGCTGCAGTTCGAAGGCCGGTACGTCGAGGTACGCGTCCGGGGCAAGGGCCGCCGGCATCGTGCCCTGGTGCTCTGGAAGGAGATTGCAGACGCAGTCCGTGCCTGGCTGGCCGTACGCGGCGACGCACCGGCGCCCGAGCTCTTCCTCAACGCGCGAGCCCAGGCCATGACGCGGGCCGGTTTCGAGTACGTGCTGCGCAAGCATCTTGCGGCCGCGGCTGCCGCCTGCCCCTCGCTCGCGGCCAAGCGCACCTCGCCGCACGTCCTGCGACACACCTGCGCGATGAACACGCTGCGGGCGACCGGCAACATCCAGTAGGTGGCCCTCTGGCTGGGCCACGCCAGCCAGCAGACGACCGAGGTCTACCTCCAGGCCGATCCCACCGAGAAGCTCGCAGCCGCGGACTCGGCGACTCTCCCGTCGCTCAAGCGCGGCAAGTTCAGACCGCCCGATGCGCTCATCGCGCTGCTGACGCCGCAGAAGGCCGAGCCCCCGGGGCAACCAGAGCCGCCACCTCCTCCTCGCCCGCGCTGAGCAGGTAGA
>CAZMVY010000311.1:0-3514 GCA_964569765.1 uncultured Planctomycetales bacterium
GCGGCGCAACTGGGCCACTTCGGCTTCGAGTCGGTCAACCGCGGACCGCAGCGACTCCCCGCCGCCGGCTGGCGTGGAGGTCGCCGCCAACGGTTCCGTCCCCTTCGACGGCCCGACGGCGACCGCAGGCTCCTCGCCCGCCGGGTACAGCAGGTGCCGGTACCGGACGGCCGACCGCCCCGGCTCGCGGGGCATTGCCGCCACCAGGGGTGGCGTGCGCTTCGCGAGGTCGTCCAGGACATTTGTGACGATCTCCATACTCTCGAACGGCACCAGCCGCGAGCAATGCGTGCGCAGCTCGCCGACCGTCTGCGGCCCGCGAAGCAGCAGTTCCGCCATGATCGCCGCGTCCTTCGGCGACCAGACGAACACCGTCGAGGCGAGGTGCTTGTACCGCTTTGTCCGCGCCCCCGGCGCCGGCAGGACCACTTGCGTCAAGCCGCGCCGCCGCAGCGCCTCCAGGGTCGCATCGACCGTTGCCTCGTCGAGCGCCATCACCGGGTCGCGGTTATTCTTCTGGTTGCACGCGGCGACGACGGCGTTCACCGTCATGGGGTAGTAATCCGGCTGCGAGAGCGCCTTCTCGATCAGCACGCCAAGCACCCGCCGTTCGACGCTGTTCAGTTCGTATTCCACAGCTTGTTATCCTTGTATCTCCTGCCGCCGGATCGATACACGTGACCTGAACGAGCGACCGTCCGACGCCAGGCGCCGGATTGTACCAGACATCGGCTACGCGTCGGAGAGCGGCGGATACGTATCGAGGGTCTTCCCCCGGGTAAACCCGCAGGCCGTGCCTGTCCGGTTGCGTTCCCGGGCCAAATGGCAATAGACTGGGCGCGGCGGCGTTGCAGAATACAAGGGCGGATTTCTGTGGACACTTACGTGGAGGTGCAACCATGCGGCGAAACCTTGCGGCGATGTGTCTGACGGGTCTTCTGGCGGCGAGTGCCAGCGTTGGAGCGGAGTCGGCCAGGCTTGGCGATCGGCCGAATATCGTGGTCATTGTCGCCGATGACCTCGGCTACGGCGGCCTGAGCTGCCAGGGCGGAGACCTGCAGACGCCCCACATCGACTCCCTCGCGAAGAGCGGGCTCCGCTTCCCCAGCGGATACGATTCCTGTCCGGTCTCGAGCCCCACCCGCGCGGGGCTGAACACCGGGCGGTATCCGCAGCGGTTCGGGCACGAGTTCAACCCCGGCCCGGGGGGCAACGCCTCGGCCGAGTTCGGTCTGCCGCTGACGGAAGTGACCATTGCTGAGCGCCTCAAGGCCGCCGGCTACACGACTGGCATGTTCGGCAAGTGGCACCTCGGCCACACCCGCGAACGCCTGCCGCTGTCCCGCGGGTTCGACGAGTTCTTCGGGTTCCCCGGCGGTGCGCACCCGTATCTCAAGTCCATGTTCGGCACACCGAACTCGATCCTCCGCGGCTACGAACCGGTGGACGAGAAAGAGTACCTGACCGACGCCTTCACCCGCGAGGCCGTCGCGTTCATCGACCACCACGCGAGGGACGCCAGGCCGTTCTACCTCTACCTGCCGTACAACGCCGTCCATACGCCGATGGACACGATCGACAAATACATGAAACGGTTCCCCGACATTCAAAACCCCCTGCGCCGCAGGCACGCGGCCATGCTCGCGGCTCTGGACGACGGCGTCGGCGCCGTAATGGACTCGCTGCGCCGCAACGGCCTGGAGGAGCGGACGCTCGTCTTCTTCTTCAGCGACAACGGCGGGCCCACGTCCTCGAACACCTCGAGCAACAAGCCGCTCCGCGGGTACAAGGGGCAGGTGCTCGAGGGCGGCATCCGCATCCCGTTCATGGTGGCGTGGAAAGGGCATCTGCCGGCCGGCAGGGTCGATGATCGCCCGGTGATCCAGTTGGACATCATGCCGACGGCGGTGGCCGTCGCCGGCGGGAGCATGCCGACGGATCGGCCGATCGACGGCGTGAATCTCATGCCGTACCTCACCGGCAAGCAGACCGCGCCGCCGCACGAAGTGCTCTTCTGGCGGATGGGCCCGCAGGCCGCCGTGCGCAAGGGCGACTGGAAGCTCATCCGGCATGAAGGTTCTGCGACGGACTCGCAGCCCGCCGCGCGGGCTGCAAGAAAGTCGCGGCCGGGCGCAAAGCGACAGCCCGCGACCGATGAGGAGGCGGCTTCACGCGGGCCGGCCGGAATCGGACCCGCCGGGTCGGTGCATCTCTACAACCTGGCGAAGGACATCCACGAGGACAACGATCTCGCGGCGCAGAATCCCGAGAAGGTCAAGGAACTCTCCGCCGCCCTCGATGCGTGGGAGTCGCAACTGGCCAAGCCGCTGTGGTCCGGCAAGGCCAGGTTCCAGGGCTCCGCCTCGCAGCCCGCCGGCCGGGAACCTGCTGAGGGCCGCGGACGCCGCGCCCGGCGCAACCGGTAGCCGCGGGCAGGCTTCCTCGCCGCCGAGTGTGGCGCAAGCGTCCCGCCCGCTGGGCGTGCAAGGTATACGCCCCCCCCCGGCGCCGGCGACACGCGGGGATTTCGCATCCGCTTTTGCTTCGTCCGTGCGCTCGGCATGGGCTCGTTTTCCCTTGACGCCCGCGGAACGCTGACGGATCATGCTGCTCGGCTTGTCGAACCTGCGGGGGATCATGGGCGATCGAACTGACGAAGCCGCGCGGTCATCCGGCAACATCGGGCGCTTCGCCGTACTTGCGCTTGCGGCGTTTGCGGCGTTCACCTGCCTGATGGGTCTGGGGCACGGGCCGGCGCTCGGCGACCACGAATGCATCAACGCCCAAGCCGCGCGGCAGATTCGCCAGTCGGGCGAGTGGCTCATCCCGCGTCTCGGCGAAATCCCCCGCATCCGCAAGACGCCTCTGGGCATCTGGCTGATTGCCGCCGCTTCACCCCTCATCGACAGGCCCGGCCTTCCGCCGATTTCGGAAGTCGCGGCGCGGCTGCCCTCGGCTCTGGCGGCCTTCGGAACCGCGTTCGTCGTCCTCTGGCTCGGCACCATGATGTACGGTCGACGCGCGGGAATCCTCGCCGGGTTCATCTGGGCCGCCAGCGTTGCAGCAATCCTGTTCGCTCGGAATGCCCAGGTGGACATGATTCTGACGTTGTTCACTGCGCTGTCGTTTGGCTTCTTCTGGGCGGGCTTCGTCCGGCGCACGTCCGCGCCAGCGATCCTCGGCTTCTTCACGGCCTTTGCCCTGGCGATGATGGCCAAGGCCCCGCTGCCCCTCATTACGGTCGGCTTCGCGCTTTTTGTCTACTGGTTTGTCACGGTCCCCCTGCTGGCCGCGACGGAGGGCACGGCGGGCGGCCCGGCCGGCATCCGGGTGTGTCACGTAACATCATGACATAGAACATGTTACATGATGATGATTTTGTCCCACGGGCGCTACGCGGGCGTGAGCGGCGTGGGCGATCGCGGCCGGCGGGCACTACACCGAAAATGGGCCCCAGGAGCTATAATGATCGCGACTTCATCGAGTTACGATTACCAACGCGGGTGGCGAGGAT
>CAZMVY010000312.1:0-3508 GCA_964569765.1 uncultured Planctomycetales bacterium
CGATGAGGAGACGTAGCCACACCCTTGAAAACCAAAACCGCCTTCAACCCTCAACGACTCAAGCGGTTAGCTCATTCCGAGCGGGGGAAGTTGTGTCTTGTCTGAAAGCCTGGAACAGAAGAACCTCAAAGCACACCTCGAGGGCAAAAGCTGCACGGAGCGGTCGCTGTTGGAGATTACCATCTACCCGACAGAGGGCGGGAGCGCATGGTGAGAGTGCTGGGCCCGGGGCGCGCGGAGAGGGGAAGGGCGAATGTCGAAATCCGAATGACGAAAGAATGCCGAAGCCCGAATGCCGAAGCGGCGGAGCGACGGCACGACGGGGCGATAAGGCAGGATCGCTAACGGCATAACGGGCTACGCCTCCTGCAACTTCTTGACCGCCTCGGCCTGCTCCAGGAAGCGGTCGGTGTAGCGTGGGTCCACACGGCGGCAGGCGGCGGTGGCGGCCTCGCCGATCCGCTGGTAGTCAGGATCCTCGGTCTGCTCGAAAAACTCGCCGGCGAGGATCACGAGCCGCAGGAGGTGGCGGAGGATGAGGCCCTCCTGCTTGATGAGGTTACGGGCGCGGATGAACTTGTAGAAGTCGCATCCCATTTCCATCACGCCGCCGCCGACCCACTTGGGTTGCACGAAGACCGGCTCGGGCGCGGCCAGCTTTGCTTCGAAGGCGATCTTGAGCATCTCCGGGAAGGTGGGGGGGCGCTCCTCTTCCTCGGCCCAGTAATCCTCGGGGCCGTCGTCGTCCTCATCCGTGGCCGCCTCGGCGATGGTCTTGGCCGTCGCCACGCCCATCTGGAGCATGAGCGGTTCGAGCACCTGCTGCTGGAGCGGCCCCGGCGGCAGGTCGGGAATCCGGACGTGCCGCTCGATTACGGGCGGGATCTCAAGCACCGCCTCGAGGGCGAGGACCTTTTCGTCGGCGTTGCTGCGGACGAGCTGCTCCTTGAGGTACATGCCGAAGAGCGGGTCAATGCTGCGAAATCTGAGCAGATCGTGGATGCCGTCGTTGAGCGTGACATGGTCGGCGTCGTCGGCCTTGTTGAGGTATCCGAGCCCGGCGAGGTTGGCGATCATGAAGTCGAGCTGCTCCTGGAACTTCGCAAGCCGCTCGGGGGTGTTGAAGCGCTTCGAGAGGAACTGCCGCACGTCGTGCAGCGCCCCGGTCTTCGTGAGCAGGTAAATGAGCACGGGATACGGGATCATCATCCGGCTGAACAGGTTCGCAGGGCCGGCCTGGATCAGCGTGCGGAACTGGCCCTCGGCCCAGTATTGCTCGGTACTGCGGCGGGTGGGCTTCTTGCGTTCGAGGTCCTTCTTGAGGCGAAGGATGCCGGGGTCCTTCGAGTCGCCGAGCTGGTCGTACTTCTTGCGCCACTTGGCGATCTTCGCGTCGTCCTCGTGGGCGAAGACGTACACGTAACCCTTCGTGTCGAACTGCGGGCGGCCGGCGCGGCCGAACATCTGGTGGGCGCTCGACGGGAAGATGAGCTTCTTCTCGCCGCGCTTGCCCTTGAGCAGCGTGCTGAGCACCACGGAGCGGGCCGGCAGGTTGATGCCCGCCGCGAGCGTCTCCGTGCAGATGACGAACGGCACGAGCTTCTGGTTGAAGAGCGACTCGACGATCTCCTTGTGCTTCGGCAGGACGCCGGCATGATGGACGCCCACGCCCCGCTTGAGCATCTCCTTGAGCTTGGGGCCGGCGCCGTCGGCGAACTCCTCCTTGAGTTCGTTGAGCCGTGCCGTGATCTGCGCCTGCTGTTGCGCGGAGATGAGCGAGAGGCCCTTCATCCGCTCGGCGACCTCCCAGCACTCGTCGCGGTTGAAACAGAACACCAGCGCGGGCGTGCGGTTCGCCGTGTCGTCGGCGGAGACTATCTTCGGCAGGTGCTCTGTGAGCAGCTCATCGCCGATCCAGACGTACTCGAGGGGGACCCGTCGCTGCTCGGACAGGATGACGCGGAGTTCGCGGCCGTGCTCCTTCTTGAGCCAACTGGCGAACTCGCGGGGGTTGCCGACGGTCGCGGATAGGAGCATCACGCGAACGTGCTTCGGTAGCAGGACGAGCGAGAGCTCCCAGACGATGCCGCGCTCGGGGTCGTTGAAGTTGTGGAACTCGTCCATGACGACGGCGTCCACGTCGGACATATCCGAGAGCGCCGGATCGGGGCTCAGCAGGTGATTGAGCAGGATCTCGGCGACGACGACGCGGACGAGCGCATCGGGGTTCTCGCGGCGGTTGCCGGTGATCAGGCCGATGTCCTCACGCCGGAAACCCCACTTCTCGGCGAGGTCCTGGATCTCGCGGAACTTCTGGTCGGTGAGCGCGATGAGCGGCGTGGTGTAGTACAGGCGGTGTTGCGTGTACAGGGCCTCGAAGATGGCGGCCTCGGCTATGAGCGTCTTGCCCATGCCGGTCGGCGCGCAGACCATGATGCCGCCGGTCGCCTCGAACCACGCCAGGAGGGCCTCCTCCTGGTACGGGTACAGGTCGAACGGGATCGATTCAAGGAACTTCGCGCAGACTTCGTCGCGGGTCATGGGGTACAGCATCGCCGGATGAGTGGGAAATGTCGAGCACGCCGTCAAACGCCCGCACGCGAGCGAGAAACGCCGTACGATCCCGCTACGGGAGATTATTGATTCCTGTATAAGTAATGTTATGCTGGCGTTCACAGGGGTAGGGCACGCCATTGCGTGCCGATTCGTTCGATGGTGCGCGAGCGCGCACCCTACACGGCTCGTCAAGCGGACTATCTGCCGCGTCGTCGTTCTCAATTGGACTTGCACGCGTTCAGGTCGTTGTTTCGCTGCAGGGTGAACTCGACAGAGATCTCCCGGATGGGCCCGCCCGGTTCCTCCCAGTGGTCCGTGTAATCCGCCCAGTGAATCGTCGCTGACGACGAGTAGTCGTCGTACTGGATCGGCGCATCCGTATCGAACATCTGCTCCATCGGTTCGTAGAATGACAACACGCCGTCCTGGATGCCGACGTAGATCAGCTTGTCTTTCTCCCGCATCGGGTAGCACGGATGCGAATCGGCGCGGAAGTACGCCGTTTCCCACTCATCCTCGGCCGTTGCATAGGAGGGCATATAGGCGCGGGGCACGTAGAGTATGCCGCGCACCGTCTCCTGGCAGGTCACTGCGCCGTCAACTCGCAGCGTCCATTTCGCCCAACCCGTGTAGCACCGGGGGTAGTCGCCGCTACCCGTGCCCCCACCCCCTCCGTCTCCTCCGCCGTCGCCCGTATCGCCGTCATCGCCGCTGCCGCCGCTCCCGTCGTCCTTGTCCTCGCCGGTTTCGACGAAGACGGCCGTGACCTCCTTGTCCGCATCCACGACGATCTCCGCGGGATTCGCGCTGCCGCCCAGGTCGCCCTCCCAGTGGTCGAACTTCCAGCCGGTCTTCGCCCCGGCCCTGAGAGTCACCGACGTGTTCGCGTCGTACTGCCCGGAGGCGGGGCTGACGGTCCCTTCGCCCCGCACGCCGGCCGTGAGCGGGTATT
>CAZMVY010000313.1:0-3507 GCA_964569765.1 uncultured Planctomycetales bacterium
GAACGTGCGCGTGGGGCTGTCCGTGCTCGTGTACTTCAGCTCGACCCAGGGCGCGCGAAAGGGGCTGGCCGATACGGCACTGAAGACGGCCGACAGCGGGTACCTCACGCGGAAGCTGGCGGATGTGGCGCAGAACGTCATCGTCAGCCAGGCGGACTGCGGCACGATCAACGGCGTGATCAAAGGCGCGATCTACAAGGGCGAGGAGGTCGACGTACCGCTGCGCGAGAGCATCATCGGTCGCGTGGCGCGCGACTCGATCCGCAACCCGATCACCGACGAGGTGATTGTGGCGGAGAACGAGCCGATCACGCCGGCGATCGCGGAGAAGATCGAGCAGCTCGGCCTCGACACGATCCGCGTGCGGAGTCCGCTCACGTGCGAAAGTCCCCTGGGCGTGTGCGCGAAGTGCTACGGCATCGACATGTCGACGGGCCGCCTGGTCGAGGAGGGCATGGCGGTGGGCATCATCGCTGCTCAGTCGATCGGCGAGCCGGGCACGCAGCTCACGATGCGTACGTTCCATACGGGCGGGGTCGCATCGCGGGCCGTCGTGGAGAACGATATCAAGTGTGCGCAGGGCGGTACGGTGGTCTATCACGACCTGAACGCGGTCGATGTACCCGACGCGGAAGGCAAGATCCGCGTGACCGTCCTGAAGCGCAACGGCGAGATCGCGATCCACGACGACAAGGACCGCGAACTGGAGCGCTACAAGGTCCCGTACGGGGCCGAGGTCAAGGTTCGTAACGGCGAGAAGGTGGCTCCGCGCACGCAACTGGTTGTGTGGGATTCGTACCTCACGCCGATCCTGGCGGAGAAGGCCGGCTTCGTCCGGTTCCAGGACATTCTCGAGGGCGAGACGGTCCGTCTCGAGCAGGAACGTGCCGGGGCGAAGTACGTCGTGATCGAGCACAAGGGCGAGAAGCATCCGCAGGTCATCGTCGAGGACCGCGACGGCAAGGTGCTCGAGGTCCATTACCTGCCGGCCAAGGCGCGGATCGAGGTAAAAGAGGGGCAGGAGATCGTACCCGGTACCCTTCTGGCCCGGCAGCCGCGGGCGATTTCCGGCACGCAGGATATTACGGGGGGCCTGCCGCGGGTGACCGAGATCTTCGAGGCCCGCAAGCCGAAGGAGCCCGCGGTCATGGCGGAGATCTCCGGAACGGTCGAGATCCGCGCCGACAAGCGCCGCGGGAAGATGACGATCATCGTTCGCAGCGAGTCCGGCATGGAGAAGGAGCACCACGTCCCGCAGGACAAGCAGCTCCTCGTACACGCCGGCGACTACGTGGAGGCGGGCGATCCGCTGATCGAGGGGCCGCTGGTGCCGCACGACATCCTGCGGATCAAGGGCGAGGAGGCGTTGCAGGTCTACCTGCTCAACGAGGTGCAGGCCGTCTACCGATCGCAGAACGTGAGCATCAACGACAAGCACCTCGAAATCATCATCGCGCAGATGCTCCGCAAGGTGAAAGTCGAGAACCCCGGCGACAGCAAGTTCCTTCCGGGTGAGGTCGTGGACAAGTTCCGCTTCCGCGCGGAGAACGAGCGCCTGAGCAAGAGCGTCAAGGTCAAGGACGTGGGCGACAGCGAGTTCACCGTCGGTCAGATCGTCAGCAAGGCCGAGTTCGACGAAGTCGTCGAGCAGATCGAGGAAGAAGGCGGCACGCCCCCGACCAAGGATAAGAAACCCCGGCCGGCAACCGCCAAGACGCTCCTGCTGGGTATTACGAAGGCCAGTCTCCAGAGCGAGTCCTTCATCTCGGCGGCGTCCTTCCAGGAAACGACCAAGGTTCTTACGGAAGCGGCCCTGGCCGGTGCGGTCGACAAGCTTGTCGGTCTGAAGGAGAATGTAATCCTCGGGCATCTGATTCCCGCCGGAACGGCCTTCCGGCCGTATCACGAGATGCGGGTCAAGCACATGGGAGAGCCGGTGCCCGAGCGGGTTCCGGAACCGGTCGCCGTGCCGCCGCTGGAGCCGCTCAGCATCGCCCGTGAGAACGAGGGCGACCTGGCGACGGCGGGCGTGGCCGGCGGCGACGGATCTCCGGGCGCCGCACAGGAACCGGTATCCGCCGCGCGAGGTGAGACGGCCGTCTCGGCCGCCGATCCCGAGCCGGGTGATTCGAAGTAAGTGAGGATCGTGGCCGCCGACGCGCAGGGAATCGGGAAGGCGCACGGCCGTCCGCGTGTATTGCAGGCAACAGTAGAGGAAACGAATGCCGACGATTAATCAGTTGGTCAAGCGAGGTCGTCGCCTCCAGGTGGCGAAGTCGAAGGTTCGCGATCTCGGGCGGTCGCCGCAGCGACGCGGCGTGTGCCTGATCGTCAAGACGCAAACGCCCAAGAAGCCGAACTCGGCCTTGCGGAAGGTGGCCCGCGTCCGCCTGACGAACGGCCGCGAGATCACGGCGTACATCCCGGGCATCGATCATAACCTGCAGGAGCACTCGATTGTGCTCGTGCGCGGTGGTCGTGTCCGCGATCTGCCGGGCGTGCGCTACCACATCATCCGCGGCACGCTGGACTGCGCTGGCGTCGGCGGCGACAAGGAGAACCGCCCACGCAACCGCAGCCGCAGCAAGTACGGCGTGAAACGCGGAAAGAAGTAAGGGGCGGGTCCCGGATTCGGCAGCCGGGGTCCGGACGTGCTGCGCCATCCGGCGATGCCGCCGCTGCGTGTGGACTTGCGGCGAAGATGCCCGCAGCGACACCGCCGGTGGGTTGGACGGATGGCACGCGAGGGTGCCGCCGGCAGGGGGCAATCCGAGGGGCTTGACAGGCCGCTCGGGCAGTGGTAGAGGGGTAAGCGGACAATTCGCTTCTCCTCCGGCGCGGAAGAGAGGCGGATGGTTCGACAATCAGGTGTGAAGCGGTTGCAGGTTTAGGGAAGGTGGTGCAAATCCACCGCGGAGCCGCCGCTGTAATCGGGGACGAACGCCGCAGGTAAGCCATTGCCTGGCGGATGGCGGTCTCAGAGAGGCCGCAGTCCGGAACGCGGTCTCAGAGAGACCGCACTCCACAGGCGAGAAGGCGCGGCCAGTAGGACGATCCGTAAGCCAGAAGACCTGCCTGTTGCCGTGGTCTATCCGTTGTGCCCCGAGCGTTCGGGCACCGTGACCACGCTCGGGATCTGTTGGGCGATCTGAGGTTACCCTCACCCCGTTCCCTTTCCTTGAACAAAGAGAAAGGGGGGGCCTGCCCGGCCGATCCTTTTTCGTTGGCGTTGATTACGACCCGGCGCTCGGACTCGGGCGCCGGGTTCTTCTGTTGCGGTGATGACGACCCGGTGCTGTCGAGTTCGGCACTGGGTCTTTTTTTTGCCCCGCGACGGACGTTCGCGGCGGCAGGAGGTGGCGGTGCGATGGTATGCCGGAAGAGGTCGGGCCAAGGGATGGGTGGTGGCGTGAAACTGCGGCGGCCGGGGGGATTCTCCTCGCCTGGGTCGGGGCGAGGGGTTGCCGAAGCTCCGGGTGCAGCCGGGCCGCTGCAAAGGTTGCTCAC
>CAZMVY010000314.1:0-3505 GCA_964569765.1 uncultured Planctomycetales bacterium
CCCCGGCGCCGGGGCCCCCCCGGCGGGCCCCCCCCCCCCCCCCGGCGCGGGGCGCGCGCGCCGGGCGCGGGGGGCGCGCGCGCCGCCCGGGCGCGCCACCACCCTGGACCGGCGCGGGAGCCGGTCGCCACCAGCCGCCCTCCACCGGCGACCGGCCAGAACCGCCGGGCCAGGATGCTGGCTGAACCCTCAGCCAGCCCCTCGGCGCTGCCGCCCGGCAGCTCCCGGCGAGCTGCTCCTCCGCACCTGACCGGTTGGTCACTTGGCCTAAACTGCCTTTCGGCCGCTTTGCCTGGACGGCCACTTGGCCGGTTTCTATACTAAGAGAGAAGAGATTTGCTCGCAGGAGCCACTGGTACCATGGTCATGGAGAGGTGGATGATTCAGAGAGGGGGTCTCGCTCGCCAGGTCGGACTGCTCGCCCTCGCCTCCTTGCTGCTCCTCTCGCTGCTGTCCGGGTGCGATGCGGGAGAAGGTGAGGCCGAGGGGGAAGGGAGCGCCGCGCCGGAGTGCCTCGCGGATGCGGACTGCGCGGACGACGACCCCTGCACCCTGGACACGTGCACCCCCGAGGGGCAGCAGTGCCGCCACGCGCTCGTCGAGGGCTGCTGCCGCCAGGACACGGAGTGCCGCACGGGGTCGCAGTGTCTGGTGGGCCGCTGCGACCCGCAGACCTCCCGCTGCACGGCCGAGCCCGTGCCGGACTGCTGCACCGCGGACGACGACTGCCCGGCCCCCGACCCCTGCCAGCACGGCCGCTGCGCCCTGGGCTCCCACCCCTGCGTCCTCGGCGACGTCCCGGGCTGCTGCCAGCAGGACGGGGACTGCCCCTCCGGGGACCCCTGCCAGGCCGGCCGCTGCGACCCCGACACCCGCACCTGCCAGTTCGACGCGGTCCCGGGCTGCTGCGCCGCGGACGACGACTGTCCGACCCCGGCCGACCCCTGCCAGGCGGCCCGCTGCGACCTCGACACCCACGGCTGCGTCCTCGAGCCGGTGCCCGACTGCTGCACCCAGGACGACCAGTGCCCCGGCGTCGCGCCCTGCGTCGCGGGCCGCTGCGACCGCGCCCTGTACCGCTGCGTCCAGGAGCCCGTGCCGGGCTGCTGCGCGGCCGACGAGGACTGCCCCTTCCCCGCGGAGCCCTGCCTCGCCCGCCGCTGCGACCCCGCCACGCACACCTGCGGTGCGGAGCCCCTCCCGGACTGCTGCACGGACGACGCGCTCTGCCCCGACGCGCCCCCCTGTCAGGCCGGCCGCTGCGACGAGGAGACCCACGCCTGCACCCTGGACCCCGTGCCCGGCTGCTGCACCGGGGACGAGGCCTGCCTCCCGTCCGGGCCCTGTCAGGCCGCGTCCTGCGACCTCGCGACGCACCGCTGCGTGGAGCAGGCCGTGCCGGGCTGCTGCACCGCGGACGCGGACTGCCCCGGGGTCCCCCCCTGTCAGGTCGGCCGCTGCGACGACACGGCCCACCTCTGCACTCTGGAGCCCATCCCGGGCTGCTGCGCGTCCCACGCGGACTGCCCGGCCGCGGACCCCTGCCAGCTCGGCCGCTGCGACGATGCGACCCACGCCTGCGTCTTCCTCGCGCGGCAGCGCTGCTGCCAGCAGGACGCGGGCTGCGCCGCGGGGTTGCGCTGCGCGACCGGGGTGTCCTTCTGCGCCCGACCGCTGCACGCGGGCGACCTGGTGATCACCGAGCTGTTGCTGCAGCCCGGGGTCGGGGGGGTGGAACGCCGCTGGCTGGAGGTCCACAACCCCGGCGAGGCCGCGGTCTTCCTCAACGGCCTGCAGCTCACCCTGGACGAAGGTCCCACGCACGTGGTCGACGCGGCGGACCCGCTGCTGCTGCCCGGCCGCGCCTTCGCGGTCCTCGGGACGAGCGCGGACCCGCTGGTCAACGGCGGCGTGGTGACGCACTACGCGGACGCGGCCCTGCCCGTGCCGGCTGCGGCCGGAGGCACGCTGCGGCTGGGCGACCCGTTCGGGACCTTGCTGGACGAGGTGCCGCTGCACCCCCTGCTGCCCGTGCCCGCGGGCGCGTCATGGAGCCTCACCTCCGAGCGGACCGCGGCCGACGCCAACGACCTGCTGACCGCGTGGTGCGCGAGTCCCACTCCCTGGGCCGAAGGGACCGATCGCGGCAGCCCCGGACAGCCCAACCCCCCTTGCCCCCCGGTCGTGGACGACGACGGGGACGGCTGGCCCGCGGGCGTGGACTGCGACGACGCGGACCGGGCGCTCAACCACGACGACGGGGACGGGGACGGGGCGACGACCTGCGCGGGCGACTGCGACGACGCGGACCCCCAACGCAACCTGCGGGACGCGGACGGGGACGAGGTCAGCACGTGCGCGGGCGACTGCGACGACGAGGTCGCGACCGTCCGGCCGGGCCTCCCGGACGTCTGCGGCAACGAGGTGGACGACGACTGCGACGGCCTGGTGGACGTGGGGCCGGGCTGCCCGCTGGACCTGCGGATCGAGGAGGTGGTCCCGGACCTCGGCGACGACGACGGCCCGGGGGTCTTCATCGAGCTGCGGGGCCGGCCGGGACTCGCGCTGGACGCGTTCCGGCTGATCCACCGGGACACGTTCGGCACCACGGTGGGCGAGCTGGCGCTGGCCGGCCGGCGGGTCGGCCCGGACGGGTTCTTCGTGGTGGCGCACCCGCAGGCCGCGGCCGCGCTGGCCGCGCGGGCCGACGTCCGCGACCCCCTGGCCGACCTGCTCGACGACCACGCCAGCCTGCAGCTCGGACGCGGGGAGCAGACAGTCGACGCCCTGGCCTGGGGCACCCCCCAGCGGTTCCTCGGCGAGGGCCGGCCCGCGCGCCGGGTCGCGGCCGGGCACGCGCTGAGCCGGATGCCGGAGGCCCCGGACACCAGCAACAACCTGAAGGATTTCGTCGAGGCCGCGCCGTCGCCCCGCGGCCTGCTGCCCGTGGTGGACTGGGCCGCGTCCCTACAGCCGGCCGCCCGCGTCACCCTCGCCGAGGGCGAGACCATCCCCGTGCTGCGTGGCGCGGTGCGGGAGGACGGGCGGACGGTCGGGCCGGACGCGCCGGCGGGGCTCTGGGCCGAGGCCGGCTACGGCCCCGAAGGCACGGTGCCCGGGGCCGACGGCCGCTGGCGGTGGCAGCCCGCGACCTTCCAGCAGGTGCAGGACGGGGCGGCCGGGTACCAGGCCCAGCTCGCCGACGTGCCCGCGGGCTGGCACCAGTGGTGCTTCCGCTTCTCCCTGGACGGCGTCTACTGGAGCTACGCGGACCTCGGGCCCGCGGGGACCACCGACGGGTACCAGGTCGCCACCGCCGGCGAGATCGTCGTGGGCGCGTGCGACGCGTCCATCGACCGGGACGCGGACGGCACCCCCTGCCCCGACGACTGCGACGACGGCAACCGGCTGCTCCACGGGCACGACCGGGACGAGGACGGCTTCTCGCCCTGGGCCGGGGACTGCGCCGCCGCCGCCCCCGCCCTGCCCCCCGCGGACGGGGACG
>CAZMVY010000315.1:0-3499 GCA_964569765.1 uncultured Planctomycetales bacterium
GTAAACCGGGGACTTGGGCATGGCACCCAACGCCGCGGGAATTGTCACGCACCCTGCGGTCGCCACCCGGCGCGCCCGGCCGTGTAAAAAAGGCAGGGGGCGATGTTCCGGCCCGCTTAGCCCGTTGCACCGCCCTCCACGCATACCCTGCCTGGCAGTAATGCAACCTCCTCCGTATGACCTCCTCAGATGAACAGGTTTACGTTCGCCATATCGGCCGCGCCGAGGTACATGCCGACGCCGCCAACCTCCACGCCGTCAACCAGCTCTTCCCGCTGGATGCCCATGACGTCCATGGACATCGCACACGCGACAAGCTTCACGCCGTTGTGGCGCGCCTGGGCGATCAGCGCCGGCAGCGAATCGACATGCTTGCTCTTCATGACGTATTTCATCATCGCCGTGCCCAGCCCGGCCATGTGCATCTTCGAAAGCGTCAGCTTTTCCGCGCCACGGGGCATCATCCAGCCGAACATGCGGTCGAGCAGGCCCTTGCGTACCGGCGGCGGGTCGGGCCGGCGAAGGATGTTCAGCCCCCAGAAGGTGAAGAACATCGTCACCTTCCGCCCCATGGAGGCAGCCCCGTTGGCAATCACGAACGCCGCCATCGCCCGGTCGAGATCGTTCGAGAACACGACGATTGTCTTGTCGGTGCTCGGGGCGGCAGCAGTCGTCGCGCCCGCCGGCCCGCGCTTGCGCAGCGTTGCGACGTAGTGTCCGTTCACCGGCTCCACGGAGAGCAGCTCGTTGCCCGTCGCCCGGCACCAGGCCGGGATGTCCGCCGCAAAGCCGGGGTCCGTAGCGAGCACCCGGAGCACCTGGCCCTCGCACAGGGTCTGCAATGTCTTGCCCACCGCCACGATCGGCCCCGGGCACTGTTTGCCGCGTACGTCCAGCGTATGATCTGCGGCCGGCGGCCCCCCTGCCGCCGAACCGCAACAACTAGGGTTTGGGAGGGTTTCCCCCCTCTCGTTCGTCCGGGCCGTACCCTGCTCGGTGCAGGTGCCGCTTTCGCTGGGTGCGTGAAACGCCCAGTACGTGCGATAGCCGCCGGAGAGGTTGCGAACGTTGTAGCCGAGCTGCCCGAGCAGGCGAGTCGCGATGTACCCGCGCAGCCCGACCTGACAGTACACGACGATGGGCCGGTCCTTTGGAAGCTCACGGTGCCTTGACCGCAACTGACCCAGCGGAATCAGCACCGAGCCGGGAATCGCCCCCGCGCGATGCTCCGCCGGCTCGCGGACGTCCAGCAGGAAGCCCCCGGCGAGCGCGTCGGCGTGCGCGATCGCGACATCGCCGCGAAGGACGTTGGCCGCCACGAACCCGGCCATGTTTACGGGATCCTTGGCGGCACCGAACGGCGGGGCATACGCCAGCTCCGCCTGTTCGAGGTCGTACACCGTCATGCCCGCCTGAATGGCCGTCGCAAGCACGTCGATCCGCTTGTCCACGCCCCGCGTGCCGGTGATCTGCGCGCCGAGAACGCGCCCGTCCTTCCTCGCAAAGACCAGTTTAAGACTCATCGGCGCGGCGCCGGGGTAATAGTCCGCGTGGTCCACCGGGTGGACGTACACCTTCTCGTAGTCAATGCCTGCGGAGCGCAAAACCTTCTCGCTGGCGCCGGTCATGCCGACGATGAGATCAAAGACACGAAGGATCGCCGTGCCCTGCGAACCGCGATAGGTGCTGTGGCGGCCGAAGATGTTGTCCGCCGCAATCCGCCCCTGGCGGTTGGCCGGGCCGGCCAGCGGGATCAGTGTATCCGCGCCCGTCACATAGTCCTTGACCGCGACCGCGTCGCCGACGGCGTAGATGTCGGGATCGGACGTCTGCATGTGGTCGTTGACACGGATCGCGCCGCGGTCGGTCACCTCGAGCCCGGCGTCGACGGCAAGCTTTGAATCCGGCCGCACACCGACCGACAGGATTACCAGATCCGCCGTGAGATCGACGCCGCTCCGCAGTGTCGCTCGCACCTTGCCGTCCGCGTCGGCGAAGGACTCCACCGCCTCGCCAAGGAAGAGCTGCACGCCGTTGAGCGTCAGCACCTGGTGAACGGCCGTGGCCATCTCGCGGTCCAGCGGCGGCATCACCTGATCGAGCATCTCCACGAGCGAGACGCTCAGCCCGCGACGCCGCAGGCTCTCGGCCATCTCGAGGCCGATGTAACCGCCGCCGACAACGATCGCGCTCCTGGCGCCCGCGTCGACCACCGACTTGATCTGGTCCATGTCGGGGATATTCCGCAGGACGAAGATCCGCGGGTGGTCGATACCCGGCAGCGGCGGCCGCAACGGCGCAGCACCCGGCGAGAGAATCAGCTTGTCGTAGTCTTCGACGTATTCGCGGCCGGTCTCGAGGTCGCGGACACGGACCTGCCGCGCCGTGCGGTCGATCGAAAGCACCTCGGACCGCACGCGGACGTCGAGATTATACCGGGCTCGCAGACGCTCCGGAGTCTGCACGAGCAGCGCAGCCCGCTCCGGAATCTCGCCGCCGATGTGGTACGGCAACCCGCAGTTCGCGAACGAGACGTGCGGGCCGCGCTCCAGCACGACGATGCGCGCGTCCTCGCTGAGGCGGCGGGCGCGAGCGGCTGCCGTCGCGCCCCCCGCCACGCCGCCCACAACGACCAACTTCAGTGCTGCCATGCTCCGGTACTCCTGACGCTTATCCGCATTAGCTTCCACCGTGGCCACGACCACGCCTCGCGACGCCCCCTCGCCTGCCGCGAGCGGCCGGCTCGCCCACCCCGGGCGCCGGCCCAAGGCCGCTCCGCACGCGATCCATATCACTGTCCCATCTCAGTCCATCGGCCCCTCGCGCTTCCCGCCCACATGCCGCCGGATGCACGAGAGCAGCCAGCCGGGGGCGGGATGGACCACGCGGTAGCGGACGGTCTTGCCGTCCCGCTCGGGGGCCAGAACGCCGTGCGCCCGCATGATCGCCAGGTGCTGGCTCACCGCCGCCGGCGGCAGACCCAGCTCCTCGGCCAGGGCCCCGACGGTCAGATCGCCGCCCCGCAGCAGTTCACAGATCCGCAACCGATGCGGATGCGCCAGCACGCGCATCATCGAAGCCACGTGCTCCAGCACGCCCATCGGAATCAATTCCCGGTCTCGGAGCCGTGTCGCCATCATGCCCTAATATATCATGATCTATGAATATGTCAAGATAAAGATATCAAGAGTCGGCAAGGAGGGCCGTGGCAGGATCGACGGCCTCGGACCGCGGCCACCGCGGCTTCCGCTTCGCTGCACCCGTGGCAACACTCCTCGGCTCCTTCGGAGCCGGTATGAAACCGCGGGCGCGTTCAACCGCAAAATCGAACCGCGGCACCCAAACGGCGGCGAGCGGCGCGGGCGTTATCGTTGCCGGTGCAGGTAGAAGAATGTCAGCGCGAGCAGTTGCAGGAAGATCGCCGCAAGCCAGCGGTGCGCAGGAAACGCGTCAGGGCGCGGGGCCACCCTCGCCACAAGGGCCCAGAACGCCGTGGCCC
>CAZMVY010000316.1:0-3486 GCA_964569765.1 uncultured Planctomycetales bacterium
CCGACGGTGCCGTCAGGCCAACTGCCGGCGGGCTATGAAATGGCCAAACTCCAGGTGCGGTCTCTCCGAGACCGCGCGGCCTCAGAGAGGCCGCACTCCAGACAGGAAGGTCAAGCCTCCGTTGGGGAGGCCGCGGTCCCGAGAATCGGTGGTGTCCGCGGGAATCAGGTTTGAGCCCTGCGCGTTCCGTTGATCGCGCAGGGGCCGCTGTGCGGACTTTCCCGCTTCGATTGACGGCGTAGCTCAGATGGAACCAGAGCGCCGGTCTACGAGACCGGAGGTTGAGGTTTGAGTCCCTCCGCCGTCGTGCCGTGCAGCGGTCAGCGGCCGGGTTCATCGCCGCCGTGACGACTGTTGACAGCATTGGTGGATTGGCGTTTCATACGGTGCAGTTTCTCTCGCTCGTAGGGGTTGGGCGTCCGTGCCCTGACTGCGACCATTGCGGGTTTCCTCGTGATGAACTGTGGTGGTTCTCAACACGCGGAGACCCTATATACTGTGGATAACCTGTTGACGCAACCCCCTGTTTTAACAGGAGTTATGGCGCCATAACTCTCTGACCGAAAACGGCACTAGTTCACCTCGAGTTCATCCTTCTCCGGCAGCTTCGGGAACGGTGCATGCGGCTCCGTCTGGTACCAGAATGCCGTCGAGGCGATGTCGTCCTTCAGCGGCAGATAGCGTCCGCCGGAGCGCCAGCCGAGCGCCTGGATCGTCACCCGAAGGTCCTGCTCAAAGCGGATCGGGTCCATGATGTGCCAGCGGTAGAGCCCGAACCGCTGCTGCGACGCGTACAACCCGTCCGGCCGGATCACCTGGGCCAGACCCGCGTACGGCGTAGTGAACTCGCGGTAGCCGCCCTTCTCCTTGCCCACGTCGAAGTTGTATGAGCCGCAGAAGTAGTCCTCCGTGCCCGTGCCACAGATCGTCGGGAACTCCTCGTCGCCGTCCATGTAGAACTTGATCTCGCCCTCACCCCACCACCCGACGTTGTTCACGCCCCAGGCGAGGTACGTGCCGACGTAGTGGCCCTTGCCGCGGATGCCGTCCACGATCGTATAGACCTGCTTGTACGGCAGCGGGTTCACCCGCCGGAACTGGGCGTGGAAATACGCCTCGTCTTCCGGCACGTCCGTCAGCGTGTAGTTGATCTGGTAGTAGAGCGTCGTGTCCTCCGTGGCGAGGTTCTCCAGCGTGAGCTTCGCCGACTTGCGGAACGGCATCGGCCAGTAGCAATTCAGCGCCCGCCCGGGGTTCACGCACACGGCCAGCGACGAGATCTGTGCGTATTCGCCCCAGCCGCACGCGAAGAAGTCGCCGACCGGGCACTCGACCGACGGCTGCTTCTCGCCGTCCCAGTACATCCGCAGGATGAAGAACCGCCAGTGGCCCGTCGGCGTCAGCCAGATCTGCTGAATTGCCCCCGAACCGTTGATCTCCGCGAGCGTGAACGTCTCCTTGCTCTTGATCCGCACCGAGGGCGAGATCTTCCAGCCCCGGCCCAGGTCACGCGCGGCGTTCTTGCCCGTCCCCTCCGTCGCCATGCCGCCCTGGCCCTTCTCCCCGGTGAAGTTCTCCGGCGAGATCGACCGGGACTTCGCGTCGGACAACCGCGACAGGTTGCCCATGTTCATGTGCAGACCGTTGAACGGCCTCTGCTGTGCGTTCAGACCCGACGCGAAGAGTCCTCCAACCACGAACACAGCCAAATACACTCTCGCCCCGAACGGCTTCATAATCGCTTCTCCTTTCGGCGTTACGCCGGGTACGGTTCCCGACTCGTGGGGCCGAGGGTACCCTTCCGCGACGGTTCCGGCAACCAATCGAAACGGGCCGCGAATCGCTGCGGCATCAGACGCGTCCCGGGCGTGCGGGCCGGCTGTCTGCCTTTTATGATGCCGTCCGCTCGGTATTCAAGGATCAGGCGGTGCGGTCATGGGACGGGCCGGCGGATGGGCGACGTTCGCGGTACAACCGGCAATCCGATCACGGCGGTGGCCTGGATCCTCGTCGCTGCCATCATCGGCGCGGGGGCGGTCAGCGGCGTTTGGCGGGGCCTGAAGGACCGGCCCAACTGGGGCAGCCTTCAGCGCGAGTCGGCGTACGTCTGGCAGCACCGCGAGACCGCCCCGGCCACAGCGATGTTCGGCTACCTGCCCGCAGCCTCGTTCGCGCTCTGGCCCTTCACCGTCTGGCTGCCGCGGCCGGTCGGTCTGATCGCCTACGTGGCTTCCAACGTCGCCGCGGCGGTGGCCTCGCTCTGGATCGCGTACCGGTGGTGGGGACCCACCCCCGATCCCGCGAAGGGGCCGCCCGGTGCGGGCGCGTCGTTCGTCTGGCCCGCGTTGCTGGCGGCGGCCAATCTGGAACAGGTCATCGTGGGCAACCAACTCACGCTCTGGGCGCTGATTGCCTGCATGGCCGGGCTGACGCTCGTCTCGCGCCACCGTCCGCTGGCCGGCGGCCTGCTCGTCGGCGTCGCGGCCCTTGTCAAGACGCTCCCCTTCCTTCTCGTCGGCTACCTGCTGTTACGCCGCCAGTGGCGGGCCGTTGCCGGCGTGGTGCTGGCCGGCGTGCTCCTCGACTTCGTTCCGAGTGCCATGTTCTTCGGTTGGCGGGGGGCGATCGACGAGCATCGCCTCTGGCTCACGCGCTGCGAGTGGCACTCCGGCCGGCGCCAGATCGAAGACCCGTTTCAGCTCGATGTGTTTCGCCACTGGAGCAACTTCTCCTATGCCTCGGTGCTGACGCGGTGGCTCCGGGCTATCCCCGACGCCGACGAACTCGTCATGATCTCCGGCCCCGCGCCCGCGGATGTCGTGCAGGCGGAACGGGCGGCCCTGCGGCCGAACCAGATCCTCACGCTCGCCCCCATGCCGCCCCGCGATCAGCCGTGGGGAATCCGCCGGTTTCCGCTGGCCGACGTCCCGCGCTTCCACCTCGCCGACCTTTCCGCTCGCGCGGTGCTCTGGATCTGGTGGCTCACGCTCGGGGTGGCGGCGTGTGTGTTGCTTGTGGTGACCGGTAAGGCCGGTCCGCCGCGCGGCCGCGACGCCTGGACCGCGGGGGCCGCCCGCTGGATGCTGGCCGCGGTCGGGTTCACGCCGATGATGCGGGCGTACTACCTCGTGCTGGCGATGCCCGCGCTGGTCGTCGTGTGGCGGACGATGGCCGCCCGGCTGCACGGCAACCGCGACCGGTGGACCGGCGGCACGCGTCTGGCCGCCCTGGCGATGCTCGGCTGGCTGATCGGCGTGTTCTGTCTCGGCTGGCACCCCGTCCGCTGGTACGGTATTCACCTCGGCGTGGTAGCGCTTCTGACGGCGGCGACGGCCTGGGCGTGGCGCCGAGCCCGCATCACGCAGCCCATATCCGATTCCGTCGCCGAAACGCGAACGTGACAAGCCCCTGATCGTCCCGGCCCCTCATCTGGTCACAGGTGCTTCGACAAGCCTTCTTGCTCGAGGGTCGCCACGAGTTCCTTGA
>CAZMVY010000317.1:0-3474 GCA_964569765.1 uncultured Planctomycetales bacterium
AGCAGTAGTGCAGAAACCGTTCTCATTTCGCCCATTCGTATGCTGGCAGGGCGTCGTCTGCAAGAGGAGCGGTAGCGGTAGGGCACGCCCATTGCGTGCCATTCTGTCTGGCGCACTGGCCACGATCGGTGCGCGCGCATACCCTACCTGTATACTTGGCTGTCCGGGCTGAAATCGTCCCGCAGCACAGAGCCGAAAAGCGACAGCTCTCGAATCTTCCACCGTCGACAGAAGGCGCCGATCTCTTCATGGGGAAGAGCCACCGGGATGTCCGACATCAGTCTGCCTCCTCCATCGGTTCAGCGACTGTCTCTACCCCGCGTTCTTCCGCCTGCGCCGCAGCTCGGCTTCGATGAACGGCTGGATGTCGCCGTCCAGGACCGCCTGCGGGTTGCCCGTTTCGTAGCCCGTGCGAAGATCCTTGACGCGCTGGTACGGCGGCAGGACGTAGCTGCGGAGCTGAGGGCCCCAGGCGATCTCGCCCTTGTCGCCGTAGAGCTTGGCCAGTGCCTTGGCGCGTTTCTCCTGCTCCAGGCGATCGATCTTGGCCTGGAGGATGGAGAGGGCCATTTTCTTGTTCTGCTGCTGGCTCCGTTCATTGACGCACTCGACGACGATGCCGGTCGGAATATGTTTGATGCGGACGGCCGTCGAGAGCTTATTGACGTTCTGGCCGCCAGCGCCCGAGGAGCGGCGGAAGAACACAATGTCGAGGTCGTTCTCCTTCAGGTCGGTGTCGGCCTCGGGCAGTTCGGGCAGCACGTCGACGGCCGCGAAGCTGGTGTGGCGGCGGGCGTTGGCGTCGAAGGGGCTGATCCGTACGAGGCGGTGGACGCCGCGCTCGCAGGAGAGATAGCCGGTGGCGTAAGGTCCTTTGACGCGGAGCGTAATGCTGCGGATGCCGGCGCCTTCGCCGTCGGTGCGGGCGAGTTCCTCGGCCTCGTAGCCGTTGCGTTCGAAGTAGCGGAGGTACATGCGAAGGAGCATCTCGGCCCAATCGCAGGCTTCCGTGCCGCCGGCCCCGGCTTGAATGGAAAAGAAACAGTCCCTGTCGTCGTTCGGGCCGGACAGCAGCGTCATCAGCTCGACGCGCTCCGTCTCGCGGGCGAGTGCGGTCAACTCCCTGTCACGCGCTGCGAGCGTGGCGGCATCGCCCTCGGGCTGGCCGAGTTCGAGCATGACCTGGGCATCCTCGAGTCGTTTAAGAAGCGCCTGGACGGGCTCCGTAGCCGCCTTGAGCGACTTGACTTCCTTGATCACGGCCTGCGAGGCATCGGGGTTGTCCCAGAAGCCGGGCGCCGCCATTCTGAGTTCGAGCTCGCCCAGGCGGGCCAGCTTGGCGGGCAAGTCAAAGAGAGTCCCGGATGGCGATGATCCGGGCCGAAAGGTCTTTCAGTGTGCCGGCTGGGTCTTCGTGCTGCACGGTCATTGCTCCTTGCGGACGGCATAGGGTTATAGCGGAAGGGGAGGCAGGGGACAAGCGGAGCTCCCGGAGAAGAGGGACGCTCGCTTACGCTTCGTGCTCTGTCGGGCTCGCGGTTCGCGGCAGGTCGCCATCAGCCCTTTCGCCGGTGCTGGCGCCTGGGCTTCCACGGGCCGGCGTCTTTCTTCACCGGAGCGGGGTGAGCGGACTGAGCTGCCGCGCCGTTGCGGCGGCCCTGGCGGCGGGCGTTGCCGTCGCGAGCGGCGCCGGCGTCGCCATCGGCGCTGCCATCGCCGCCGCCTGCCGTGGCCAGTTCGGGCATCTCCTTGAGCTGCTTGATCCGGGCGCGCAGCGCCGCGGCCTTCTCGAATTCAAGCATCTCGGCGGCTTCGAGCATTTCCTTTTCCAGGGCCGCCAGCAACTCGGTGCGGTCCATCTCCTCCTCGCTGGCGTGGATCGCCTCCATGGCTACGCGACGGGCGCTGATCTGGGTCTCGAGGCCGGCGCGGATCTCCTTCTTGATCGTCTCCGGCGTGATGCCGTGCTCCTCGTTGTACTTGAGCTGGATGGCGCGGCGGCGGTTCGTTTCGTCGATGGCCCGTTGCATGCTCGGCGTGATCTTGTCGGCGTACAGCACGACCTCGGCGTTCACGTTGCGGGCGGTGCGGCCGATCGTCTGGATCAACGACGTCTCGCTGCGCAGAAAGCCCTCCTTGTCCGCGTCCATGATCGCTACGAGTGACACTTCGGGCAGGTCGAGGCCCTCGCGGAGGAGGTTGACGCCGACGAGCACATCAAACTCGCCGGTCCGCAGGGCCTTGAGGATCTCGACGCGTTCGAGCGTGTCGATCTCGCTGTGGAGGTAGCGACCGCGGAGGCCCTCCTGCTGGATGTAGTTCGAGAGGTCCTCGGCCAGGCGCTTGGTAAGCGTCGTGACGAGGACGCGCTCGCCTGCCGCGGCCCGCTCGCTGATGCGCCGGAGCAGGTCCGGCACCTGGCCGCGCGCCGGGCATACTTCGATCTTCGGGTCCACCAGGCCGGTGGGGCGGATGATCTGCGCGACGACCTCGCCGCCGCAGGCCTTCAGTTCGTACGGCCCGGGCGTAGCCGAGGTGAAGAGCACCAGGTTCCACATGCTCTCGAACTCCTCGAATCGCATGGGGCGGTTGTCGAGGCAGCTTGGCAGGCGGAACCCATGCTCGACGAGGACCTCCTTTCGGCTGCGGTCGCCGGCGTACATCGCGTTGAGCTGCGGGATCGTCACGTGCGATTCGTCGAGGATGAGGAGAAAGTCCTTGGGGAAGTAATCAACGAGGGTATACGGCTTGGCTCCCGGCGGCGTGCCGGCGAGGTGGCGGGAGTAGTTCTCGATGCCGCTGCAGTAGCCGACCTCGAGGATCATCTCAATGTCATATTTCGTGCGCGCGGCAAGGCGCTGCGCCTCCAGCAGCTTGCCGTGGCGCCGAAGCTCCATCAGACGCTGTTCGAGCTCTTCGCGGATCGACTGGACGGCCCGCTGGATGCGGTCCTCCGGCATCACGTAGTGGACGGCCGGGTAGAGGAAGAAGTGATCGTCCTGGGCGAGGGCCTCGCCCGTGAGCGGGTTGATCATCTCGATGCGATCCACCTCGTCGCCGAAAAGCTCAATGCGGTAGGCACACTCCTCATAGGCGGGGTGGATCTCGATCACGTCGCCGCGGACGCGGAAGGTACCCCGCTTGAACGCGACGTCATTCCGCTGGTATTGCAGGTCCACGAAGCGACGGAGCAGCTCGTCACGCTCGACCTGCTCGCCGCGGCGGAGCGAAATCACGCTGGCTTTGTAGTCCTCCGGTGAACCGAGGCCGAAGATGCAGGACACGCTCGCGACGATGATCACGTCGCGCCGCGAGACGAGCGAGCTGGTGGCACTGAGGCGGAGGCGGTCGAGGTCATCGTTGCGGGCGGCATCCTTCTCGATGTAGATGTCGCGCTGCGGGATGTACGCTTCGGGTTGGTAGTAGTCGTAGTAGCTGACGAAATACTCGACGGCGTTGTGCGGGAAGAGCTGG
>CAZMVY010000318.1:0-3464 GCA_964569765.1 uncultured Planctomycetales bacterium
GTGGCCAGCGGTTTCCAGTGTAGATCTAGGTTTTCGTCTGAGCGGTGCGGCTGTTTAGCCTCCGCGGGTCTTGCTGGGTACGGCGGGTGAGGGGCAATGTCCTACGGGGGTTTTTCGTTGCAGCATGCCGGGGATCGGGGTAGAATCAATTGACACCGCGTATCGCGGTGCACTCGCAGGGGGGCGTTACCGTCTCTTGACTGCGATCGAAATCACCCTTGTCAGGGGAGGAAGTCTATGATTCGCACATCCTGCCTTTGCCGGTTTGGGATCACCGTCCTTGTGATTGCTCTCGCGGGATCCGGGTCGCTCTCTGGCGCAGAGGTCATCGTTGACAACAGCAGCGCGGGTTTCAGCGTGTTGTCCGGGACATGGAGCACGCGGACGACCGCTTCGGACAAGTATGGTGCGGATTACCGGCGTGCGAGTACGGCCACAACGCCCAGCGGGTCGGTTCAATGGCAGCCGACGATACCGACAGCCGGTGATTATCAGGTGTTCGTATGGTATCCGTCGGGAGACGGCACGCATATTACCGATGCGCGCTATACGGTCTATTACAACGGTGGCAGCCAGGCTGTGACCATCGACCAGACGATCAACACCGGGCAATGGGTTCTGCTGGGCACGTTCAACTTTCTCGCCGGCTCGTCCACGAACGGCCGGGTCACGCTGACGAACCAGTCGGCGACAGCGAACGCGAGGGTGTATGCCGACGCGGTCCGGTTCTTCAAGCCCGAGCCCGTTGACCTCACGATGGCTGTGAGTCCGGCCGGCGCGGGTACCACCACGCCGGCGGTTGGCGGGCCGTACAGCTACACCTCCGGGGACGTAGTGGCCATCTCGGCGACGGCGGCGCCCAATTATGTCTTCAGCCAGTGGCAGGTATCGGCCGGGGCGCAGGTGGCGAACCCGACGTCGCCGAACACCACCGTAACGATGGATGTGACAAAGACCGTGACGGCGGTGTTCGTCCCCATTTCGTTGACGATGGCGATCAGTCCGGCCGGTGCCGGCACGACGGTCCCTCCGGTGGGCGGGCCGTACAACAAGAACCTGAACGAAGTCGTGAGCATATCCGCGACCGCGAAACCCGGCTATACGTTTCATCACTGGACCGTCTCGGCCGGCTCGCCGGTGGCGGACCCGAATTCGCCGAACACGACGGTGACGATGGATACAGTCAAGACGGTGACGGCGGTATTCAGTGCCCCGGAGTTCCGGGCGTTCTGGGCCGACGCGTTCCACATCGGAATGCAGACGCAGGCGCAGGTGGACCAGATGATCTCGCTGGCCGTACAAGGCCGTTACAACGCGATTTTCGCGGAGGTCCTCGCCTTTCACGACAATGAGGTCGGCTCGCACGGGGCGTACTGGCGGTCGAACATCGTGCCGCGGTCGATCTACGTCACGGAGAGTTTCGATCCGCTCGCCTACATGTGCCAGCAGGCGCACGCAAACGGGATCGAGCTGCACTGCTGGCTGGTGGCGTTCCGGGTGTCGGCCGTCTGGCCGCCGGCCGGCAACGCCTACCTCGCCGCGCATCCGGAGTGGCTCAAGGTGCCGAAGGCGGCGATTGGTACGGTGGCCAAGGTCGGCAGCTACTACGAATTCGATCCGGGCTCGCCGGACGTGCAGGACTACCTCGCGTCGGTGGTCCGGGAGCTGGTCACCGACTATCCGATCGACGGCATCCACTGGGATTACATCCGCTACGTGCAGCAGGACTCCGGCTACCCGGCGGACCTCAACTATCCCAACTCGAGCCTGAAGCGCTTCCAGCGGATCTACAACCGGTCCGACGTACCGAATGCGACGGGCGATGCGCAATGGGACGACTTCCGCCGGCGGAGTGTCACCGAGGTGGTGCGCCGGATGCGGTGGGAGATTCCGCTGATTACGAGCAATCCGCGACAGCCGGTGCGGTACAGCGCCGCAGTGGTGACCTGGTATCCGTGCAGCACGGACTTCCACAACACGCGTCCCTATTACGAGGTGTACAGCGATTGGGAGTACTGGCAGTCGCAAGGCTACCTGGACTCTCCGATTCTGATGGCGTATTTCGACGAGGACGGCAGCTACAAGCAGACCTACCGCGACTGGGTGAACAACACGCTGAATCTCTGGCGATACAACCGCCAGGTGGTCATCGGCCCCGGCATTTACATGAACTCATTTGCGAACAGCATTATCCAGATGCAGTATGCCCGCAACGCTGGCGCGGACGGCCTGTGTACATATTCCTACTATTCGACGAACGATACGGGTACAACCTGGAGTGACTGGTATCCCTATGTCGCAGCGAACTTCTTCACGGAAACGGCACCGGTGCCGCCGATGCCCTGGCGCAATCCGGCCACGGCAACGGAGGGAACGCTGTACGGGCGCGTGACCAATGCCGGCGTGCCGGTGGATGACGCAACCGTTCAGGTCGGCTCGCTCGGGACGATCCAGACTGACGCCGGCGGCTACTACGTTGTGACGCAGATTCCGGCCCCAACGGGCTCGTATACGACCTACAGCGTTACGGCCACAAAGGGCGCCGCTTCGGCGACACACACGGGAGTGCAGGTGTTCGCCGGCGACGTCCGTCGGGAGGATATCGACCTCTCCGTTACCTGCATTGCGCCGAGCATCACGCAGCAGCCGGCGGAACAGAGCATCTGCCCGGGCGGGACAGCGGTGTTCACCGTCGCCGCGACGGGCACGGCGCCGCTGGCGTACCAGTGGCAGAAGAACCAGGTCAACCTCGGCAACGGCGGGCACTACTCGGGCGTCACGACGGCGACGCTCACCGTTACGGGCGCGGATGCGGCAGACGTCGGCGCATACCGTTGCGTCGTGACCAATTCGTGCGGCAGCGCGACATCGAACGAGGCGGCACTGACGCTGCGGGCCGCGACGGCGATCACCGAGCAGCCGGTGGCGCAGGATGTCCCGGCGGGCGGGACCGCGACGTTCACCGTGGCGGCGATCGGCGACGGGACGCTGAGCTACCAGTGGCAGAAGGACGGCGCTGACCTTGCCGACGGTGGTCATTACACCGGGGCAACCACAGCGACTCTCGTCGTCTCGAACGCCGACAGCAGTGATGTTGCGGGCTACCGGTGCGTTGTGACCGGCGGTTGCGGAAGCGCGGTTTCGGAGGAGGCGGCGCTGACGGTCTCGTCGGTCGCCACGGCCGATTTTGATGTTGACGGCGACGTGGACCTCAGCGATTTCGCGCTGTTTCAGGCATGTTTCAACGGTCCGAATCGCGAGCCGAAGACGACCTGCCAGGTGGACGCTGACCTCGACGGTGACGGTGACGTGGACCTGACGGACTTCGCTACCTTCCAGGCGTGTTTCAACGGTCCGAACCGGGCACCGAAGGCGGGGTGCTTATAGCGGGCACGCGGTCTCGGAGAGACCGCACCTGGAGTTTGGCCATTTCATAGTGATGACGAGGTAGGAGACGGTTGATT
>CAZMVY010000319.1:0-3429 GCA_964569765.1 uncultured Planctomycetales bacterium
AGCTTGGGCATGGCACCCGCGCGTTCTCCGTTCCCGCCGATGCTGTCACGGCCCCCCGAGCCTGCCCCGCCAAGGGGCGGGCGTTTGTGCCGTCCGGGCGCCCGTGTAGAATAGTCGCATTGGCGATCCTCAGGACGTCTGATGAGCGAGGTTGCTGTGAAAGACCCACGAGATCATCACGTAACACGGCGGGAATTCCTTCGGAACGCGGCGTGCGGCGCGGCGGCGACAGGCATCGGCGCGCTGGCCGTCGGCGCCTTCGGTGCCGAGAAGTCGCCGGACAAGCCCCCCCAACCGCCGCTGCCTCACGGGGTGCTTGGCAGGACGAAGTACCCCGTCACGTTCGTAAGCTTCGGCGCGATCCGCATCTCCGAGAAGCAGGGCACGCGAATCCTCAAGGCCGCGATCGACCGGGGCATCAACCTTGTCCACACGTCGAAGAGCTATGTGAACGGCCGAAGCATCGCGGCCGTGGGCGACCTGTTCAAGGCGGACAAGGCGTACCGCGACAAGGTCTTTCTGTGCCTCAAGAGCTACACGCCGGAGAAGGAAGCCGAGGTGGACGAGATGCTCACCATCCTCGGCACGGACCACGTGGATGGCCTGTTCACCGAGCTGCACAGGCCCGATCCGCGCCGCCTCGAAGCGATCCAGAAGCAGCAGGACACGCTCAAGAAGAAGGGCAAGCTCCGCCACACGGGCTTTGTGTGCCACGGCGACATGACCGGCGTGATGGAGATGGTGCTGGACAAGGCGCCGACGTATTTCGATGCGGCGCTGCTGTCGCTGGCTCCGGTCGGCGGCGGGCGCGGCCGGCAACGGGGGCCCGAACAGAAGGGCGATGCCTTCCTCAAGAATCTTCGGTCGATGCGGAAGAACGGCGTGGGGATCCTTTCCATGAAGAGCGGCGCGCAAAGCGCCGTCGAGAAGGGCGCGAGCGTCTTCCAGCCGCACGTCAAGGCGATGCTGGAGGCGGGGGCCGACAGCGTGCTGACGAGCATCAACTCGCTCGAACAGGTCGAGACCGTCAAGGCGCTGGACCTGAAGGACATCAAGCCGAGCCTGTCCGAGAAGCGGGCGGCCGCCGAGTTCTTCGACGGCCGATCCGGGGTCTGCCTGATGTGCGCGAGCTGCGCGAAGGCATGCCCGAACGGCGTGCCGGTGAACGACCTCATGCGAGTCCGCATGTATCACGACGAGTATGGCTGGCCGGACCATGCGCGGTCGGAATTCCGCGCGCTCGGCGGCGACCTCTCCGCCCTGACCGCGCGTTGCGGTGACTGCACGGCCTGCGCCGAGGCGTGCCCGGTCCGGCTCGCGAACGCCGCCACCGTGCGGCGGATCGTGGCGACGTTCGCCTGAGGCAGCCCCGGCCGACGCCGCGGAATCAGGCAAACTCGCACAGGCGTTTCACATAGTCGAGCGAGCCGTCGTTCATCCACGGGTCGAGCTGCGCCACGTCCTTGAGCTGCTGGCCGCGGAGCCGCGACACGACCACGTAGCCGCACGCCACATCGGACAGCGACGTCATGTCGCCCCAGAGCTTCTCCGTCTGGCTCACGGGGAACACGTCCTCCTGCCCGTGGCCCCAGCGGCGCTTGACCTCTTTGATCGTCACGTACGTCGGCACGCGCGCCGCCACCGCGCGGATCCGCTCCACGATCGCCTCCTCCGGCCCGCGAAGCTGATCCCGCGTCAGGCCGAACACCTCGAGCAGCCGGTCGAGATCCACCCACGTCGTCCCTGAGTTGTAGTAGCTCAGCCGGAACTCATCCGACTCGCGCGGCTGCGCGAGCCCCTCGAGCAGCCGAACACGGCCGTTCACGCGGGCAAGCCCGCCGCCACGGTCCTCGATCCGCCGCCCGATCACCTCGAATGTCAGGCAATTGCCGCTGCGGATGTGCAGGCCGAGCACGCCCGGATCCACGTCCGCCCCGAGCGTGTCGATGTTGTGCACCATCAGATACTTCAGCGACGGCCGCTCCGCGAGCAGCTTCGCCAGTACGCCGTTCCGCAGCAGGTTCGGCACCTCGTACCAGTGGCCCGGCGGGTGAAAGCACTGCAGCGGCACGTTGTCAAGGTAGTCGCTCGCCTCGCCCCGCTGCCGTGCCCAGTCGATCAGGGCCCGGCGCACATCGTCGCGGAGCTTCTGCTTGTACTCATCCAGCGTCTCCTGCGGCAGCTCCTCCCAGAGGAATCGCAGGTCGCGCACCATCGGCACAAGCCGCATCCCGATCGACCGCCCCGGCGAGAGGCCCAGCGGGCCGGCGTAGCCGTAGTTCTCGTTCAGTTCCAGGTGCTTCTCGATCGGCCCGTGCGTCAGGAAGCTCGTCGTGAAAACGTGCGGCAGGTCCTGCCCGTATGTGCGCGACGTCCGCCGGCTCTTGGCCAGGTGGATTTCCATGAATGAACGGTGCCGTCCGTCGATGAAGACGAACGGGTTGGCCGCCTTCACGACGCCCGCGCCGCGTGTCCAGCGCGAGCCCACGCCGCCGGCCAGCGAAACGACGGCCACGCGTCCGCGGCGGATGGCATCCTCGCCCGCGCGGACGGCCTCGCCGGGGCAGCCGGACTGCGCGTCGATGACATCCTGCGGCTCCACATCGCGGATCTCGGTGTCGGCGGCAAGCCGGTTGCGGGCCAGACCGATCCGACCGCGTTTGAGGTCCTCGCGAAGCTGCTCATGCTGAAGCGGGTCGAAGCCGTTGGCCCGCTGGATCTGCTCCACCTCGTCGCGGCGGGCGTCCGCCTGCGCGCCGGCGGCGCTGCCGGGCGCGGGGAACAGGTGGTTGACCATCACCCGCAGGGTCCGCAGCAGCTCCGCCGGATCCTCGCCGCGGCTCGTGAAGTTGTCGAGATCTACGCGGCGCAGAAGCGGGATCCGATCGCGCGAAAGCCGGCTGAGCGCTGGCATCTGCACGGCGTAGTAACGTGGGGGCATCGCGGCGTCGGCGCCCGAGCGAAGCTGCGCAACAGAACCCTGATCGTTGATGCGGAAGTCGTACACCAGCGGATCCATCGCGAACGGCAGGGCGTCCTCAAGCTCGCGCTTGGCGTCCGCCATGATATCCAGTACGGCGTCGCGGAATGCCGCGTGCCGCTCCGGCGCCACGAGAAACGCCATGCCGCCGCCGGACATGCCGCCGAGCATCAGGAAGCCCCAGAAATCCTCGCCGAGCCACTCTCGCGAACGGCGGATGATCGTCTCGGTGAAGTGGTTCGTCACGCGCGGGATGATCGTCTTGAGCGGCCCGTCCCAATTCCGCGTGGTGCAGGCACCGACCCCCCGCAGGTCACCCCGCTTCAGGCTCGCGATGAGCTCGTCGAAGATCTGCCGCATCCGTTCGCGGGCCGCCCACTCCGGCCCGGCCCGGAGCAGGTACTTTTCCGTCACCATTTCGAGGATCGGGCCGACGTCCTGCGCCATCC
>CAZMVY010000320.1:0-3371 GCA_964569765.1 uncultured Planctomycetales bacterium
GAGGGAGAGGGTGAAGCCGAGGGCGAGGGCGAGGGCGAGGGCGAGGGCGAGGAGGAGCCGCGCGCCGCGTTCGCCGCCGCGGCGGCCGGAGCGCCGGGCCTCGCGTGCCTGGGCGATCGGGATGGGGACGGGGTCCCGGACGCGGACGACAACTGCCCGAACCTCGCCAACCCCGAGCAGGGGGACCGCGACGACGACGGGATCGGCGATCGCTGCGACGCCGAGGGCGAGCTCGGCGACGAGTGCGACCGGGAGGAGCCCCTGACCTACTCCTGGTCCTTCGCCGCGGTGCCCGCGGGCAGCAACGCTCGGCTCGAGGCCGCGGACACCCGCACGCCCTTCTTCACCGCGGACCTCCCCGGCACGTACGAGCTCTTGCTGGTGGCCCTCGACTCCACCGGCCGCGGCCTGCGGCTCGTGCACGAGGTCGTCGTCTCGGCGTGTGGTCATCATGCGCCCGTGGTCGCCGAGATCGTCGCGACCCCGGCGAGCCCGGCCACCGGCGGCATCGTGCAGCTCACGGCGGCGATCACGGACCACGACGCGGACCCGGACGGCTGCGCCCTCGCCGAGAGCTTCACCTACCGCTGGCGCCTGGAGGCCCTGCCCGCAGGCAGCCTCGCCGCCTTGAACCAGGACGAGGTGGCCAACCCCTCCTTCGTGGCCGACCTCCCCGGGAGCTACCTGCTGGCCCTCGAGGTGCCCGACCGCTACGGCCACGCCTCCGGCTGGCAGCACTTCACCGTGGAGGTCAGCACCTGCGGCTCGGCCCGGCCCGGGGTCGAGGTCACCTTCGCGCCCGCGCAGCCGACGGCCGGCAGTACGGTGCAGCTCGTCGCGGTGCCTGCAGATGCGGACGGCCTCGAGCCGTGCAACCTGCCTCAATTCTTCGAGTACGACTGGACGCTCCTGGACCTGCCCGAGGGCAGCCGGGCCGCCCTGAACCTGCCCACGGCCCGCACGCCCTCCTTCGTGGCCGATCTGCCCGGGGACTACCTGCTGCGCCTGGTGGTCCGGGACCAGACCGGGCAGCAGAGCGAGCCGCTGGTGGTGACCGTGCCCGTCGGCGAGTGCGGCGCCAACTTCCCGGCCATCGAGGGCATCGCAGTGACTCCGGTCCTCCCGCGCGTCGGGTCCCTGGTCCTCCTGACCCCCACCGTGGTCGACGCGGACAACGGCGACTGCGCGCTCGGCCAGCCGCTGAGCCATCAGTGGGCCTTCGTCCTGCTGCCCGCGGGCAGCCAGGCCGTCCTCAACGACCCGGCGGTGCGCAGCCCGTCCTTCCTCGCCGACGTCGCGGGGGTGTACGCGCTCCGGCTGCTGGTCAGCGACTCGACCGGGCGCAGCGCGCAGCGGACCGTGGAGCTCGAGGTCTCCCCGTGTGGCGGCGCGGCGCCGGTGATCGCCGGGATCGCGGCCGAGCCGGACGCCCAGCCCGGGATCGGCGAGTGGACGCGCCTGGTCCCCGACGTCGGCGACGCCGACGCCGTGGACCCCTGCAACCTGACCGGCGACCTCAGCTACTCCTGGACGCTGCTGGATGCGCCCCGAGGGAGCCTGGCCGCCCTGACTCATCCCGGCGCGCGCACCCCGTCGTTCTTGCCCGATCTCGCGGGGCCCTACCTCTTCCAGCTCGTCGCGCGCGACGCCACCGGCCGGGCGAGCCTGCCCTTCGTCGTGACGATCACGGCCAGCGAGTGCGGGGGCTTCACGCCCGAGATCACGAGCCTGGCCGCGACGCCCTCCCCGACGCCCCCCACGGGGCAGACGGTGCAGCTCGAGTACGTGGCGCGGGACCGTGACCTGGAGGCACCCTGCCTGCTGAGCCAGATGCTCGTTCCCCAATGGGCCCTGCTCGAGCTCCCCGCGGGCTCCCGGGCGGCCCTCAACGCCCCGGCGGCCGAGAACCCCAGCTTCACCCCCGATCTGCCCGGCGCCTACGTCGTCCAGCTCGTGCTGTCCGACGGCACGGGCCAAAGCAGCCTCCCCGCCCGGTGGACGGTGGCGGCGTCCCGCTGCGGCGCGGCCGCGCCGGTGATCCAGGACATCACCTTGCTGCCGGCTGCGCCGAACACTGGCGAGCTGATCGCCCTGAGCGCAGTCGTGACGGACGCGGACGACGACGCGCCCTGCAGCGCGGGCCAGACCCACGCCTACCACTGGTCCCTCGCCGGGCAGCCCGCAGGCAGCCAGGCCGTGCTCAACAACCCGGCCGCCTTGGCTCCCAGCTTCGTCGCCGACTTGCCCGGGGACTACCTGGTGGAGCTGGTCGTCACCGACTCCACGGGGCAGCGCGCGCGGCGCACCCGGAGCATCACCGTGGGCGAGTGCGGCTCGCGGGCGCCCGTGCTGGACCCGCCGTCCTTCGCCACCATCCCGGCGACGCCGCTCATCGGCCAGCCCGTCTCGCTGACCATCGGCGCGACCGATGCCGACATCGGCTGCCTGCCCGGCGAGGGGCTGCAGTTCGCCTGGCGGTTCGTCGACCTGCCCGCGGGCAGCGCGGCCGCGCTCAACGATCCGACCCTGCTGCATCCCTCCTTCGTGCCCGATCTGCCCGGGAGCTACGGGCTGGCCGTGACGGTCACGGACAGCACGGGCCGCACCGCCTCGGCCGGTCCCTTCACGGTGACCGTCGGCCTCTGCGGCGGCAACCTGCCCGTGGCGCGGGTGCGGGTGCAGCCGGCCAACGTGCCGTGCAACGACGGTGCGACCGTGGCGGGCAGCCTGGGCAACATCCAGGTTGATGCGGCCGAGAGCACCGACGCCGACAATCTGGTCGGCTGCGCGCTGGATCAGGAGCTCAGCTACCGCTGGCAGTTGTTGGCTGCGCCTCGGGGATCCTGGGCGGAGCTCTCCTCGGAGGCGGCCCGCAACCCCTGGTTCCACGCCGACGCCATCGGCGACTACACGGTCCGGCTCTTCGTCGGCGACGGCGAGCAATGGAGCGAGCCGCTGACCTGCACGGTCCGCGTCGCTCCCTGAGACGTCGGGAACACCGCGGTCCCGGATGGGGAGATCTCGGGAAGGAGCCACGGGTATGGAACGTCAGAGCACCCGGTTCGTGCCGCTGGTCCTCACGCTCGGGCTGGGAGTCGCCGTGCTGGTCGGCTGCGACGGGCAACAGCCTCCCGTCGCGGACCCCGGCCCGGCGCTCACCGGCCGGGTCGGCGAGCCCGTCTCCCTCGACGGCTCGGCGAGTCGGGATCCCGCGGGACACCCGCTGACCTACCGCTGGCGGTTCGCCAGCCTCCCCCCGGGGAGCCAGGCGCAGCTCGCGCAGGCCGAGACCGCCACCGCCTGGTTCGTGCCCGCCGTCCCGGGCAGCTACGAGCTGCTCCTGCAAGTCGACAACGGCCAGCGCCGGCGCC
>CAZMVY010000321.1:0-3298 GCA_964569765.1 uncultured Planctomycetales bacterium
ACCATCGCGGTGTATGCCCTGGGCGGCGGCACATTCGACGTTTCCATCCTGGAAGTCGGCGCCGGCGTTTTCCAGGTGAAATCCACCAGCGGCGACACCTTCCTGGGCGGCGACGATTACGATCAGCGCATCATGGACTTTCTGATTGACACCTTCAACCAGGAACAGGGCATGGACCTGCGCAAGGATCGCCAGGCGCTGCAGCGGTTGAAGGAAGCGGCTGAAAAGGCCAAAATCGAACTTTCCACGGTCATGGAAACCGAGATCAACCTGCCTTACCTGACCGCGGACGCCAGCGGCCCCAAGCACCTGGTGATCCGCCTGAGCCGCGCCAAGATGGAGCAGCTCACCAACGACCTGACCGAAAAGACCATCCAGCCGGTGCGCCAGGCATTGAAAGACGCCGGGTTGAAGACCTCGGAAATCAACGAAGTGGTCATGGTCGGCGGTATGACCCGCATGCCTTCCGTGCAGGAAGTCGTGCGGCGCGAATTCAACAAGGAACCCCATAAGGGCGTCAACCCGGATGAGGTGGTGGCGGTCGGCGCGGCCATTCAGGCCGGCGTGCTGGGCGGCGATGTCAAGGACATCCTGCTGCTGGACGTTACGCCCCTGACCCTCTCCATCGAGACTCTGGGCGGTGTTGCCACAGCCCTGATCGAGCGCAACACCACCATCCCCACCCGCAAGAGCCAGATCTTCTCGACGGCCGGCGATAACCAGACCCAGGTGGAGATCAACGTGCTGCAGGGCGAACGCCCCATGGCAGCCGACAACAAATCACTGGGCAAGTTCATCCTGGATGGCATCCCACCCGCGCCGCGCGGCGTCCCGCAAATCGAAGTGACTTTCGATATCGACGCCAACGGCATCATCAACGTGACCGCGGCCGACAAAGCTACCGGCCGCAGCCAGAAGATCACTATCACGGCTTCCTCCGGCCTGAACGACCAGGAGATTGAACGGATGAAGAAAGAAGCCGAGCTGCACGCTGAAGAGGACAAGAAACGCAAGGAGCTGATCGAAGCGCGCAACATGGCCGACAGCGCGGTTTATACCGCCGAGAAGACCTTACGCGACAACGGCGACAAGATCAGCGAGGACATCAAGAAAGAAGTCAACGAGCAGGTCGCCAAGGTGCGCGAGGTGATGAACACCGAGAACACCGACGCCATCCGCAGTGAAACCGACAAACTCGGCCAGGTGATCCAGAAGATCGGCGCCAGCATGTACCAGCAGCCCGGCGGCGATCAGAGCGCCGGACCTGACGGCGGTGCAGCCGGCGGACCGGGCGGGCAAGGCCCGCAGGGCGGCTCCGGAGACGGCGGCGAGGATGTAGTTGACGGCGAGTTCAAGAACGTTTAAGGCGTTTATAATTAGCGCTTGATTTCAGAGAGGCGTCGGAAATGGCTTTTGCCTCCGAACGCCTCTTTATTGATTACGGGAGACCATGGAAAAACGCGACTACTACGAAATATTGGGCGTCAGCCGCACAGCCAGCCAGGAAGAGATCAAATCAGCCTTCCGCAGCCTGGCGCGCAAATACCATCCGGATGTTAACAAGGAACCGGATGCGGAAGAACTGTTTAAAGAGATCAACGAAGCCTACATGGTGCTCTCGGACCCTGAGAAGCGCGCAGTCTACGACCGTTACGGATTCGACGGTCTGCGTAATTCCGGCGGCATGCCCGACTGGAACACCGTCGATCCGTTCGAAATCTTCGAGCAATTCTTCGGCGGCGGATTCGGCGGTTTCAGCAGCAGCCGGCAGCGGCGCAACGCACCGCACCGCGGCGACGACCTGTATTATTCGGTCACTCTCGAATTCGAAGAAGCCGCTTTCGGCTTGGACCGCGAACTGGAGATCACCCGCGATGAGGTTTGCGAACGCTGCAGCGGCAGCGGCGCCGAACCGGGCACCAGCCCGGTCACCTGCAGCACCTGCCAGGGGCGCGGCGAAGTGCGCCAGGTACGCCAAACCTTTCTGGGATCCATGGTACAGGTGACCACCTGCCCGGATTGCGGCGGCAGCGGGCGCGTGATCACGCAGCGCTGCAAGAACTGCAACGGGCGCGGCCACGAACGCAAGACCGTGAAAAAGGTGATCCCCATCCCGGCCGGGGTGGACAACGGCACGCAGATCCGCCTGTCCGGTGAAGGCCAACCCGGCAGCAATGGCGGCCCGCGCGGCAATCTGTACATCGAGGTCAAGGTCAAACCGCACAAATATTTCCGCCGGCGCGGCGATGACGTGCTGCTGGATTTGAACATCAACCTGGCCCAGGCCGCATTGGGTGCGGAAGTTAAAGTGCCCACCCTGGAAGGCGACGAGAAGTTAGCCGTCCCTTCCGGCACACAGCCCGGCAAGGTTTTCAAACTGCGCCACAAGGGCATCCCGCATCTGCGCAGCAGCGGCAAGGGCGACCAATTGGTGATCGTCAACGTGGAGATCCCCGAACGGCTGACCAGCGAACAGCGCCAGTTGTTTGAGCAATTAGCCAAAACCCTGGGCAGCGAGGTGCGGCCGCAGGAACGCAGTTTTATCGATGTTTTAAAGGATGTGCTGGGTGGATAAAGCCAACTGGATTGAAGTATCTTTGACTGTCACCCCCGAACAGGCCGAAGCCGTGGCCGAGGTAATCGGGCGTTTTACGCGCGAGGGCGTGGTGATCGAGCAGGCCGCCCTGCCGGATAATCCCCTGGAAGAAAACTTGCTGGAAGAGCATGTGCGCGTGTACGGTTATTTTTTCTCCGACGCCGGCGCGGAGGAACGCAAAAGAAAGCTGAATGAAGCCCTGTGGCACCTGGGCCAGATCCAGCCATTGCCGGAGGCGCAATACCGCCTGATCCAGGATGAGAACTGGATGAACGCCTGGAAGCATCAGTACCAGCCGCTGCAAATCGGCGAACACCTGATGATCATCCCGGCCTGGGTAGAGAACAAGTTCCCCGGCCGCCTGCCTATCCTGATCAACCCCGGCATGGCCTTCGGCACCGGCACGCACCCCACCACGCAGCTCTGCCTGGAATTGATTGAAAAATATTTGCATCCCGGTCAAACGATGTTCGACATCGGCTGTGGTTCCGGCATTCTTTCCATCGCGGCCGTGCGCCTGGGTGCGGAGAACGTGATCGCGGTGGACATTGACCCCGCCTCGGTGGCGTCCACACAGGAGAATTGCGCGCTGAACGGGATTCTGGACAAAGTTGTGATCGAACAGGGATCGGCCGACCTGGTGCTGACCGGTCATTTCGGCGTGATGCAGGCGCCGCTGGTGGCAGCCAATATCCTGGCTTC
>CAZMVY010000322.1:0-3297 GCA_964569765.1 uncultured Planctomycetales bacterium
GACCCGCCCGCCCTCTCCCAACTGGCCTGTTTTGCCATGATCTCGTACGCGGAGAGGCTTTGCCCCGGAGCCCTCTACCGCAGCAGCCGCCCGTAACAGCAGGCCCGTCCTCGTCGCACATGCGGCACCGAACACGTGCGTGAAACAAGTCCCGCCGTCGCGTATAATCCTGGCGATGGTCGAGGTGGACGGACTGTTTCTGGATTTTTACGGCACGCTCGTCGGCGGAGATCGCGAAGCGGTGGAGTCCGTCTGCCACCGGATCGTCCGTCAGTACTCGCTCCCGATTACACCCGAGCAACTCGGCATCGAGTGGGGCAAGGGCTACTTCGCCCTCTCCGAGGTCTGCAACAACGGGCACTTCCGCACCCTCTACCAGATCGAATGCGATAGCCTTGTCGATACGATGCGCCCGCTTGTCGGGTACGACATCGATCCCACGCCGTTCGTAGCCGGCCTGACGGATTGGCTTCGCTCACCGCCGGTTTTCGAGGAGACCCACGAAGTCCTGACAGAACTCCGGCGTCGCGGCGTGCCTGTGTGCCTCGTCTCCAACGCAGATCACGGCGATCTGCTCGCCGCCCTCGATGTGCGAGGCATCCGTGTGGATCATGTCGTTACGTCGGAATCCGCGCGAAGCTACAAGCCCGACGTAACGATATTCCGTCAGGCACTCTCGTTGACAGGGTGGGACGCCAGGCGGGTGCTGCATGTGGGTGACTCCTTGCACTCGGATGTCGGGGGTGCTCGGGCGTCCGGACTGAAGGCGGTATGGGTCTGTCGTAGCGTGCGAATCAGCGATATTGGCACCGCTGAGCCCGACTGGCGGATCAACGATTTGCGGGGGCTGCTTGACTTAGTCCGATAAATGCCGTCGAGGGTAGGAAGCGCGCCGAGGCTTGCTGGTCGGCAAGCGGTACGACGGCATCAGAAGCAACCCGACCAGCGGATGATTGTCCGGCATACACAACATGCGTAAATATTTCCGTAGCCGGAACCAACGATGCGCATGCAACCGTGTCTAGCCTGACGAGGCAGGTGATCTATGCGTACACGACAACGATTGTTCATGGTGTGCGTAAGTGCCTTTATGGCGGCAGGTTATGCAGATAACCGCGCGCTCCTCGGCGCCGCTCGCGGGGATCGGAATTCAGCCTCGCCGCGATGGAGTGCCGGCCGCGATGGCTCTGCCCGCCCGATGATTCGCTCGACCCCGCAGATTCGGCCAGAGTCCTACCGCTCACGCCCTCAATTCCGCGAGGCTACCCCGCGCCCGACGCCGTCTTTTTATGCCGACAGGGCACCGGTTGTTTCTTCGCCCGCGCGTGTGTTCGGCTCCGAGCAGCGGTCGGCCCCGCGCATCATCGTTCCGTCAGCCCCGACCCGCATTGAGCGGTCGGCGCCATCTGCGCCGATTCGCCTGGCTCCCAGTGCGCCGAGCGTACCTCGCCCCTCCGCGACTCCTGCTCGCGATGTGCCGATAAATCGAGCCGCTATCCCCGCCCCGGTGCAGCGGATCGCGCCGTCGCCGTCGATTGCGACGCCCCGGCCGAGCCCCGCACCGACCGGCGAGAGGCCCGTGGCGGCGCCGATGCCCAATCTCGCGGTTCCCGGAGTATCATCGCCATCCGTTCGCTCTGCTTCGCCGGGCAACGCGAGCCGGACGACGCCTGCCCCGTCGTTTTTCACGCGGCTTACGCCCCCGTCGCCAGCGCGGATGCCGGCTCCGTCGGTCCATAGGATACCTGCGGCGGCCGAACGCCCGATCTCGGCAGGAGGCGGCTCGGCAGGCCCCGCCGTGCGGAACGATGCTGTAGCGGGCAGGCTTGGCGTGCCCACACGCGTGATTCGCGACACGGCCATTCCGGCCCCGGTCTCGGCGGTTTCGACGGCCAGGCCCGGCGATGGCGTCCGTTCGCATGAACGATCCGGTCGCGACGGCTTTCATTTTGGCGGACGTCATGGGGACGGTCCGGTGTTTGCCGATCACCACCCGCGCCCGGTGCACGTCTGGCACAGGCCGCCGATCTGTCCGCCGCGGCCGTACTGCCCGCCGCGTCCCCGCTGGGGCTTCAGCTTCGGGTTCTACTGCGGTCGTCCGCTCTATTGTCCTCCGCCAGTGGTGGCGGTTCCGGGGCCGGTCTTCGTCGAGCCTGCGTATGTGATCCCTTCCCCGGCAGTCGTGGCGCCGACCGCCGTCGTTGCGGCGCCGCCGGCCGTGGTGGAACAACCCGCCGGCGCGTATGCGGAAGTCCCCCCGACAGGATACGGCTATGGGAGCCCTGCCGTAGCTGCCGGAGCTGCCGCGCAAGCCCCGGCGCAGGGCGACGGACAGCCGCTGGTCCCGCCGCCGCCGGAGCAGCAACCCTCTCCGCCGCCAGCGGGCCGCGAACAGCCGTTGCTGGTGCCGCCGTCGCCCGCATCGGCGCAGCCATCGGCCTCGCCCGAGGCGCCGCGTACGGAGGCGCAGGCACCGAGCGCGGCCGTCGAGGCGCCGGCCGCCGCGCCGACCTCGGAGCCTGCGGCCGCGCAGGGTCAGGCGGCCTCGCCGGATCAGGCCAGGATTGAGGAAGAGTTCGGCAAGCGAATGGAGGAGGGCGCCGCTGCCTTTGCCAGGGGCGAATTCGACAAGGCCCGACACGCGTTCGTGCTCGCGATCCTCGCGATGCCCGACAACGTGGACGCGAAGCTGGCGTACGCTATCACGCAGTTCGCGATCGGCGACTACCACGTGGCGGCCATCCTGCTGCGGCAGGTGATCCCCGCGCATCCGGAAGTCGTCTATTCCGATTTCGATCTCCGGGAGCGCTACGAGAAGAAGGAGAAACTCACTCAGCAGGTCGACGCCCTGCGGGCCTACATCCAGGCTCACCCGAGCGACGCGGAAGCGATGCTGGTGCTGGGGTTCGTCCAGCACTTCAGCGGCCAGCGTGACGAGGCGAAGCGGACGTTCAGCGAGGCTCTGAAGGTCTCGCCGAAGGAAGCGGTAGCCTCGGTATTCCTGAATCCGCCGCCGCTCCAGGTCGCGGCTACGCAGCCGGCCTCGCAGGGCCCGGCCACGGTCGATTCGCCCGCGACGCAGCCGGCCCAACCGCCCACGGCGGGTCAGATGGCACCGGAATCGAAGTAGCCGTCCCGTCGCGCCCGCGCATCCGGGGGTTTTCTGCACGTCGCAACGACTCCCTTGACCGCCAGGGTCCCCGATACCCGTGCGGAAGAGTCTTGTGGGCCGGCGTACCGCGTTCACGGAGGTTGTACCCCGCCGCCCCCCCATACCCCCCCGGGCAAGCCCCCCCC
>CAZMVY010000323.1:0-3281 GCA_964569765.1 uncultured Planctomycetales bacterium
CTAGCGGGTATTATGGAGAACACGGTGCCGGCGAACGTGCTTTTTCTTCGATGCGTCGCCTGCGGCAGAAGGTATCCCGCCGGCGGGGTCGGCATGACCTGCCCGGGATGCGGGCCGGACGACGGCATACTGGACGTTGAATACGATATGGAAGCCGCGAAGCGCGGCCTTACCTCCGCGGCGCTTGCGGATCGCCCGCGAACGCACTGGCGATACATGGAGTTGCTCCCGCTTGAACCGTCGGCGATTCCCTGGGAGTGGGCCGTTGGCTTCACGCCGATCGTTCGCGCCGACCGCCTGGCGCGGGCCATTGGCCTCAAGCGGCTGCTGCTGAAGGATGATGGGCGGAATCCGACGGCGTCCTTCAAGGACCGGGCTTCATCCGTGGGCGTTGCGCTGGCCGTGGCCGGGCGGGCCGGGGCGATCTCGTGCGCCTCGACCGGCAACGCGGCGAGCAGTCTGGCCGGCTATGCGGCGATGGCCGGACTGCCGGCGTTCATCTTCGTGCCGGCGAGCGCGCCCGAGCCGAAACTCGCTCAGCTTCTGCTCTACGGGGCCAAGGTCTTCTGTGTTCAAGGCACCTACGACGAGGCCTACCGCCTGAGCCGTGCCGCGTGCGAGCGGTTCGGCTGGTACAACCGCAACTGCGCGATCAATCCGTACCTGGTGGAGGGAAAGAAGACCGCCGGGTTGGAGATCGCCGAACAGTGCGCCGACGAACCGCCCGACTGGGTGGCGGTGGGCGTGGGGGACGGCTGCACGATCGCCGGCGTCTGGAAGGGGCTGCGGCAGATGCACGAGATCGGCCTGCTCGCGCGGCTGCCGCGGATGCTGGGCGTTCAGGCCGCGGGTGTGGCGCCGATCGACGAGGCGTTCCGCACGGGGCAATTGCCCGGCCGTGTGAGCGGCGATACGCTCGCCGACAGCATCAACGTGCCGGTGCCGCGGAACTGGCGCAAGGCCCTGATGGCGGTTCGCGAAAGTCAGGGCACGTACGTTACGGTTACGGACGAGCAGATCCTGATGGCGATGCGCGAGACAGGTGCGTTGGCGGGCGTGCTGGCTGAACCGGCGGCGGCCGCTTCGGTAGCCGGCCTGGCGGTCGCCCGCTGTCGAGGAATAGTGGGGGCAGGGGAGAGTGCCTTGGCTATCATTACAGGAAGCGGCCTGAAGGATGTCCGCAATGCGATGCGGGCCGGCGGCGAACCAGTGCGGATCGCGCCATCGCTCGAGGAAGTCGAGCGGGTGGTGGCGGATGGCCCAAGGGCCTGACGCGATGGCCGGACGACACGGGAGAGCCCTACTCCGGCCCTCCGAAGTGACGGGGACCTGCGTATGAGCATACTGCTGCGAAATGCGCGCCTGATTGAACTCGATCCGCCGAACACCGGCTTCGGCGATGTGCGGATCGAGGGAGACACGATTGCCCGCGTGTCGTCCGCGATCGAGCCGGATCGCTCCGACAAGATCATCGATGTCGGCGGGGCGGTCGTGATGCCGGGCCTGGTGAACGCTCATGCGCACCTGTACTCGGCGCTGGCCATTGGCATGCCCGCGCCGTCGGAGACCCCGCGGAACTTCCTGGAGATCCTCGAAAGGGTGTGGTGGCGCCTGGACCGCGCGCTGGACGCCGACTCCGTGGAGATCAGTGCCACGGTCGGTGCGCTGGACGCCTTGCGCCGCGGCACGACCACATTGATCGATCACCACTCCTCGCCGAACGTCATCGACGGCTCGCTTGATCGCGTGATGCGGGGCATCGACCGCGTCGGCCTGCGCGGCGTGCTCTGTTACGAGGTGACGGATCGCAACGGCGAGGCGGGCCGGGCGGCCGGGATCGAGGAAAACCGCCGTTTTGCAGAGGCCTGCCGGCGTCGGAACGCCGGGCGGTTCGGGGCGATGATGGGCGCGCATGCAGGATTCACGTTGTCGGATGAGGCGATGGAGGAGATGGCGCGAACCCCGGACTTGCCGCTCCACATTCACGTAGCCGAGGATCCGTCCGATGAGCGGATCTCTCGCTTGCGGTACGGCGCTGCGCCTGTGGAACGCCTGGAACGCCACGGGCTTCTGAACGCCAACACCCTTCTCGCGCACGCGATTCACCTGAGCGAGGCCGACCTTGCCCGCGTGCGGCAGGCCGGCGCGACGGTCGCCCATTGTCCGCAGTCGAATATGAACAACCACGTGGGGCACGCACCGGTCGATCGGCTCGGCGTCCCCGTGGCCCTCGGCACGGACGGCCTCGGCAGCGATATGCCGGCCGAGGCAAGAATCGCGTGGCTGACGGCCCGCGACGCCGGCAGGGCCAGCCTGCCGCAGCAGGCGGTTGCGATGCTCGGCGCCGCCCAGCGGACCGCCGGCCGGCTGCTCGGCGTGCGGCTCGGTGAGCTCCGGCCGGGGGCCGCGGCCGATCTCGTGGTCACCGACTATTATCCGGCGACCCCGCTCGATGCGACCAATCCGGCGGCACACGTGCTCTTCGGCATGGGGGCTGCTACGATGCGTCACGTCATGGTAGCGGGACGGTGGGTAATGTTTGATCGGCAGGTTAAAGGGCTGGAGGAGGCGGAATGCCGGGCGGCCGCTTCGCGGGCGGCCGGTGTGCTCTGGGCACGCATGGGCGAGATCACATGACCTGCCGGATGGGCTGCAATCATGCGAATCGTCGGACACGGCATTGATATCATCGAGTGTTCGCGGGTCGCCGCGGTTTATGAGCGACACGCGGAGCGGTTCCTCGACCGGCTGCTTACCCCCGGGGAGCGCGAGTATGTACTCAAACGCCGATCGATCATCCCGCACCTGGCCGGCCGGTTCGCCGCCAAGGAAGCGATCCTGAAGGTGCTCGGCACCGGCTGGCGCGGGGCGATCGCATGGCGAGACATGGAGATCACCAACGAGCCGAGCGGTGAACCGCGGGTAACGCTCCGCGGCGAGTGCCAGCGGATCGCGCGCGACAGGCGCATCACCCGTATCCTCGTTTCGATCACGCACACCCCCGCCTATGCGGCGGCCAGCGCGATCGGCGTGGAGGAGCAGCACGACGCGGCACGGGAACCGCTCGGCGCGAGGTTGTAGCCCCGAAAACGGGACAGGTTCGTTATTGACTGATCGGGGCGTGTTGGTAGCGCGTGGATATGCCCCGATCCGCTCGACAGGTCCCTGGCGGGATGGTGTTTCAGGTGCTCAACCGCGGCGTGGGTCGGATGCGCCTCTTCGAGAAGGAGGCGGACTATGCCACGTTTGAGCAGGTGCTCGCGGAGGTGCTGGCGGTTCAG
>CAZMVY010000324.1:0-3255 GCA_964569765.1 uncultured Planctomycetales bacterium
ATGTGACCGTCACGATCGATCGGATCACGGGCGAGATGTCGGCCACGCGGAACGGCGTGCCCATTGATCTGAAGGAGCTCGGCCGGATCCCTGCGCAGACGGCCAAACAGGTGATGATCCAGAAGCTTCGCGAGGCGGAGCGCGGCAGCATTTTCGAGGAATTCACGGAGCGTAAAGGGCAGATCGTCACCGGGTCCGTCTCGCGGTTCGAGGGCGGGGCGCTCGTGGTGAACATCGGGCGCACGGAAGGGTTTCTGCCCAAGAGCGAGCAGATTCCCGGCGAGACGCACCACCCCGGCGAGCGGATCCGCGCGCTGATTCTGGACGTGCGCGAGTTGCCGCACCAGATCAAGATCGTGCTGTCGCGGTCGCACCCCGACTTCATCCGGCGGCTCTTCGAGCTGGAGGTGCCGGAGGTGGCCGAGCGGATCATTGAGATCAAGGCGCTGGCCCGCGAGGCCGGCTACCGGACCAAGGTGGCCGTTTCGTCGATCGACAGCAAGGTGGACGCCGTCGGTGCCTGCGTGGGGGTCCGGGGCAGCCGCATCAAGAACATCGTGGATGAGCTCGGCGGCGAGAAGATCGACATTGTACGGTGGAACGAGTCCTCGCAGATCCTGATCACGAATGCCCTGAAACCGGCGGAAATCCAGGAGATCGCGTTGTGCTTCGAGCTGGGCCGCGCCACAGTCGTTGTGGCGGAGGACCAGTTGTCGCTGGCGATCGGCAAGCGCGGGCAGAACGTGCGCCTCGCCGCACGGCTTACCGGGTGGGACGTCGATATCCTTACGCCCGCGGAATACAACAAGGGGCTGGACGACCTCGTCAGTACGCTCAAGGGCATTGAAGGCGTGGAGGACGCGATCATCGACAAGCTGGTGGCGATGGGCATCATCTCGCTGGCCGACCTGGAAGAGGTTGGCACGGATCCGCTGACGCAGGAACTCAAGCTGGATGCCGCCCTGGCGGAGCGGATTTACTCGGTGGCATGCGAGGCTGCCAAGCGGATCGCGGCGGAGATGGAGGCAAGCAGGAAGGAAGCGGCGGAGGCGAAGGCAAGCGAGGTGGCCGAGCTTGCCGGCACAGCCGGGGCGGAGGCGCTCGTATCGGCCCAGGCCCCGCCGGTGACGGCCGAAGTGCAGTCCCCGACGACGGCAGAGGATGCGGAGATGGCGGCGGAGCCGGCGGGCGAGTCGCCCGTCGGGCAAGAGGGCGGGACATCGTCGGATGACAGCGCCGATCCGGCGGAATCGGACGGAGCGGCGCCGAGTCAGGCGTAAGGGAGATCTCGCGTGGCGGAGAAGATGCGCGTACACCTGTTGGCGGACGAGCTGGGTGTATCCAGCAAGGCCATCCTGGAGAAGTGCCGGGCGGAAGGGCTGGATATCCGCAATCACATGTCCACCCTGTCGGCTGGACAGGTCGCTACCATTCGGGAGTGGTTCAGCGAGGGTGCACACGCAACCACCGTAGAGGAATCGGAGCGTGTCGATCTGGATAAGGCGCGCGCCAGGCGTCGGCACAAGGCCGAAGCGGCCCGGGCAGCGCAGGAAGGCGAGAAGGCTACGGCGGTGGAGACGTTGGAGCCGGCGGCGGCGGTGGCAGCCGCTAAGCCGCCTGTCGAACACGCGGCGCCCGTCGGGGAGCCGCTGGTCGAGACCGAGGCTCGCGTCAAACGGCCGGCAGTCAGGCGAAAGGGTCCTGCGGAGGGGGTGAAGCAGAAGAAGGAGGAGGCGGCAGCGGAGCCGGTGCCCGCAGCTCCGCCGGCGGCGGCTCCGCTTCCGCCTGTCGAGGAGAAGGCTGCCCCTGCGGCACCGCCGCCCGCTCCCGTCCCGCCGGCTGTTCCCTCCATCGCGCTGACTCCCGCCGCTATCGTGCCGGCGGTCGAGGCACCGGCGGCGCCGGTGGCACAGCCTGCGCCTGCAAAGCCCGCGAAGCCGGCCGCCAAGGCGCCTGAGCCTGCTCGTCCGCCGGAGCCGATCAAACCGGCGGGTCCGCGGAACATTCCAGCCCCCGCCCAGCTCAAGGGTCCGAAAGTCGTTCGCGTGGAGCGGCCGGAGCCGGTCTATCGGCCGTATCCACGGCCGGTGAGCCGGGGTCCTGCCGTGGTACCGCCCGTACCGCCGCCGGCGCCGGGGCGCCGCGGGCGCGACAAGGGCCGAACGGCGGAAGAGATCGAGGACGAAAGAAAGAAATCGGCGAAACACCGCTTTCACCCGCGGCGCAGCGGCGTCGCGTCGGAGGCCGGCGAGCGGCTCAAGGAGTGGCGCGATCGAGATCTGATCGAACGGCAGGAGAAGAGCCAGGCCGCCAGCGGGCGGGGCCTGCACGCCCATCGAGCCGTTGAGGCCACGAAGAGCGTCTCTGTGGGGCGGGTGGCGGCCCGCAAGACGCGGGTGGAGATGACCGAACCGATCGTGCTGCATGAGTATTGCGCGGCTACGGGCATCGGCATGCAACAGCTTGCCCCGAAGCTGATGAAGGAGCACAACATCCTGCCTACCCGCAACACAAAGCTGGACCCGGAGCTGGCACAACTGCTGGCGCTGGATTTCGGGATCGAGCTGACCGTCCACAAGGCGCGGACCCCGCTCGACCGGATTCGCGAGGAGTTCGAGAAACGCGAGCGTCCGCACCTGGAGAAGCGGCCGCCGGTGGTCACATTCCTCGGCCACGTCGACCACGGCAAGACGAGTCTGCTCGACGCCATCCGCAAGACTCGCGTAGTGGAGGGAGAGGCGGGCGGGATCACTCAGCACATCGGGGCCTATCGGCTCGATCGCGACGGGCGGTCCGTGACCTTCCTCGATACGCCGGGGCACGAGGCCTTCACCGCGATGCGGGCGCGCGGCGCGAACCTGACCGACGTCGTAGTGCTCGTCGTAGCCGCCGACGACGGGGTGATGCCGCAGACGATCGAGGCCATCAACCATGCCAAGGCGGCCGGCGTCCCGATCGTGGTCGCGCTGAACAAGATCGACATGCCGAACGCCGACCCGAACCGGGTGTTCGGGCAACTCGCCGAGCACGGGCTGATTCCGCAGAAGTGGGGCGGCGACGTGGACGTGATCGAGACCTCGGCAACCAAGGGCATCGGCATTGACGAACTGGTCGAGCACCTGTCCACGCTGTCCGACCTGCTGGATCTCAAGAGCGATCCGACGGTGCCGGCCACCGGGACGGTCATCGAGGCGGAACTTCGCGAGGGTGCCGGACCGGTTGCCCGTGTCCTTGTGCGGGAGGGCACGTTGCGGG
>CAZMVY010000325.1:0-3203 GCA_964569765.1 uncultured Planctomycetales bacterium
GTGAACTCCGTGACCGAGGAAATCCGCAAGTTGGGGCCGTTCGAGGAGTACCGCAAACTGCTTCCCCTGAACCAGGAGCCCGTCGAGGTTATGTGATGGAAGAGCTGAGGAACAAGGCGCGCGAACTGCTGGAGGCCGGAACGGTCCAGGTTGTGATCGGCTACGCCCGGGGATCCACGGCCGAGAAGGCCCGGGCGGTGTTCGTGTGCTCGGCCCGGCAGACGGAGGGACTGATCTTCAACGAGCATTGCACGCAGAACCTGGCCGTCTACCTGCTCAAACCTGAGGTGAAGGCACTCGGCAAGCCGGCCGTCGTCGCACGGTTGCCGGCGCTGCGGACCGTCCTGCAACTGGCGGCCGAGGGGCAGATCGCGGACGGCCAGGTAGTCGTGCTGGCCGTGGCCGACGACGGCAAGGTGACCGAACTGGCCGACCTGCCGGCGATTGAGAAGTACCTCTCCGGCGTCTCACTGGCCCTTTCGGCCCAGCAGGAGGAACTCGTCGCGAGGATCGAGAAGATGTCCCGCGAGCAGCGGTGGGCCTTCTGGCAGGAGCAGTTCGCGCGGTGCCTGAAATGCTACGCGTGCCGCGCCGCCTGCCCGATGTGCTATTGCGCGCGGTGTGTCGTAGATGTGAACCAGCCGCAGTGGGTCCCCGTCGCCCCACACCCCGTGGGCAACCTCGAATGGCACCTCGTGCGGGCGATGCACCTGGCCGGGCGCTGCGTGAACTGCGGCTACTGCGCCGAGGCCTGCCCGGTGGGGATTCCGCTGAACCTGCTGACGCTGATGCTCTCCCGCGAGGTGGCGGCCGAGTTCGGGCTTACTGCCGGCGCGAGCACGAAGAAGGAATACGCCCTTTCCGTCTATAAGCCCGACGACAAGGAAGGGTTTATCCGGTAGGGGGTTGTCCGTAGTTCGTTGTCCGTGGTAGCGGCGGATAGCCGCGATGCACAACCGCGATGAAAACGATGAAAGAAACAAAGGTTCTCAAGAAACAGTCGCTGGGCGCGCTCTTCGAGAAGCTCCGCGCGGCCGGACGGCGAATCCTTGCCCCGCGGGCCATGGACGGCCAGATCGCCTTCGCCGAGGTTGCTTCGCCGGGCGAGATGGCCCGCGACTACATCCAGACGAACGTCTCCGCGAAGGGCGTCGTCCTGCCCCGTTGCGAGGAGCTGTTCCGTTACCGCTTCGAGGGCAAGGACGTCCGGATCGAGAACGGGAAGTTCGATCCGCCCGCGACCGTGCTCTTCGGGCTGCGGCCGTGCGATGCCCGCAGCTTCGCCGTCCTCGCGTCCGTCTTCAACTGGGACTATCAGGACAAGTTCTTCAACGCCCGCATGGCGAAGACCGCGATCATCGGGCTGAGCTGCACGCGGGCGGATGAGTATTGCTTCTGCACGTCGCTGGGCGGCGGGCCCGGCGACACGCAGGGCAGCGACATCCTGCTCACGCCGCTGGCCTCCGGCGACTACCTCGCCGAAATCCTCACGGAGAAGGGCAAGGAGATCGTGGCGCTGGCCCCGGAGCTCTTTACGGCGGCCGGCGCGGAGGACAAGGACGCCGTGCTGGCCAGGGTGCCTGTCCAGTTCGACCTCAAGAAGCTCGAAGCGAAACTGCCGGCCCTTTTCGGAAAGGATGCGCTGTGGGTCGAGCAGTCGCTGCGGTGTTTGGGGTGCGGCGCGTGCGCGTTCCTTTGTCCGTGCTGCGTCTGCTTCGACATCCAGGACGAGAAGAACCGCGCTGGCGGCGTGCGGCTGCGGTGCTGGGACTCGTGCGGCTTCGGGCAGTTCACGCTCCACACGTCCGGCCACAACCCGCGCGAGAAGCAGAGCCAGCGGTGGCGCCAGCGGATCATGCACAAGTTTTCGTATTTCGAGGACCGGCTGAAGTATGTCGGCTGCGTCGGTTGCGGCCGGTGCTCTCGCGCCTGTCCGGCGGACATGAACATCGTCGAGCACGTCAAGGCGCTTGAGGAGGCGGCGGTATAACCATGACGATGGCGAACGGAAACATCTATAAGCCGTATCTGATGCGGATTGAGAAGATCACGGACGAGGCCCCGCTGGTCAAGACGTTCCGGCTGAAGTTCGTCGACGAGAAGGAAGGCGAGAGTTTTCAGTTTGTCACGGGGCAGTTCGGCGAATACTCCGTCTTCGGCGAAGGCGAGAGCACGTTCTGCATCGCGTCCTCGCCGACGCGAAAAGGCTACATCGAGTGCACGTTCCGTCAGGTCGGCCGCGTAACAAACGCCCTGGCCGCGAAGGACGAGGGCGACGTGATCGGCTTTCGCGGCCCGTACGGGAACATGTTCCCGATCGAGCAGTGGCACGGCAAGAAGCTGATCTTCATCGCCGGCGGCATCGCCCTGCCGCCGCTGCGGAGCGTGATCTGGAACGTCCTCGATCTGCGCGACCGGTACGACGACGTGACGATCCTGTACGGCGCCCGGAGTGTCGCGGACCTCGTCTACAAGCACGAGTTGAAGGAGTGGGAGCAGCGAGGCGACACGAAGGTCTTCACGACCGTCGATCCCGGCGGCGAGACGCCGGACTGGAAGGGCCACGTAGGCTTCGTGCCGACGGTGCTCGAGAAGATCGCCCCCTCGCCGGCAGACACGATCGCGCTCGTCTGCGGCCCGCCGATCATGATCACGCGGACGATGCCGGTGCTGACAAAGCTCGGCTTTGTCCCCGAGCAGATCTACACGACACTCGAGAACCGGATGAAGTGCGGCCTGGGCAAGTGTGGCCGGTGCAACGTGGGCAAGTACTACGTCTGCAAGGACGGGCCGGTGTTCACGTACGCCCAGCTCAGGGACCTGCCGCCGGAGTACTGAACGGGTTCCGTGTATCGAGTCTCGGGTTTCGGTCCCATCTTTGCGGTGTCGTTCGCACCCTTGCGAGCGGCGACCATTTCGCAATACTGATGTGACGTGAGTCGCCCGCGCCTTCTCTGCGGCTGTGCGGACCTGAGACATGGACCGCGAAACACGCGAAATACGCGAAACAAGAGAGGAGGGGCCGACTGCGCTTTCGCGTATTTCGCGGTTGGCGATCCTGTTCTGGGGAGGTGCGACGAGCGTTTGCACATGCGGCTGCATCAGCACGGGCGAGCGGACGATACGCGCGCGCGATCCCTGGACTTACGCTCGGGTCAGCTTCGAACTTGGTGAGGCAGAAGTGGTGGCACAGGGCTGCCTGC
>CAZMVY010000326.1:0-3184 GCA_964569765.1 uncultured Planctomycetales bacterium
AGCTGCTGTTCCTGCCGCGAGAGCAGGCCCGTCTGATGGGCGGTCAGGTCGTCGAGCACCTGCTGAATGCGGTAGCCAAGGCCGACGTTCTGCACCTTCTCGCCGACCTTCGTTTGGAGGGTGAAGAGCTTCTCGACGGAGGCGGGGTTATCCGTGAGAGCCTTACGCAGCCGGTTCTCATCCAGTTCGATCTTGGCGCCGTCCCCCACATAAAGGCCCACGGACGTCAGCCGCGTGCAACCCGCGTCCGCGCCGGCCACGGTCGCGTTCAACAGACCGTAGAGCCGGTTCTGGACAACGCTGATCGTCCCGTCGCCCCGCAACAGACCCCGCGTGTTGGTCGTCGCGTCGTACTTCGTCAGACTCTTGATCCGGTCCACGACGTCATTGAACGCCTTGACGAACGTCTTGACGCTCTCGACCACCTTGTCCGCATCGCGCGCCACGGTCACCGTCACCGGCGCCGAGGACGTGCCGGTCAGATTCAACGTCACGCCGTCGATGAACTTCGTGATCGTGTTCGTCGACGACACGATGGGCATCACGGCGGAGGAATCCGCGCCGCCGAAAAACACAACCGCGTCACGAGCCTCCACCAGCGTGTCGAACGACAGCCCGGTCGCCCCGCCGTCCACAAGGAGCCGACCTGCGGTACCGCTGACCTTCGAAAGCAGGGAGAGCCGGTACGGGTTGCTGCCGCTTCCATCGTTGATCAGCGTGGCGGCCACGGGGCCCGCGGCATCGTTGATGCGGGCCGCAACCGATTGCAGCGTGTCGTTCGGCCCTACCGCGATGCGGACCTCGTAACTTCCGTCGATGGTATTCTGCCCGGCCGCGGCCTCCTTGCGGATGTTCAGGTCCGCCGCCGTCGTCCCCCCGGACTCGAGCACCTTCAGCGTGCCGCTTCCCCCCGACCGGTCCTCAAGCAGGATTCCGTCGCCGGTGGAGTTGATGCGTGCCACCACATTGAGACCGACAAGGTTGTTGATCCGCTTGAGCACATCGCCGACCGTGCGATCCGTATCGGAGGACAGCTCGACGACCCGCTCGCTGTTGAGGCTGTTGACGATCTTGAACTTGCCGTACGCAACGCCCCGTCCGCCGTTGAGCTGCGAAAGAGGCGTCTCTTCGCTGATGTACTGGAGCTGGAGGTTCCCGCTGCCTACCAGCCCGGAACCGCTCGAGGCGATGTGCAGGTCGGACGCCGTGGTCCCGAGGATGTCTGCGATGGTCATCGCCCCGGCGCCGCCCGAAACGTCGCGAATCACGATCCCGAGCTTCGAGGAGCTCAGTTCCGCCCGGACCTTGGAGGTCGCGGTCGTTGCATTGATCGCGTCGAGCAGATCCTGCAAGGTCTCGGCGCCTTGCAGGTCGATGGCCGTGACCGTGCCGTCCCCGGCTGTGATCTCCACGGTGCCCAGCCCCACGCCGGCGCCGCCGTTCAGCGATTTGAGCAGAACCGTGTTCAACCCCGCCACGACACGCTGCGAGGTCATCTGCCCGGTCCGCGCATCCAGGATACCGAGGTCGTAGGCCGCCTTCGATTCGTTCAGGGCCTGGACCTGCGTCTGACCGGTCCCCGCCGTGGTGTCGTTCAGCATGATCCGCGCGCCATCGTCCGAAAGCGCCGCCTGAACTTTGCCGTCATTGCCGGCGGCGTAGTTGATCGCACGCAGCACGTCGCCGACCGTGCGGATGCGGTACACGGGCGTCCCGCTTACGATCGCGGCGTCCGCGTCGGCGGCGATGCCCAGGTCGCGTGCCGCATAGCCCGATACGTCCTCGATGCGCAGGTTTGAGGCCGGCCGTAGCCCCTCGGCTACGGACGTATCCGTAATCGTGAGGCTCGCGTTGACCAGGCTTGCGCTGATCTGGAGCGAGGCCCCGTCGGTGTCGACGGCCGTATTGATCGCATTGACGACGTCCTGAATGGTCCGCGCCCCGCTGAGGTCAACCGTGCCCGATCGGCCCGCCCGGTTCGTAAGGCGGATCGTCCCGAGGCGTACGCCGTTGCCGCTGTTGAGTTCCTCCAGGCGCGTGGTGAACCGAAGCCGCCCGGAGAGGTTTACGGCAATGCTCTCTCCGCTCCGCGTGGTAATGGCAAAGTCGTCGAGGATACCGTTGCGGCGTACGCCGTTGCCGTCGTTCAGAACGCTCAGTGCGGTTCCCGCCCCGAGCCGAAAGACGGGCGAGCCGACAATCTCATTGTCGTTCGCCGAGGCGGCGATTCCCAGGTCGGAGGCGGTCCGTCCCCCGCCGAGGTCCGCAACCGCGAACGAACCGGCGCCGCCGGACACGTCCGTCAGGACGATGCGATCGTTGCGCACGGCGGCCTTCACCGAGATGTCCGCACGGGAGTTGATCGCCCGAAGGACGTCGTTGACGGTGATGGCGGCGGTAAGATCAATGTCGGCGGATCGACCGCTGCGGTCCGTGATGCGGATCATGCCGCGGTGAACGCCGGCGCCCTCGTTGAGGACATCCAGCGACGTGGTGGGATCCAACGCGCCGCGGCCCAGCTCGACGGTCAACGTCCCGGCCCCCACGGGTGTAGAATCCTTGTCCGGCATTCCGCCGGAGATCAGTTGACTGGCCGCCGCAAGGGAGTTTACCCGGAAGGCATAGACGCCCGGCGAGGCGGTACCGACAGCCGTAGCCGTCACCACGTCGGTGTTGGAACTGGCAGCCCTGGCGGTCCGGAAAAACGAGGTTTCATCGAAGGCGGAGGCAGCCCCCTTCAGGGCGACCAGCAGGGCCGAAAGCGCCATGTAGGCGGTCCGCTGCGTGGTGGCATCCTGCACCCGCTGCTGGAGCAACTGAACGGGACGAGCCTCGATCGCCATCAACTGCTTGATAAGATCCGCGGTATTGATTCCGGATATGAGGCCGACGCCTGTGGAGATTCCGCTCATCCGTACGCCCCCGATACCAACGCGGCGCCGCGCGGCGAACGCCCGGCCCCCGCCGCATCGCGCAGCGGCGACGGGCCGGCGGCAGCGCCGGTATCACCTAGGGAAGTATCGGAATGCGGCCCCGGGGGTCTTGACGCAGAACCGCCCGGGCGCAAAAAAACCGCCCGGAGTCGCATCCGTGCATCTCCAGGCGGCGGACCTTTCCGGTGGGGTTTCGGCTCTCGCCGGCGGATTACCCTCTCAGCAGGGACAGCACGGCTGCGTCTCCGGGC
>CAZMVY010000327.1:0-3170 GCA_964569765.1 uncultured Planctomycetales bacterium
TTGCCGCGGCCTGGCTGACAGCCCTGTGCCTCCGCCTGTGCGCCGCACCGGCCGTCGGGCAAACACCGGCACCGAAGCGCCCGAACATCATCCTGATCCTGGCGGACGACATGGGCTTCTCCGATCTGGGCTGCTACGGCTCGGAGATCGCCACGCCGAACCTCGACCGGCTCGCCGCGAACGGTCTGCGTTTCACGCAGTTCTACAACGCCGCCCGCTGTTGCCCGACCCGCGCCAGTCTGCTCACCGGCCTCTACCCGCACCAGGCCGGCATGGGCGACATGGTCGGCGACCGCGGCCTGCCGGCCTATCAGGGCTTCCTCAACGACCGATGCGTCACGATCGCGGAAGCCCTACGCCAAAGCGGCTACCACGTCCTGATGTCCGGCAAGTGGCACGTCGGCGAAGACCGGCCCCACTGGCCCCTCGACCGCGGCTTCGAGCACTACTTCGGCCTGATCAGCGGCGCGTGCAGCTACTTCCGACTGGATCCGGGGCGCAAGATGGCCGTGGATAACGATCCATATGTGCCCCCCGCCAAAGGCTTCTACATGACCGACGCTATCACCGACCACGCGGTTTCCTTCCTCGACAAGTACAGCCGCGAGGACGCTCCGTTCTTTCTCTATGTCGCCTACACCGCGCCGCATTTCCCGCTGCACGCCCTGCCCGAGGATATCGCCAGGTACCGCGGCACATATCGGGCCGGGTGGGATGAGTTGCGACAACGCCGCTACCGCCGGCTCATCGAGCTGGGTCTCATCGACCCGAAATGGCCGCTCTCGCCGCGCGACCCCGACGTGCCGGCGTGGATCGACGCCGGCGATAAGGATGCCTGGGACCTCCGCATGGCCGTCTACGCGGCGCAGATCGACCGCATGGACCGTGGTATCGGCAGGATTCTCGCCAAGCTCCGGCAACTCGACATCGACGGCAACACGCTCGTCATGTTCCTTTCGGACAACGGCGCCGAGGCCGAACTCATCGACGCCGGCAAACCCGGCGCGGCCCCGGGCGAGGCCGACTCATACGCCACCTATCGGCGCCCCTGGGCTAACGCGAGCAACACCCCCTGGCGACTCTTCAAGTGCTGGGTCCACGAGGGCGGCATCTCAACGCCGTTTATTGCCCACTGGCCGGCAGGAATCAGAGAGCCCGGACGGATCATCCATCATGTCGCACACGTTATCGATCTCATGCCCACATGCCTCGACGTGGCGGGCGCCCGTTGCCCGAACACCCGTTACGGCAAGAACACGCTGCCCCTCGAAGGCGCGAGCCTCCTCACGCTGTTCCAAGGGAAGGCCCCGCCGGAGCGCCCGATGCTGTTCTGGGAACATGAGGGAAACCGCGCGGTCCGCGCCGGCCGATGGAAACTGGTCTGCCGTCACCCGAACCCGTGGGAGCTCTACGACATCGAAGCCGCCCGCACGGAGTTGAACAACCTTGCGGACGAGCGCCCCGACATCGTGGCCGACCTCGGCGCAAAGTACGCCGAGTGGGCGCGCCGCTGCGGGGCGGTGCCTCCCGAGAAGCTTCCGCACAAGAGCAACATCGTCCCTTGGTACCGGCTCGCCCCCTCGCCCGGACAACCCACGGAGAAACCCTGACGCGAACAAGCCGGCGGCCGAAATAGCGCACCTTGAAAGTGCAAACGCAACAAGTCAGTTTTAGATGACATATGTCTTCTTTTGACGTACGCTCAGCAATGAGACAGCGGGCCCGAGAAACATATGGGCGCTATTACTACTTGTTAAGTCGCCAAAGCTCGCGACGCTATCCCGTCGCCATAGCGCCTCGCAGGGCACAAAAGGTTACGCGCGTGCGTAACGCCGCTCTGCACATTCGCTTGCGTCGCTTTCAGGCAAAAAAAACGAATATTCCCCCTTGAGCGAACCGTTATATAACGATAGAATGCATTGACCGGAGGCGCATGGTTTGCGCGGGTCGCGTGAGGCCCGGCGCGGGCTGTGCCATGTTGCAGAGCGCATACGGATCGGCGCTCCTATCTGAGGCGTATCATGAACACCGCAAAGGCATTCGCCACGGTCACCGGGCGCGGACACAAGTCTATGGGACGACGGCACGGCTTTACGCTCATCGAACTGCTCGTGGTCGTCGCCATCATTGCGCTGCTCGTGTCGATTCTTCTGCCGTCGCTGGCCCGCGCGCGCGAAGGCGCTCGCACGACGCTCTGCTTGGCGAACCTCAAGCAGATGGCCAACGCCACCGTCATGTACACGTTGGATCACAAGGGGATGATGCCGGGCCCGATCCACCTCTGCCTCTACCGTAACGCGGCGGCGGAGTGGGCAGCGGGCGGTGCCGCTGGCGAGACTTTCTTCCGGCAGAGCCTGCCGTTCCTGCTCAATAAGTATATGAGCATGAACGAGCAGAGGGCGAAGACGATCGATACGGTCACGGTATGCCCGAGCGCCGATCGTATCTCTGTCGCCAGCGCTGCCGGCCAAGCGTGGGTCTACCAGCCACGCGCGTATTACATCGCGAACTCAGTGGGCGTGAAGCAGGCTGGGAAAAACCCCGTTCAGACGACCACCGATCCGATCCTTCGTTACCCGTATTACGCCACCCTGGGCGGTCCCTACATGGGTTACCACAACGCCGGCAACTACCCGACCAACCCGGACTTTGTGAAAAACGGCGGCCAGTATCCGCGGAAGATCGACACGATTCCGCGCCAATCCCGCGAGTGGCTGATCGCCGACCTCTGGTACTGGCAGGCACAGCCGCCAAGACAGTCGCCGCGGCCGGTGGGAACGTGGCCGTTCGGGATCAACAACGTGGACAGCGGATCAATCTCCAACAACGGCAAGCTTAAGGTTCCGTCGTTCCCGTTCCACAATACGACCGCGACGTACGACGCCACAATCGGCACCGATACGAACATGGGCACCGCACGGCTGCTTGGCGGCCGCACGAATGCCGCCTTCCTGGACGGTCATGGAGAGAGCGTGCGGAACTGGAAGGGAACGGTGAACCCGGAGTTTTAGGCCTTGGGGAAGCATGATTGGACCTCGGCAGGGCCCGGCACCACGCCGCCCCGCTGAGATTGGGGGAACTCGGAAGGAGGCATCCCGCCGCACATGCTGCGGGGCCGCCGATACGACAGCAGATCAGACAGGGTGGTGGAACGGCAGCGGCCCGCCGGC
>CAZMVY010000328.1:0-3159 GCA_964569765.1 uncultured Planctomycetales bacterium
CAAGTACAACCGGCTGCTGGAGATCGAGGCAGAACTCGGCAAGGCGGCGGTTTTCGGCAACCCGCTGAAACGGGAAGGCTGATTTCCGGGGCCGTCCGGCATGCGGGGGAACGCGAGACTCGCGAACAGATGACGGCGGCAGGACAGCGGTGTCCGCGCTGTCAGCCGATCGGAGGTGCGCATGTGCAGACTGATGGTTGCAGGTTTGGCGGCGCTGGCCGGTGCGATGACGGCGGCGGCGCGGCCGCCGAACGTGATTGTGTTTTACGCGGACGACCTGGGTAACGGCGATGTCGGCTGCTACGGCGCGACGGACATCAAGACCCCGAACATCGACGCGCTGGCGGCCGGCGGCGTGCGGTTCACGAATTATTATGCTCCCGCGCCGATCTGCGCACCGTCGCGTGCCGGGCTGTTGACCGGGCGGTATCCGATCCGCTGCGGCATGTCCGCCGTGAAGAACGTGCCCAGCGACGCGGATTCGCCGGGGATGCCCGGGCGGGAGATCACGTTCGCCGAGATCGCCAGGGCCCGGGGATACGCGACGGCGGTTTTCGGGAAGTGGCACCTCGGATCGACGGCCGACACCGCGCCGAACGCACAGGGATTCGACCTGTTCGTGGGTCACCACTCCAGTTGCCTGGATTCGTTCTCGCACATGTATTACGCGAGCGAGCCGTGGTTCCACGACCTGTATCGCAACCGTGAGGAGATCTTCATTGACGGCGAGCATCTGTGCGACATTGTGACCCGCGAGACGCTCCAGTTCATCGACTCACACCGGGACTCGCCGTTTCTGATCTACGTGGCATACAACCAGGCGCACTATCCGATGGTTGCCAAGGCCCGCTTCATCGAGATGTACCGGGATCTGCCCCGCCTGAGGCAGTTCCAGGCGGCCCTGGTGACGATGATGGACGATTCGATCGGCCAGATCATGCAGCGGCTGCGCGAACGCAAACTGGCGGATGACACGCTCGTATTCTTCGCGAGCGACAACGGTGCGCCAAACAAGTCGAAACGGGGCGAGGGCGGCGGCCGCAACACGCCGTACCGCGAGTACAAGCGGAGCCTCTTCGACGGCGGGGACCATGTGCCGGCGATCGTCGTCTGGCCGGGGAAAGTCCCCGCCGGCGAGACCCGCGACCAACTGACCATCGGGATGGATGTCTTTTCGACGATCGTGGACGCCATCGGGGCCGAGCCGCCAAAGGACCGGGTCATCGACGGGATCAGTTGGATGCCGCTGCTGAAGGACCCGGGCAGGAGCGGCCATGACGTGCTCTTTTTCGAATGGGACGACCAGCACGGCGTGCGCCAGGGACCGTGGAAGCTGGTGTGCAACGGCCTGATCAACATGGACGAGGGCCGCCAGAACCGCGCGAAGGCCGGAAGCCCGGACTACATGTTCCTGGCCAACACCGTGGAGGATCCCGGCGAGCGGAAGAACCTGTACGCGGCGAACCGCGATCTCGGCGACCGGCTTCTCAAGATGCACGAAGAGTGGCGGGTGGCCGTTGCGAAGGATCCGACCGCCTCGCCGCCGTTCGATGCCGGTGCGGGCAAGGCGGCTCCGGCGAAAGGGGACGAGTAGCATGCGGGATTCCCGCGATCCTCTGGCGACGGGCGGCGGATGTGGGAATGTCACGCCGCCGTCGCCGGAAGCGCAGGGAGTGTCGGCGCGGCCGCGCGCGCCGGAGCCGCGGGGGCCGGTTCACTGGCTCACGCCGACGGTATTCGGCATCGGCATGGCGTCGCTGTTCAGCGACATGAGCCATGAGACGGTGACGGCCGTGCTGCCCGCGTTCCTGGCGTCGATGGGGGCTGCCGCGGGTGCATTGGGAACGATCGAGGGGTTCGCAGACGGTTTTTCGAGTATCGCGAAGCTCTACGGCGGCTGGCTGGCGGACCGATTGCGTCGGCGCAAAGTCCTTTGCGCGAGCGGATACGGGCTGATGGCCCTTTCGCCGGTCGTGATTGCGGCGGCGGGCAATTGGTTCGTTGTACTCGGCGGGCGTGTGCTGGCATGGTTTTCACGGGGGCTGCGGACGCCGGCCCGAAAGGCTCTGCTCGCGGACGCGGTCCGGCCGGAGACCTACGGCCGGGCCTTCGGGTTCGAGCGGGCGATGGATACGACCGGGGCCATCGTCGCGCCGGTGGTGGTGTTGCTCCTGTTGCGCGCTGGCCTGACCCACCGACACCTGATTTGGATGTCGGCCATTCCGGCGATCCTGGCCGTGTTCGCCATCGCGTTGCTGGTGCGCGAACGGACGGACCGCACGCCGGTCCGCACTCCCTTTGTGAAGAGCTTCGGCGGCTTCGATGCCCCGTTCAAGAGGTTCCTTGGCGCGGTGGGCCTGTTCGGCCTCGGCGATTTCGCGGACACCTTCTACATTCTGTACGCGGTGACCGTCCTTTCGCCTGCGATCGGCCCTGCGCGGGCCGCGACGCTCTCGGTGGCGGGCTACACGCTTCACAACGTGCTGTACGCCTCGTGGTCGTATCTGGGCGGCTGGATGGCGGACCGTGCGAACAAGCGGCTGCTTCTGGTTGCCGGGTACACCGCAGCCGCGATCGCCGCACTTTGCATGCTCGCGGGCGTCAGGAGCTATGTCGGCCTGGCGATCATGTTTGCGCTGGGCGGTACCGGCGTCGGCCTGTACGAGGCCGTCGAGGATGCCGTCGCGGCGGAACTTCTGCCCGCCGGCATCCGCGGCAGCGGCTTCGGCGCGCTGGCGGTGGTTACGGGTGTGGGCGATCTGTTCAGCAGCTTTGTCGTGGGGTGGCTCTGGGCGTTTGCCGGCCCTGTCGTGGCTTTCGGAAGTGCCGTGGCCGTCATGCTTGCGGGTACGATCCTGATGTTGCGCCAGGGCCTGCAACGCGGCAGCGGGCCGGCGGCGTCGTGAGGTTCAGCCGCAGCCCCGTAGGTGCGCGCCCGCGCACCAATGGACCGCACCACGCACTAGGCGAATGGTACGCAATAGCGTACCCTACCCGGCTGCGACAAGCGGACGGCGCCGAGGCCGCCTGGTGGTTCGGACTCATGACCCGCCCCGGCGGCAAGCGGGCCACCCGGGCCTTACGAATACTGACAGAGGCCGTGCGATAGGAATGCACCACCGATGGACGAGCAAGCTGCCTTGTTTGAGCCGGTGACCA
>CAZMVY010000329.1:0-3157 GCA_964569765.1 uncultured Planctomycetales bacterium
TGAGGAGTGTTGTTTTTTTTGATATTGGAATCCACGGCTAGCTCGAGTTCTTTTTTTGTTGATCTGGTGGGGTGGGTGGATTTCTACCTGGCCCCCAACGCAACACGCAGGTGCCGAAACGTCGCGTTCGGCAGGAGGTAGACTTCTACCTGCCCCCCAACGCAACACGCAGGTGCCGAAACGTCGCGTTCGGCAGGTGGGGGACCTCGAGCCGGCCGCCAGGGCAACCTCCTGGCTGGCATGTGCCAGGCTCCTGCAGCAGGGAGCGGGGAACCGGTCGAAATCCGTGTCGGGGGGTGGAACCCTGGAGATTTCGTCGCGGCAAGCCTGGACCTGCTGGACCGGTCTTCGCTATGCTGAGGCTGTTCTCGACTCGGCGCCGCGGTTGCACCGGAGAAGTCCCCATGTCGCGTCTCGCTGCTTGCATTTCCTTGCTCCTGGCCGTCCTGCTCGCCGCTTGCGGCGACGACGCCCCGACTGCGGGGGCGGACGCGGGCTTTCGTGAGGACGCGGCGACGCCGGACGTCGGTCCGGCGGGGCCGCAGTGCGGCGATGGGGTGGTCGAGGGCACGGAGGAGTGTGACGAAGGTCCCCTCAACGGCGGTCCGGGCCATTGCAGTCGGGACTGTCGGACCAGCGCCGCGGTCTGCGGCGACGGGGTCGTGCAGGCTGCGGGGGGTGAGGTCTGTGACGACGGTGAGCGCAACGGCCAGTACGGGCGCTGCGCCGGGGACTGCCGGGGGCCCGCGGCGCGCTGCGGGGACGGCCTCCGGCAGGCCGAGCACGAGGTCTGCGACGACGGCGACGCGCACAACGGATCCTATGGCCGGTGCGCGGCCGGCTGCCGGGGGCCCGCGGCGTTCTGCGGGGACGGCCACGTGGACGCCCAGCACGAGAGCTGCGACGACGGTCCGGCCAACGGGGAGCCCGGGCGCTGCCCGCGGGACTGCCAGCCCGTGGTCGGCTGCGGGGACGGGGTGCCCGCGGGCGAGGAGGTCTGCGACGACGGCCTCGCCAACGGCACCTACGGTCACTGCCGGGCAGACTGCACCGGGCCCGGGCCCGCGTGCGGCGACGGCCTGGTGCAGCCGCCCGAGGCGTGCGACGACGGGGTGCTCAACGGGCGCTACGGCCACTGTCTCGCCACGTGTGCCGGGCCGGGCCCGCGCTGCGGCGACGGCGTCGTGCAGGAGCCGGAGGTCTGCGACGATGGGGCGGACAACGGGACCATCGGTCGCTGCGCGGCGGATTGCCTGGCTCCGGCGAGTCCGTGGATCGCCTCTCCGGGCGAGTTCGCGGACGCGACCGATCCCGGGGTCGCGGGCTGCCGGGACGACGACCTGCTCGGCAAGTACCTGCGCTACCGCGCCCGCTTCCGCGGCAACGGCAGCGCGGCGGAGCCGGGCTTCATCGTCATCGGCCCCGGTCCGGGCGAGTCCATCCCCGCGTCCCGCCGTGAGCCGACGGTCAACTGCAAAGGGCACTGGTCCTTCGCGGAGTGTCCCCACGTCGACGATCCCGACGCCCGCGGCAAGTACAACTGGGGCGACGCGACGGTCTGGCTCGGGGACTACCTCGCGGTGCTCGCGCTCGAGTACGCGCTCTTCGTCGAGCTCGGCCTCCCCACCGCGGAGACCCTCGACGATCTGCGCCTCGCCCTGGCCGCGTTCGACCGCGTCGACGAGCGCGCCGAGACCTTCTACGACGTGCCGCCGGCCCGGGACGGTTTCTTTCTGCGCGACGACGTCCCCGACGACTTCCACCTGCAGCCGGACGGCTCCTACCGCTGGCCGCGCGACGACGGCTACCTCGGCTACGAGTGCGTCTCCGCCGACCTGATCTGCGATCCGCCCTCGGTGGAGGACGGCTCCTACGTCTCCCAGGACCAGGCCATCGCCCTGATGTGGGGGATGGCCCTGGTCGCCAAGCTCGTGCCCGCGGACCTGGCGGTCGACGGTGTCTCGCTGCGCGACGACGCCCGCGAGAAGGTCCACCGCATGGTCTGGTTCATGCGCAAGAACGGCTGGCGCATCGTCGACCCCCTCGGGGAGTCCCCGCCCGACGCCTGGGGCGGCAACGCCATCGGCTTCTCGAGCGGCATGGCCAAGGTCGCCAACCGGGTCTGCGGCGCGGACTTCGGGGTCGACGACTACCGCAACTTCGCGTCCCAGACCCTCGGCGAGGCGTCCTGGGTGGGCCTGCAGGTCATCTGGGAGCAGACCCACGCCTACAACCGGACCCATGCCCTGCGGCTGGCCGCGGCCAACGGCGTCTGGGACGGCGAGAAGATGGCCCGGATGGCCCTCGGTGACGGTAAGGACCTGTACCCCCTGACCTGGGCCCTGCTCCACGACGCCACCTTGCCCGCGCCCTGGTCCGACTGGCGCCTGGAGGCCCTGCTGCGCTCCGCACCCTGCGGTGGGCCGTGCTTCGGCACTGCGGGCTGCTCCCAGCCCTTCGGCTGGATGAGCGAGTCCCGCACCTGCGGGCCCAACAGCCGCTTCGGCAGCCGGCACCACCGGGAGTCCGAGTACAACGGCCTGGACTACCTCGCCCTGTTCTCCGCGTACTACCTGTACAAGCACGGCGCCTGGCTGCGCCGCCCCGGGCGGACCGCGGTGGTTCGCTGCGACGACTTCGTCGGCATCCGGACCCTCGCGGCCGCGGGCGCGCCCGACGGGACCCTCTACGACCCCGCTGCGGGCTGCGCGGTCGCCGAGCGGGAGCTGACCTTCTGTCGGCGTGCCTGGGCGGACTGGCTCGAGGATGCGTACCGGGGCCAGGTCACGATCTTCGCGGGCGGCGGACGCTGGCTCTGCGAGCCGGGGCAGCCCTGCCGCGTCGTGCACGACGGCACCACCCACACCCGGGGTGACGACCTGATCCTCGGCACGCCGGGCGCGGACGCCCTGTACGGTGGCGACGGGAACGACTGCCTCGTCGGCTTCGCGGGCGACGACGTGCTCGAGGGTGGGCAGGGCTTCGAGCCAGGTTTGCAGGTCATCCAGAAAGGGCTGGGCGCCGGCGGCAAGAGAAGAGCTGGTCATGGGGGTCTCCTATGTGTAAAAAATACACAAATTGATGGGTGAAAGAAAAGCGGTTGCCCGCTTTTGTGTAAATCTTACACTATTATAGTCATTCCCCACCCGCCTGTCAA
>CAZMVY010000330.1:0-3114 GCA_964569765.1 uncultured Planctomycetales bacterium
GGCCGACGACAGCGCAGGATGCCGACGGCGCCCAGCAGAGCGCACAGGACGGCCGTGCTCGCCGACATGGGCACGGATTCCGAACGAACGGACGCAAGCAAGCGAATCTGCGCGATCCAGCCGATGAGAACCACGATGCCGAGTGACAGCGCGAGGAGGTTACAGATTGCCGCCGCGCAGCACAGACGATGAGGGGGCGGTTTCGTCAGGCAAACGGACGGCGAGCCGGCGGGAACGGTCCGTTGGTCGGCGCCGCCGGTTTCGATCGTGCGTTTCTTGGCGTCTGCCTGCGCCATGTGCGTCTTACCCTGTCTGTGCCTGCGCGGACGTGGCGTCTCCGACGGCCCGGCAAGACCGCGCGGACGATTTCATCGAGGCCCGCCGGCGAAAGTCGGCCCGCGAATCAAGTCGTTCTCCGGACGGCGCGACCGGGTGACCTTCGCGTAGCCGCGGTAAATCCGCTCGCGGAGTATCATGAAGAACATCGGCTATTTCGCAGGGGGCGTGCATCGTGGTTTTCCCTGATGGCGGCCGGTTCCGATAGCCGGCGCCGCCCCACGCGGTTTATCGGAGTCGAGCCACACCCGAACGTCCGATCATGTTTTTCGCGCGCGGCGGGAGCTGCGGCCGGGGAGGACGACGGCGTTTCCGGTCAGTTCGTTCACGGACACGATCTGCTCGACTCCATCGACCTTCCGCCGCATGATCCGGACGGGGCCCTTGTGCGGCTCCTCGAAGACGGTCATCAGATCCCCGACGATGATCGCCGCGCCCGGCAGGATCAGCGAGGAGACTCGCAGGAACGGCGGCGCGTCGGGCGTCATTTTCCGTAGCAGCTCCTCCTTTTCCTTCAGCAGGTCGCGCATCCGGGTCTCGATCATGTCGGCCTGGCACAGGAGTTCCGTCGCCCGCTCCCGCTGTGCGGGGAGCAGCCGTTTGAGTTGGCTCATCAGCGGCGCAACCGTCTCGCGGATCTTCGCGGCCCCCGCGGACTGCCGGGCCGCCTCCGCCTCGATCTCGTCACACCGGTCCAGCGTGGCCGGGTCGATCCCCATCGTGAATTCGGTCCGTACACCGCCATCGCTCCCCAGAATCCGAACCACACCCCCGCAGCGCGCATAGGCGTGGCCGCCGATCAGGGATCCGCGCGGCATGCACAGCCGGCCGAGCGTATGCAGCCGGCAGTTCAGCGCTTCCTTCGCGATGACGATATCGCTCCCCGCGCGCACGACGCACGCATTGCAGAACCGGGCGACGATTCGCCCCTGGGCCTCGACGCGGCCCGCATCTTTTCCGGCGATTCCGCCGCGGACCTGTATGTCGCGGCCGGCCGTCACCTCGCAGGCCCCGATCGAGCCGTTCACCGCGATGTCGCCGGCGCTGCGGACGTGGAACGAATCCTGGATGTCTCCGCGGATGATCACGTTCGTGGGGGCGTCGATCGACCCCGACTCGAAGTTGACATTCCCTTTGATCTCGACGACACCCTGCACCGAGAGCCGCCCCCGCGACAGGCAGACGACGCCCCCGGCCGTCGCCCGGACGGTGCGGCCATCGGCGGCCAGTTCAACATTCTCCCCCAGCACGATTTCTGCGGGTCCCCGGTGCGGCGCGACGGGCTGCCCGAACACGTCGGTCCCCGGCGTGCCCGGCGCGGGCGGGGTCAGGGCACCGAGGACCTGTCCTGCCTCCGCCGTGCGGATGTGCGTCAACTGGAAGAAGTCGATGCGGTCCGGGCCGGCGGCGGCCTCTTCCTCGCCGTCGGGGTCAAGGTCCGACGGTTTCTCTTCGGTGGCCGTCTCGGCGAAGGTGAATTGGGCGTCCCGTGGTTCGGTGGGGTTTGCCCCCTCCGCCAGGACGAACTCGCCGGCGGCGAGCTTGCCGGATTTCGCGGCGCCGACGAACTCCCGGATGCGGTCCCGGGCTCTCTGGGTGACGCGGACGTTGGCGGCTTCCATTGCCTGAAGCAGATCGCTCTCGCTCACGGCGGCGTAGTCCTCGTCCGCGTGAAGCCGCAGGAATGCCCTCATCCGGCTCGCATCCGTCAGGACCTTCAGCTCGCGTTGCAGCGTATTGGTGGACACGGGGATCCGGGCCGTAGCCCGCTCCTATCCGGCCGCAGAGGCGATCGGATGCGTATGGGCTCCCGTTCGCGGCGAGGGCGATGCGCCGCCGAAGGCCGCGAGGATGCCATCCGGAATCCGCCCGAGGGGCAGGATCGTCTCCACGGCGCCCAACTGCACGGCCGCCTTGGGCATTCCGTATACGACACAGCTCGCCTGATCCTGCGCGATCGTCCGCGCGCCGGCCTGGCGCATGGCCAGCAGGCCGGCCGCGCCGTCCGCGCCCATGCCGGTGAGAAGGACGCCGACGGCGTTGACGCCGGCGTACTTGGCGACGGAATTGAACAGCACGTCCACGGCGGGGCGCTGGTGGTGGACCCGGGGACCGTCCTTGACCTGCGCGACATACTGCGCGCCCTGGCGGGCGATCAGCAGATGATGGTTCCCGGGCGCGATCAGCGCAAGGCCCGGCCGCAACAGTTCGCCGCCGCCGGCCTCGCGGACCTCCATCGCGGAGAGCTCGTTCAGCCGGTGGGCAAACGCGGCCGTGAAATGCTCAGGCATGTGTTGCACGATGACGGTAGCCGGCGTTGTCGCGGGCAACACCTCCAGGATTGCCCGGATCGCCTCCGTGCCGCCCGTGGATGCTCCGATGGCCAGGACTTTGTCGGTGGTCTGAATCCGGCTGAGCACGCCCGCCGCGACGGTCCGTTCGGCGGCTCCTTCGCCCGGTCGGCGAATCCGCGCCAGCGCGGCCGCCCGGATGCGGTCGATCAACTGGACGGCGACATCCCCGACGCTGTAGGCCGCGCCGGGCTTGCTGATCCCATCGACAGCCCCGAGTTCCAGGGCGCGCATCGCCGCCTCGCTGCCGGCCGGCGTCAGCGAGCTGACCACAATGACCGGAAGCGGGTAGTGCTTCATCAACCGGGACAGGAACGTCAGCCCATCCATTCGCGGCATTTCGATGTCGAGGGTCACCACGTCGGGCTTCAATTGCACGATCTTGTCCCGCGCGACATACGGGTCGGGAGCCGTGCCGACGACTTCG
>CAZMVY010000331.1:0-3066 GCA_964569765.1 uncultured Planctomycetales bacterium
CGGGGGACGGCGGAGTGGAGGGGAGACTCACCACGGACGACGCAGAGGACGCGAAGGAGAAGTCAAAAGGAGGAAGTCGGAAGTAGGGGCGGGGGGAAAGACATGGCCGCCGGTGAGCGGGGCGCGAGGGAATCGTCCCCGTGTGCAGGCAGGATTCTCGCGAGATGAAGCGGGATTGTGGCGGCCATGCCACCCGGCCGCTACGGGGCGAAGCGGGCACGCGCCGTTCCCAACGTCAGGCACCCCTCACGGGCATTCGGGGCAGGCTCCGGTCCGACGCTACCGGGGCGGGCGGGACGCCCACACTACCCGGACAGAAGCGGGCGGGACGCCCACGCCACCCGGGCAGGGGTGGGCGAGTTGCCCACCCCACCCGCGCGGAGCTGCGGGATGTCAGGCACGGAGGCCTGACGCTACTGGGGGGCAGAATGTCCGCCCCCCCGCGCTGGGGTTACGCTGTGGCGCGCTTCAGCGGCGAGCGGAGCAGACGCTCGATGTCACGCAGGTTCTCACGCTCCTCGGTCGAACAGAACGACACGGCCGTACCGCTGGCGCCGGCGCGGCCGGTGCGGCCGATGCGGTGGACGTAGGTTTCGGGGTCCGCGGTCAGGTCGTAATTGAAGACCTGGGCGATGTCGTCGACGTCCAGGCCGCGTGCGGCGATGTCCGTGGCGACGAGCACCGGAGTCTGAGCAGAACGGAACTCGGCCAGTGCCCGCGTGCGAGCGCCCTGGCTCTTGTTGCCGTGGATGGCGGCGGCCCGTACGCCGGCCTGCAGAAGGTGCCGGGTGAGCTTGTCCGCGCCGCGCTTCGTACGCGTGAACACCAGGGCGCGAGCATGCGGGGCCCGCTCCAGCAGCCGGGCGAGCAACTTCGGCTTCTCGCGCGGCTCGACGTGGTAGACCCACTGCGCGACGGTTTCGGCCGGGGACGAGACGCGGGCGACCTGCACCGGGATCGGATCGTGCAGAATCGCACTCGCGAGCTTGCGGATCGGGTCCGGCATCGTCGCGGAGAACAGCAAGCTTTGACGCTGCTGCGGGACCTGCGCGAGAATCCGGCGGATGTCGGGCAGGAAGCCCATGTCCAGCATGCGGTCGGCCTCATCGAGGACGAGGATTTCGACGGCGGAAAGCTGGACGAGGCGCTGGCCCAGAAGGTCGAGCAGGCGGCCCGGCGTGGCGATCACGACGTCGACGCCGGCCTGCAGCGTGCGAGCCTGCGGGTTCTGGCTGACGCCGCCGAACACGGCCGCTTGGCGCAGGCCGGTGTAGCGGCCGTAGGTGCGGAAGCTGTCGTGGATCTGCTGGGCGAGTTCGCGGGTGGGCGCGAGGACCAGGGCGCGGACGCGGCGCGCGGAAGCGGGCGTCGCGGCGGGGCGGCTCGCCAGCCGATGGAGAATCGGCAGGGCGAACGCGGCCGTTTTGCCGGTGCCGGTTTGGGCGCAGCCGAGCACATCGCGGCCGGCAAGGATGTGCGGGATAGCGGACGACTGGATGGGGGTAGGGGTACGGTAGCCTGCGGTGCACACGGCACGCAGGAGCGGCTCGGCGAGCCGCAAGTCTTCAAAACGCATTCAAACCTTCTTCGAAAAACCCCAGGCTGCGGATGTGTCGGACGCGCGTTGCGTCGCTATAAGCCATCGGAACCTGGCTGCTCCAATGGCAATCAATCCACAGGATGCACCGGGATGGTACGGGGCGGAGGCCGGGATGTCAAATGGCCAGGGGCGCATAACGGTGCGAGGGCCCGGCAAGGGGGCGTGTCACACGCGATTCCCGAGGTCAGGCACAGAGGCCTGACGCTACTAGCTGGCTCACAGGCGAGATGCCTGCGCCACCGTGTCTAGCGCGTGGCCGCGGCTTTGCGTTTGCGGGCGGCGAACTCGGGGGCTTCCTTGACGCAGGTGCCGAGGATCTTGAGGGACTGGGCGAAGGCGGCCCAGCCGGTCTTGGTGAGGTCGGCGGGCTCGGTGCCGACTTGCGGGTAGCCGTCGGCGTCGGGCTGGACGTTTTCCCAGTTGCGGAAGAGCTTGCCCCAGTCGCTGTGCAGGGCCTCGGCCATCATGCGTTTGGCGCGCGTGGGGTACCAGAAGCTGTCGTGGTAGATCACGCTGGCGATGTAGGCTCACGGGGCGAGGATCGTCTTGAGCGACCACTCGATGGGCTTCTTGAGCGGGCCCCAGTAGATCTTGTGCTGCATGCTGGAGGCGAAGGTCATCTTCTTGAACGGACCGTCGAAGTGCCAGTTCTCATTGGCCGCCGATTGGTCGCCGACGATTTCGATGTCGCGCGGGTCGCCGCAGCCGAGGCCGAGTTCGTGGGCGAGGCGGATGAACTTGATGGACATGGGGTCCATGCCCATGAGCTTGGCGGCGGTGGCGTCGATGGCGGTCTGGTCGCTGCTGGCGAGGATCACGTTCTTGACGTGGGGGAGCATGCAGCGTGGGCCGGGGCCGTCGCCGGCGAAGGTGCCGTCCATCACGGCGAAGACGCCGCGGTGGATCTTCTTCTGGATCATGAGCAGATCGACGAGCGTCTCGTGGATGACCGGGTGGGTCCAGTGGCGCTTCTCGTTGAGCAGGCCGCCGAAGGCGTTCTTCATCGCGCCGGTCGTGGTCGTGAAGACGTGCGTCTTGACGGTCGGGAGGTGGATGATGTTCTCGCCGATGAAGCGGCGGGGGATCATGAAGCCGCCGGGGTAGACTTCGTTGAGGCAGAGGAATTTCTTGGTGAGGTCGCCGACGGCGTCGCGGATGTTGATCCAGTCCTCGCCTTCGTACAGGTGGACGTTGCGCAGGCCGTGGGCCTCGACGACGTTGAGCTGCTTGTTCTCGCGTTCGCCGAGGTGGGCGTCGATGACGACGGTGCGATTATGGCAGGCGTGGATCAGGTTGGAGTCATAGCCGTCGGCCTGCATGGCCCGGATGACCCCCTCGAGCTGCCACGGCACGGTCGAGCTGCCGGGGAAGAAGAAGTGCCAGGAGATGTTGATCTTCAGGGCGGTGTCGGCGTCCTTGGCGACCACGTCCTGGTAGCCGGCGAGATTAAGCAGCTCGTGGTAGTC
>CAZMVY010000332.1:0-3020 GCA_964569765.1 uncultured Planctomycetales bacterium
CCTTGCCTTGGCCTTCGCCCTGTTCCTGCCCCTGTCCCTGCCCTTCCTCCTCACCCTTGCCTTGCCCGTGACCCTGCCTCTTGCCTTGCCCTTGTCCTTCCCCTTCGCCTTTGCCCTGTCCCTGACCTTCGCCTTGCTCCTGTTCAGCGTCCTTGCCCTGTCCCTCCGCATTGGTCTGCTGTCCCCGGGGATCGCCCTTCTCAGTCTGCTGCGCATCCGATGGCGATTGGGGCTTCAGGGTCGAGGACTGCGCCTGACGATCGTCACTATCGGCCGCGGGCGTGCCGAGGCCTGAACCCGGAGTCCCCGGGCTTACCTTGTCCGTCTTCGCCGGCGCGGCCGCCGTCGGTCCTTCACGCAGCTTCTGGCCCGGCTTCTCGCCGTCGCCGTTCTGCTCTTTGCCCCCGCTCGCCTTCCGTCCCTCCGTCCCGGACCCTGACAAGGCCTTGTCCTGTCCCTCGCCGTGGGCACCGGGCTGCTGGGCTGTTTGCGCCTGCGCGGGCTGGCCCTGGCCGTCGCTTCCCTGCTTTCCCGCCGCATCGGACTTCTGCCCGGCCTGCTCACGTCGGCCCTCTGAGCTGCCTTGCTGCTTTGCGCCGGCATCGCCCGCCTGCTGCGCCCCGACCTGAGCCTCGGCCCGCTCGGCCTTCTCGCCATCCGACGAGCCCTTTGCCGCCCCGGCCTCTTCCGCCTTCTTCCCACCCGTGGCACCGTCTTGCGCCTTCGCCGGTTCCGCTGACGATTTGTCGGCGCCGGCCTTCGCAGCCGTATCGCCCGCCTGGGTCTTGCCTCGCTCGGGCTGCGCGGCCTCCTGCTCGGTCTTCGGATTCGCCGGCTGCGCGTTGTTGTCGCCGTCCGGCGCAGGCTTGGGCGCATCCTTTGCGGCATCCCGAGCGGTATCCTTCCCAGCGGGCGGCGCCGGCGGCGGATCCTCCGGCGAGGGTGCCTGAGCCGAATCAGGCGGAGCCGCATCGTTCGCATTCGAAGCGGGCTTCTCGGCCGATTCGGCGCGTGGCTCGTCGGGCGGCGTCTTCTGCGCCGTATCGTTCGCCGACGCCGGAGCCGCCGCCTCCTCCGACTTACCCTCGGCTTCGCGCTCGGCCTCCTTCGCGAGATGCTCGCGAAGTTTCGTCAGCTCCTCCTGATGCTCGCGGATGAATCGCTCGACCGCCTCCTCTTCCGGCGTCCTCGCCTGCGCGATCGCCTCGTTGTCAAGGTCGCGCGACTCCCGCGTGCTCGGGGCGCTCGCGGGCGACGCCTTGCGGGCATCAGCCGGCTGCGATGCCGTGGCCGAACGATCTTGCGTTTCGGCGGCTTGATCCGAGCGATCGTTCCGCGTGTTCTCCGCAACCGGCGTGTCGGTCGGCCGCGTCACCGGATCCGGCGTGTTCGCCTCCGGCGGCAGCTCGGCCTTCGCCAGCGACTCCGCCACCGGCACGAGGATCCGTCGCGTCGGCCCGACGCCCTTCTGCGGCGAGAGCCGGCCGTCGAGATCAACGCGATTGTCCCATGCAACCAGGTGCCACTCGATCACGTCGCCGGGCACAGCGCCGAACCGGATCAGCGGAACCGCAGTCTCCAGGAGGCTCCAGCCTGCGGCGGGCCTTGTCGTCGACGAGGCATCCAGCCCCGTCGGCAGCGGCAGCGAGACCCAGGCCGCCTGGGCGCCGCGTTTGTACTCGATCGCCAACCGGCTGATGCCGTAGTCATCCTCAATACGTGCGCAGACCTCCAGCGCCTCGTCCGGCCGCAGTTCGAGGTCCCCCGCGGGGCGAATCAGCGTGATCGTCGGCGGGCGGTCGGGTCGGGCGCGAATGGCATGACGGATCGGGTCCTGGTTCGCCTCGCCCTCCCGGTCGAAGAACCGCAGGTAATACTGCCCGTCCTGCATCACGATGAACTGACCGACGATTCGTGTCGCGTCGAGGCCCACATGCCGCATCGGCAGCCGCGTTTCATCCGCCGGGTCGGTCCCCGGTCCGATCACGAGCACCGGATCGCGCACCGGCACATTCGTAGTAGCCTCCACGGTCACCTGCGTTCCGATGGGCGCATCCACGTCGGCCGACTGCCCCGGCGACATCGCGCGGAGGGCCAGGCCCGTGTACGAGGGATACACGCACGTCACGCGGAGATCGACCACATCCGGCAGCGCCCGCACGTTCAGACGCCGCCATGTCGAAGAGGCGTCGCCGGCCGTCAGACGCCACCACATGTTCTGCTGCACATCCGGGCCGGCCTTCGTACCCTGCCATATCCGCGCACGGCCCGATCCATCCGACGGACCCGCCGGCACGAGCGCAAGCCGTTGTCCGTTTAGGACCGTGACCCCGTCATCAGAGCAGAAGTGCACGTACACCGCGGGCGGGACACGACCCGCCAGCCGCACCGTGAACGTCACCGGTCGACCGATTATCACGGATGCACCGTCCGCCGGTTCCATATCCACGATCACGGTCCGCGCAGGCGCGGGAATGTCGGCCCCGAATGCGCGAAGCACGGAAGGAAGCACGGGCTTGGGGGCAACGATCACGTAGCCGAGGAACAACGCCGCCGCCGCGCCGAGGACAACGGCGGCCCATCGCAGTCGATCCGACGCAACAGCGCGCCGGACGTCGGCATGGGTGGCATCCATGGCCGCGCGGGCCAGCAAGGCGCTGCGGATCGATCCGGGCAATTCCCGATGCTTCTCGAGCTGAATGGCGTTCACAAGCGAATTGTGAAACGTGGGGTGGGCCCGTTCGAGCAGCCGGGCCGTGTACAGCGTACCGATCCGGCGGGCGGCCGGCAATCCGATCATCACGACGACGCCAGCGGCCACGCCGGTCAGGTAGAGCACTACAAGGACCGAACGGATCCGTGGCGGCACGCCTCCATCAAGGTAATGATCGGCCACCACAAACCCGAGGACGAACAGCCCCGTCGCAGCCAGCAACACACAGGCGGAGGCCAATAGCGAAACGCGCGTGAGACCGTATTGCGTCTGTCGCAGCACGCCGCTGACCAACGCCACACTCTCG
>CAZMVY010000333.1:0-2728 GCA_964569765.1 uncultured Planctomycetales bacterium
TTCCGGCGCTGGTCGCCACGGGGTGAGCGGCCCCGCCCGGCCCCGGACCTCCCCCGACGACGGGCGTCGCTGGCGCGCCCGGGGGGGGGCACCCGGGGGGCGGGGTGACGGCAGTCTCCGGGTGCGCACGCATGGGTGATCCCACTCGAAAACGGTCACAGCGGCCTGTCCTTGCGTGCAAGGCCAGACCGTGCCACCCGGCCGCTACAGAAGCTTCCGCGGCGGGGGAACAGGTATCTGGAGTGCAGTCTCTCCGAGACTGCTGCGGCCTCCGGAGAGGCCGCCCTCCATATCACACCACGCCCGCGCCGCCAGTATCTGGAGTGCAGTCCCTCCGAGACTGCTGCGGCCTCCGGAGAGGCCGCACTCCATATCACACCACGCCCACGCTGCCAGTATCTGGAGTGCAGTCTCTCCGAGACTGCTGCGGCCTCCGGAGAGGCCGCACTCCATATCAGACGATGCCCGCGCTGCCGGTGTCGATCCGCTGGGCGAGGAACTCGCGCGGATCCGTGATCCTGCCGGTGAGCGCCCTGGCCGCGGCGGTCAGTGGCGAAGCCAGATACACGCCGGCGTCCTTGTGGCCCATTCTGCCGGGGAAGTTGCGGTTCGTCGTGCTGATGCAGACGAGCGGCTCGTTCAATCGGCCGAACGTGTCGGCCGGGCCGCCCAGGCAGGCGGCGCAACCCGCGGGGCCGATTTGACAGCCGGCCTCCAGCAGGACCTCTTCGATGCTCCTCTCGCCGGGCTTTCTCGGCTCGCCGTTGAGGCCCAACCGCTTCATATCCGCGTGAACCTCCGTCGAGCCCGGGACCACGAACGTCGGAACCTTGACCTTTTGCCCGTTCAGCACATTCGCCGCAAAGATCATGTCCGTGATCTTGCCGCCGGTGCACGAGCCGATGTAGGCGCGGTCGATCTTCACGTCGCGGCAACTGTGGGCCGTGGCCCTGTTGTCGGGGCTGTGCGGTTTGGCGACCAGGGGCTCCAGCTTCGCCAGATCCCACTCGTACACGGCGTCAAACGCGGCGTCGGCGTCGTCCCGGTAAACCTCCCACGCGGGGAGCTTCGATCGCTTGCGGATGTAGGCGAGCGTCTTCTCATCGACGTCGCAGACGCCGTTCTTGCCGCCGGCCTCGATGGCCATGTTCGTCAGCGTCATGCGGTCTTCCAGCGAGAGGCTCGCGATGCCCTCGCCGGCGAAATACATCGCCTTGTACGTGGCGCCGCTGACGGAGATCTCGCCGATCACGGCAAGGATGAGGTCCTTGGCCGTCAGGTACGGCGGGATCTCGCCGCGGAAGACGAACTTCATCGTGGGCGGGACCTTCAGCCAGATCCTGCCGGTGCCGAGGACGAAGCCGGCGTCCGTGTTCCCCACGCCCGTGGCGAAGCAGCCGAATGCCCCGGCCGTGCAGGTGTGCGAGTCGGTGCCGATCAGGATCTCGCCGGGGCGGACATGGCCCTCCTCGGGCAGGGCCTTGTGGCAGACGCCTTTGTAGGGCGTCTTCGTGGGGTCGCTGTACGGACTGGGCATGCCGTCGCCCCGGACGAAATCGGGATCATAGTAATACCGGATGCCCTGCTCGCGGACGAACTCGCGGAGGATCTCCACATTGCGGTGGGCCATCCGGTCGGCCGTGAAGATGTAGTGGTCGGGGATGATGACGACCCTGTTCGGGTCCCAGACCTTCGCAGTCGGGCCGAAGTTCTCCCGGAACACGCCGATCGTGCCCGGCCCGCAGACGTCGTGCGTCATGAGGATATCGACGTCGCACCAGATGTTCTCGCCGGGCTCGACACGCGGCCGGCCAGCGTGGCGCGCGAGGATCTTTTCCGTAATCGTCATGCCCATTTGCGTGGCTCCTGCTCGGGATGCTGCATGCTGCCCGTGGGGTCGCGCGCGTATTCTAGGTCGGCGCCGCCGGCGCTGCAACGGCCCGGCGGTTGACCCGGGACGGCGGTGGCGGTAATTCACTCGTGTGCCACAAGATGAACCGATATCGGTCGGGCATCGTCCTGCGTCGCCGGCGGAGCCGGGCGGCGGCAGATTCGTGCGGCCGGCGATGCGCCGCTTTCTGCCGCTGCTGACCGTATTGGCCATTGTGTACGCGGCGATGATCGCGCTGTCGGCGGTGGACCTGCCGGACCGCTCCGCGCGTGCGGCCGGACGGTCCTGGGGCTGGAAGATGCCCACGTTTCTGCTGATACGGTCGGCCGACGGGGGCATCGAGTTCCATACGTACAACCAGCGGAAGATCCTCGAACAGGCCGCGATCAACGTCATCCTCGGCGTAGGCATGACGTACGTGATCCTGACGGGCGGTATCGATCTGTCGGTCGGCTCCGTGGTCGCCCTGGCCAATGTGCTTTTCGTCGGAACGCTCCGTCGGCACGGTGCGGACGCCGGCGGTGTCATGCTGGCGGTACTGGCCGGCGCCGGAGCCGCGGCGATCTGCGGGCTGGTCAACGGCATGCTGGTCGCCTTTGCGCGGATTCAGGCCTTTATCGCCACGCTCGGCATGATGATGATCGCCAAGGGGCTGGCGTTCTATCTGGGCGGGAGCGCGCCGGTATATCTGACCTGCGCGAATCCGCTGCCGGCCGTGCTGCCGATCGTGATCTCATCGGCGGTGTTTGTCGTCGGGGCGGGCGTGCTCTACTGGACCGTCATCGGGCGACACGTCTATGCGGTGGGCGGCAACGCGGAGGCAAGCCGCATTGCCGG
>CAZMVY010000334.1:0-2619 GCA_964569765.1 uncultured Planctomycetales bacterium
GCTGCTAGCGTCGGTGGATACGACGGCATGCTGATCCGCGCAGGGGTGAAGCTCACCGCAAAGGTGCTGGAGAACCCGGGGCGGCTTCGCGCGATCGCACGGGCGGGGGTCGGGGTGGATAACGTGGATCTCGAGGCGGCGACCCGCAAGGGGATCCTCGTGATGAACACGCCGGACGCCAACACGATCTCGACGGCGGAACATACGATGGCCATGTTGCTCGCGATGTCCCGCCGGATCCCGGAGGCCGATGCGAGCATGAAGGCCGGCCTGTGGGAAAAGTCCAAGTTCATGGGCACGCAGGTCGCCGGCAAGACGCTCGGCATCATCGGCTTCGGGCGGATCGGCAGCACGGTGGCCGTGCGGGCCATCAGCTTCGACATGAAGGTCATCGCCTACGACCCGTTCTTCACGGGTGAAACGGCGCTGGACGGGAAGGTGACGATCGTCAAGACGCTCGACGAGCTTCTGGCGGAGGCCGATTACATTACGATCCACGCCAAGGGCACGCCGGAGACCAAGGGGATGATCGGGGCCGCGCAACTGGCGAAGTGCAAGAAGGGCGTTCGGATCGTCAACTGCGCCCGCGGCACGATCATCGACGAGGCTGCGCTGGCCGAGGCGCTCAAGAGCGGTCAGGTGGCGGCGGCGGCGGTTGACGTCTTCAGCAAGGAGCCGGTGGAGAACAATCCGCTGACGTCCGCGCCGAACATCGTCCTCACGCCGCACCTGGGCGCCAGCACGGACGAGGCCCAGCTCGCCGTCTCGCTGGATGCGGTGGACGTGCTGCTGAATTACCTCCAGCGCGATGAGATCCGGTGGGCGGTGAACGCGGCGGGTCTGCCCTCGCAGCTTTCCGCCCGCGACAAGGCGTACCTGGACCTGGCGAGGCGGATGGGTGCGATCCTGGCGCCGCTGTGTGCCGGCGGGATCGAGAAACTCGACGTCATCACGAGCGGCGAATCGCTTCAGCCGGTCGGCGCAGTCCTGGCGCGGCAGATCATGATCGAGCTTCTCAGTCCGCAGCTTACGGCCCGCCCGAACCTGATCAACGTGGAAAATGCGGCTAAGGAGCGGGGAATCGGGATCTGCCACGCGAACTCGTCCCGCAGCGAGACGTTCACCGACAACGTCGTCGCGATGGTCGAAACCAAGAGCGGTCCGCACAGCGTCGAGGGAACGGTGTTTCTCGACGGCCTGCCCCGGATCCTTGCGATCGACAACTACCGCATGGACATGGTGCCCGCGGGTTCGATGATCATCGTGCACAATCACGATGAGCCGGGCGTGATCGGTTTGGTCGGCACGACGCTTGCGCAGCACAAGGTGAACATTGCGGATATGGCCCTGTCCCGGCAGAACGATACCGCGCTGATGGTGCTGAAGATCGACGAGCCGGCGCCGCAGTCGGCGATCGACGCGCTGGCGGCCAAGAGCCCGCCGATCAAGCTGGTGCGGACGGTTACGCTGCCGCCGGCGGCGGCGACGAAGTGAACCGGGTCGTTCATTCGCCGACGCCTTGTCCCGTTCGGCGGGTTGGCCGCATGACGGACGGCGGATGACGGCATCAGGGATCAAGGAGGCGCTCTTGCGTCGAATCGGGCGGTTGCGCCCGATACAGCGCCGCAAGAGCGGAGCGGCGGATCAGGAGAGTCACGGATCAGGGAACATGGCCCACTTCTGCGTTGGCATCGATCTGGGTGGTACGAATCTCAAGGCCGGACTTGTGGATCAGGACACAAGGGTGCTGTGCAAGTTCAGCGTTCCCACGGGTGTCGAGAAGGGCACGCAGCACGTGGTTTCGACGATTGCTTCAGCCGTCGAGCGGGCGATCGGCGAGGCCGGCGTGCGGAAGGATGACGTCATCGGCGTCGGGATCGGATCGCCCGGGCCGATGAGCCACCGGCGCGGGCTCGTGATCAACCCGGCGAACCTGCCCTGCATGAAGAACGTGCCGCTTCGCGACGAGATCACGAGGCGGACGGGGCTCCGCGCGACGCTCGAGAACGATGCGAACGCCGCCGCCTGGGGCGAATACTGGGCGGGTGCCGGCAAGGGCGTCCGGGACATGGTGATGTTCACACTGGGCACGGGCGTCGGCGGCGGAGTGATCGCGGAGGGCAATCTGCTCCGCGGGCATTTCGAGAACGGCGGCGAACTCGGGCACATCATCGTGCAACCCGGCGGGCGCCGATGCTCCTGCAACCAGCGCGGCTGCGTGGAGGCCTACTCTTCGGCCGGTAACGTGGCGGCGCGGATGGTCGAGGAGATCCGCTCCGGCAAGGCGTCTTCGCTCCGGGCGATGCTGGATCGCGGGGAGGAGATCCGCGCCGAGCACGTGGACAGCGCCGCCCGGGCCGGCGACAGGCTGGCCGCGCAGATCTGGGACGACGCGTGCCGTTATCTGGCCATCGCGTGCGTCGTGATGCAGCACGCCACCAACCCGGAGCGGATCGTCTTCGCCGGCGGGATGATCAACGCCGGCCCGCCGCTGCTCGAGCGCATCCGCAGGCACTTTCACGAGCAGACCTGGAACCTGCTGGACGATTTCCCCCAGATCATGTTCGCCACGCTGGGCGACGACGCCGGAATGATCGGCGCCGCCGGCTGCGCCTTCCG
>CAZMVY010000335.1:0-2073 GCA_964569765.1 uncultured Planctomycetales bacterium
GATTCCAGGCCAGGATGGCGTACGAGATCGCTTTTTCCCTGGCGCTGAAATCCGCGCAGTGCTGCAGCAGCGGGGAGGCATACTCGATGATCAGGGAGGCCAGATCAGAGGTGACGACCGCACCGGCTTTGGCAAAGGGGCCGGGCGCTTGGGGATCACTGCAAAGGGTCATGGTCATACGTTCCTTTTACCACAGTTGAGCAGGCGGCGCAGGGTGAACTCCTGCTGCAGCTCTGCCAGTTTTTGCCTGGTGGACACGGCGGGTCCCAGGTCAGGGCCTGCCTTTTTATGCGCCGGCAGGGAACGCCGGTCCTTTTTCAACTCGCAGATCTTTTTATCCAGTTTGGTGAGGGAGAGCCCAGCCAGGCCGGGATTCAGACTCACCTCGATCAGAAAATCAGAGTACTCTTTTTCCGGCGCGGTGATCAACAGCGTACGAATGGCGCGGGTCACGCCGACATAGGTCACCCGGCGCTCCTCCTCCCACTCCGGGTCGGAACGCTGACGATAGTCCCGGGCCAGATGGAACAGGACCACATGAGGAAACTCTTTGCCCTTGCTGGCGTGAATGGTGGCCAGCGTCACCTGCGGCACGGATGCATCCGCTACTCGACCATCAGCCGGATCGCCCGGCCCGGCGGGACCCAGCTGTTGATAGAACTCGGACAGGTTGGCGCAGGCGGCGGAGACTTCGATCAAAACGTCGAGCACCACCTCCTGGCCCGCCTCATCCGCAGCGCCGTAGACCGACGGCAGGCCGGCATAGAAGGCGCGCAGGTCAAAGGCGGTCACGACCTGCTGCAACAGGTCCGGCACTTTGACCGCGTTGGCGTCGATCCGGCGGAACGGATCGACCTGTCGCAGCCACTCCAGCAGGACCAGCCGTTCCCGCTCACTGACGGCGGGATCCCAGGCGACCTGCTCCAGCGCTTCCCAGGAGGTGATCGTGCGGATCAAAGAATTGGTCAAAAACTTGTTCGGACGCTTGAGAACGCGGCTCCACTCCTTTTCGCCGGCTGCCTGGGGAAAAAACAAAACCGTCAGGTAGCTGTACAGGTCCCGGCCCACCGCGGTTTGCATCAGGCCGCGGTGATCCACAAAGGTGTGCGGAATTTTATAGCTGTCCAGCAAAACCGCCAACAGATATTGATAGACATGGTAACGATAGAGCACGGCGAAATCAGACCAGCCGTTATCCTCCTCTTTCCGCCGTTGCAGAATCCACTCGACTGTCTTTTTAGCCTGTGCCCACAGACTGGTGTGCAATGCGACGGTGAACTCGCCCTCGGCCGCGGTGGCGGCGGGCTGAATGTCCTTGGCCACCCTGCGGCGGTTGTGGGCGATCAACCACTTGGAGTGATCGATCACCTGCCGCGTGGAGCGATAATTGGTCTCCAGGGTGTAGGTGGCGGCGCCGCGGTAATGATCGGCGAAATTCAAAATGTTTTGCACATCCGCGCCACGCCAGCCGTAGATCATCTGATCGTCGTCGCCGACGACAAAGAGGTTGTTGTGCGGCATGCTGAGCAATTGCATCAGCAGCAGTTGGCTGCGATTGAGATCCTGAAATTCATCGACCAGGACAAAATGGAACCTATGCTGAATCGTGCGCCGCAGTTCGGCGTTCTCCAGCAGCAGCCGTAACGGCCAATAGATCATATCATCGAAATTCACATATCCCTGTGCGGATTGCAGCTGCAAATAGTGGGCGAAAATATCCTTAAACGGAAACTGCTCGCCGTTGATCTCGGTGCGCATCTCCTCCCATTCCGGCAGATCGGTCTTTGCGGCCGTCAGGCTGGCGAGCAAACCGGCGGCAGGATCCTGATTGCGCAGCATCGGCAGACGCAGCACCTTTTCCGCAGCCGTCTGCAGCAGCTGTCGGCATCTCTTTTCACCCTCATCGTTCTGATACCGCCAGCCGGTGTGACGCCGAAGGATTTCATACCCCAGCGCATGAAACGTTCGAACCGTCACTCCCTCTTCGTCCAGGTTTTTGGCAACGGCAACGCCGCGCTGCACCAGCCGCTCAATCATATCCTGGGCCGCTTTTTTTGTGAACGCCAGTGCGAG
>CAZMVY010000335.1:2083-2608 GCA_964569765.1 uncultured Planctomycetales bacterium
GATGGCCGGCCACGCCCTAATTGATCAGATGGATGATGCGGTTGATCAGCGGCTTGGGCTTGCCGTAACCAGCCGGCGCCAGCACGCGAATAGGGCCGTAGAGCCGACGGATGGCGTTGATCTGCGCTTCATCCAGATCCTCGTCCATGGCCAGGGCGGCGCTCTTTTTTTGCAGCGGTGTTCGCTGCAGCTCAATCGAGCGGTCCAGCATGGGGCCAAAGTGCTCGAGCAGAATCTGCGCGGAAAGCTGTTGGCGGGGGTCATGCAGCCCATCGCTGTGCAGACGCGCTGTGTAAAAAGAGCGCGGCCATCGGGAAAGAAAAGAAAAAGGTTTGGCCGCCTGCAGCAGGGGGAAAATAATCTGATACTGCAGTATGGTCAGCACGTTCAAAAACGCCGGCAGGGCGAGGTCCTGATAGATAGAGACCTGGTCAAATTTTTCATGATTCAATAAATAATCAGGGGTGAGTTTGGAGCAGGCGAGCCAGCCGACGCGACCGCCCGACGCCTTGGCGCTCCGCCAGG
>CAZMVY010000336.1:0-2540 GCA_964569765.1 uncultured Planctomycetales bacterium
GCGCGCGCGGGGCCGGCGGGCGACGGGCGACGGGGCGGTGACGAGTCTTGGAGGCGGCGGGGCGGGGCTTGCACCGGGCGGGCGACCCGGAGTCCTGCGCATCCCGGAGCCGATTGGTCGTAAGGCGTGTCCTGTCGGGCGGCTCCGGATCCTGAAAGGGCTTGGGCTTGCTCGATATCGGACGCTAAGGTCGAATCGTAAGATGAGGGCAATACGCCCAGAATTCAGCAGGTCAACGAGAAGGCGGCGTTGGTGACCAAAAGAACGCGCTGCGCTGGGAACGTATTGTCCGTATTGCGATACCGAATACGGTGGTGCTGCACGCCTGGGTTTCTGCTGGCTTCTTCCACGACCGCTCCGGAATCTGGCGCAAAGGGCCTTGACAGATTCCTGTTGACGAGGTATAGTACGTGTGGTTGACGATCGCGCGCATGCGCGCGGAGTGCTGCGGCGCCTGCTTTGACGGGCATCGTTGCGGCGGGAAGCTGACGTGATTTCTGGCGGATTCCCGTCGGTCAAAAAGCGGCTGCGGTCGGTCGCTCGACCCGAGGTGAAAAGGCGGGCATCGCGCGAGAATCCGGTTGCCAGGAGACCTATCATTAAGGAAAGAGGCCCTATTCGGGGGGTTGTTTCAGAAGGCGAAATCCGATCATCGTTTTTCAGGACAGGTATGCCGATCGGGCGAGCGGACGCCCGCGGTCATAAAGGTATGTGGCGCGTTCTGGAGAGCGCGACCACGGGGAGTGTTGCACATTTCTGATGGCTGCTGCGGCAGCGGAAATGGAGGGTTCTGGATGTTAGCGAGACATTGGTACAGGATCGGCGTGGCGGTGACGGCGATCACCGTATTCGCCGGCGTCGCCGCTCAGGCGGTGACGATCGCGCCGCTTACGACGGTCACGCCGGGCAACGCTACGAGCGTTAGCGGTATCGTGGTTAACGCGATCTCCCCGGATGCGTCGGTTGTCGTGGGGCAGGCTACGTTTGATGGCGCTGCGGTCAAGACGCCCGCGCTAATCAATGTGGCGACGAACACAATCTACAACCTCGGCGACCCGAACTACTCCACGACGACAGCCAGCAGCGCCGTCGGCGTCGGAATTACATCGACCGGGGTGGTATGGGTGCTGGTGAACGCGACGAACCTGCTTGGTTACAGCCAGGCGTATCTCTGGGCCGGCGATTCGTCAGGTTCGGGATCGTACACGTCCGATCTGATTCTGCCCGTGGATCAATACGGTAATCCGACGGGGAACAACTCGACCGGTACCGCTCTGGCCGTGCAGACCAACGATGAGGTCATGGTTTGCGGAACGTGGGCCGTGACCCCGCCCAACACCACCGTGAAGGGTTTCCGTTATCGCACGTTGCCGTCGTTTCTCGACATCGACAAGCCGCCGAGCAGCAACTACGCGAACAACCCGGGCGGCATCTCGGCATTTGGCGATATCGGCGGCCACAGCGCGAACTGCCAGGTGGGCGGCGGCAATCACCGGAACTCCTGGACGTGGACCAGCAGCACCTATACGTGGATTTGCACGCTGGCCGGCACGATCAACAATAACACAGAGTCGACATCGGCGAGCGCTCGGCCGTGTATGTCGCTTGATGGCCTGCATGTCGTAGGGCGTAGCATGATTGCGATCGGAAGCAGTTCCTGGCACGCATTCATGTCGATCCCGAGCCTGAATGCCAACGGCTGGGCGAACAGCATTGACCTGGGCGTGTTGGAGGGACGGCCGAATCCGCACGTCTATAGCGAGGCCACTGCGGTGAACGGGTACGGCACGGTGGCAGCGGGTTACAGCCAGGCGCTGATCGCACCGATCGATCAGCGATACGTGATCTGGGATGCCACGAACGGCATGCGCGACCTGCTGACGGTGGCGGGAAGCCCCCCCGAGTGGACGGCGATCGCCAATGTGAAGGCCCTCTCGGAGGACGGGGCAACGCTGATCGGTCACGGTACGTACAACGGGGCGGCGAGCACCCCCTTCATCATGAAGCAGATCTACGATCCGCCGCTGCCGCCGCCACCGCCGGATATCGACACGGTACCGAGTGCCGCCGCCTGGGTGGCCGGCAGGCCGTATGTGAAGGACGTCACGTTGCTCGCCGGGCGTTTGCCGCTGCCGAGCTGGTCGGCCAGCGGCGCCCCGGGGCTGACCGCCGCGTCTTACGGGAAGGGCGGTCGTGTCAGCGGGTGGACGCCGGGCGCAAGCGACATCGGGAGCGTCTTCAACCTCTCGGCGACGGCAACCAGTTCGTCCGGCTCCGATACGGAATCATGGACGGTGACGGTCGTGGCGCCGGCGGCGCCGGTTGTGAATGCGCCGCTGATTGCCGGGAATACCTCGGTGACGGTCAGCTCGATCTATTCGTATGCGACCCAGGTGGACCTGTACCTGAACGGCGGGTCGACGCCGATTGCGACGGCGACCGCGCCGCCGGCGAGCTTCAGCAGCGGGGCGTACACCTTCACGGGCCTGGCCCCGCTGGTAAACGGCGATTGCTACACGGCGAAGCAGACCGTCGGGACC
>CAZMVY010000337.1:0-2533 GCA_964569765.1 uncultured Planctomycetales bacterium
CGCCGGGCGATCGTTGACACCAATCGCCGCTTCGCATAGCGTGTCCGGGTATCCCGGAAACAGGTTCAGGTTCGTCCTGCACCCCGTGATACACGGCGTGATTCGATCCCTTGTGTGCGTAGGGCAGTCATGGACTTCAGGAACCTCGGACATACCTGTGTGGTCGGCCTTCACTGGGGCGACGAGGGAAAGGGCAAGATTGTTGATGTGCTGACGGAGCACTTCGACATCGTCGGGCGTTACAACGGGGGTGCGAACGCGGGCCACACCGTCCGCGTGAGCGGTCAGCGGTTCGCCTTCCACCTCATGCCCAGCGGCGTGATCCGCCCCGGCGTGACCGGCGTGATCGGCCCGGGGGTCGTCGTTGATCCGGAAGTCCTCAGCCAGGAGATCGACGAGCTCCGCAAACGCGGCATCGCCGTCGGCGAAAACCTGCGGGTCAGCGACCGCGCGCACGTCATCATGCCCTACCACAAGAAGCAGGACCGGCTCTCCGAGCAGGCCCTCCAGTCGGGCCATAAGATCGGCACGACCTCGCGGGGCATCGGCCCGTGCTACGCCGACAAGATGCAGCGCTCGACCGCCGTCCGCGTCTGTGATCTGATGGCGCCGGAATCGCTGCGGCCGCGAATCGAAGCGATCGTCGAGCAGCGTAACCGGATCTTCGCGGCGGCCTACGGCGACACGGAACCGCTCGACGCGAACGAGGTGTACGGAGCCTGCCTCCGGCACGCGGAGCGCCTCGCGCCGTTCGTATGCGACACGACCGCCTTCTACCGCGAAGCGATCCGCTCGGGCAGGCGCCTCCTCTTCGAGGGGGCCAACGGCGCCCTGCTCGATGTCGATCACGGCACGTACCCGTTTGTCACGAGCAGCACGACGGGCCCCGCCGGCGTCGCGGCTGGTTCGGGCCTTCCCGCGAAGACCGTTCGAACCTGCATCGGCGTGGTCAAGGCCTACACGACCCGTGTCGGCGCCGGGCCCTTCCCGACCGAGCTGAACAACGAGATCGGCCAGTACATCCGCGACCGCGGTCACGAGTACGGCACGACCACGGGCCGCCCGCGCCGCTGCGGCTGGTTCGACGCGGCCGCCGCCCGGTACAGCGCAGAGCTTACCGGCGTGGATTATGTTGCGGTGATGCACCTCGACACGCTCGGCGGCCTCCAGGAAGTCGGCATCTGCACGGAGTACCGCCGCCAGGGGAGGCGGATCGACGGCATCCCGGCGAGCGCGGAGGTCTACGCGGGCGTCGAGCCGCAGATCGAGATGATGCCCGGCTGGCCGGCGGAGATGGGGCCCGTGGAGACCTTCCGTCAGTTGCCCGATGCGGCCCGACGCTACGTCGAGCGCCTCGATACCCTCATTGGCGTGCCGGTTGCAATCATCAGCATCGGGCCGGAGCGCGCCCAGACGATCTATCGCACATGAGAGAACCGCCGCTCGATCCCCGCGTCGTCCTCGGCCTGGAGCCGCATCAGCTCCCGCGCCACATTGCCATCATCATGGACGGCAACGGGCGCTGGGCGGAGCAGCACGGCTTGCCGCGGATCCGCGGGCACGCGGAGGGGGCCAGGGCCGTCCGCGCGATCGTCCCCCAGTGCGCGCGGCGGGGCCGGGGGTGGCAGACGGCTGCAGGGACGGGGTGCCCGCGGCGGTAGGGCCGGGGTCCGCCGTAGGATCCGGGGTCGGCACTAGCGGAGCAGCAACCAGAACCGAAACAGAAGACTTCCCGTACAGGTCATAGCCCGCGCGGTAATACCCGGCCTGATCCGCCGTATAGGTAAACGCGCCTTGGGCGTCTACTTGCAGCTCTGCGATCCGGGCGCAATCGCCGCCGCTCGCGGGACAGCGGTTCATGGAAAGCGGCTGCCCCTCGATGTGCAGCGGTACGCCGTTCACGCGGAATGTGCCGCTGAGGACGCTGCCTTCAGCCGTCAGATCGATGGTCGTCGCGGAGAAATCGGGCAGCGTCACGGCTTGGGAGGCGTATCGCCACATCGGATGCCTGCGCGCATAATAGGCGCCGGGCCCCGGCCAGGCCGACTGCCACTCGGCGCTGACTAAGCCGCTGTCGACGACGGTGCCGCCCTGCACCCGCAAGAGCTGGAACTCCTCTTCCACGAAGTCGCTCATTTCCCCTCCTTCGACCCTTACGCGGAAGATCACGTGGCTGTCCGGGCTGGGGGCATACGGAGAGGGAACGACGACGCCGGGGGGTTCGGGGTAGTAGCTGCTGTAGCTCGCGACGGCCGCCCCCGTCTCGTTGTGCGTGCGCGCCACGTCCTGCGCTTCGGCCGATCCGGCCGGGATGCCGTGAGAGACGATATTCGGGTTGCTGTAGAGCCCCGTGTTGTAGGTCGTCTCGCCGGCGTGAACGTACGACATGTAGGTCTTCCACCACTTGCCCTCCGCATTGAAGAGCAGCCCGTGCGAATAGGGGAAAAGGCCGGAGCCAGGACTTGCCTCTTCGAGGTTATGAGCACCGCCGAACTGATGCCCCACCTCGTGCAGGAACGTAACCGCCGAGGTG
>CAZMVY010000338.1:0-2512 GCA_964569765.1 uncultured Planctomycetales bacterium
ACCGAGAACTAAAGTAAAGCGCGCGGTAGTCGATCTCTGTCACGGTAAGGAAACCCGGTGATGCGAAGGTGAGATCGGCATCCCACCGAATCTGGAGCATCAGCACCTCGGCCGGCTCGTCGCGACCTATAACCGCAACCGCGCCCGGCGGCCGCTGCGTTCCGCAGGCATCCCGGCGACGGATGAGGTTGACCTGAGGCCCCCCGTCATGGCATCATCATGGGTTACGGACAGGTGTCGGCGGACGCGCCCCGCCGCCAACGACGGGCGGCTGAAAGCGTATGGTCCGACGACACGGAGTATCAGGAACGACCTGGGAATCGAACATGACGTTGCCACCGTCTGAGTCGTCGGAAAACCGACCTCCAGCCAGTGAAGCGCAGCCGGGAAGCCCGGAACAGGCGCCTCCCGCCGTGGAACCGGCGGCCTCCGCGGTTCCTGCGGCGCCTCTCGCGGCCACCGCGCCCGAACCGGCGCCACCCGTGCTCGACGGCATCAGCGGCGAAGAGATCGAGGCCATGCTCCGGCAGGCGTCTTCGTCGGCCGCCGGCGGCACGGGCGGCGGCGTGCGCGTCGGGCGGATCACGGAGGTCGTCGGCGAGGATGTCTTCGTCGAGCTCGACGACCAGTCGAAGGGCACCGTCCCACTGGCCGAGTTCACCAGGGACGACCCGCCCACAGTCGGCCGCGAGATTCACGTCGTCTTTCAGCATTACAATCCGTCGGGCGCGATCCAGGTTCTCTCCAAGCGCAAGGCGGAGCGAGAGCTGACGTGGTTGCGCCTTAAGCCGGGCGAGATCGTCGAAGGGCGCGTAACCGCCATGAACAAGGGCGGGCTCGAGGTCGATATCGGCGGCGTCCGCGCCTTCATGCCCGCCTCGCAATGCGACATCCACCGGATGCGGGACATCTCCACGCTTCTGAGCCTGACGATCCGCTGCGAGATCGTCGAGGTCAACCGCGGCCGGGGCGAAGTCGTCGTCAGCCGCCGCAACGCCCTCATCCGGGAACGCGAAGAGACCCGTAAGCGGATGCTCGAGGAGATCCAGGAAGGCCAGGTCCGCCGCGGCGTCGTTGGCAACCTCGCCGAGTACGGCGCCTTCGTAAACCTCGGCGGCGTAGACGGCCTGCTGCATATCAGCGACATGAGCTGGGGCCACGTTCGAAAGGCCTCCGATTTCCTCCGCAGCGGCCAGGAAATCGAGGTGAAGGTCCTCAAGGTGGACCGCGCCAAGGGCAAGGTTTCCCTCGGTCTCAAGCAGACCCGGCCGAACCCGTGGGACAGCGTCGAAACGAAGTATCCCGTCGGCACCAAAGTGCGGGGGCGTGTGACACACCTCGCCGAATTCGGCGCGTTTGTGGAGCTTGAGGAAGGACTGGAAGGACTTGTTCCCCTCAGCGAGATGAGCTGGGTCCGCCGCGTCCGCAAGCCCTCCGACATCGTTCAGGAAAACGCGGTCGTCGATGTGGTGGTCCTCTCCATCGACAGGGACAAACGTCGTCTCTCCCTCGGAATGAAGCAGGCGGAGGCCGACCCCTGGGCCGGCGTAACGGAGCAGTTCCCCAGGAACGCCCTGGTCCCCGGCAAGGTACTGCGCCTGACGGAGTTCGGTGCGTTCGTCGAGCTACGACCGGGCGTCGAGGGCCTGATCCACATCTCCGAAATGTCGCAGAAGCGGATCAACTCGCCGCGAGACGTCCTTGAGGAAGGCAAGGAGATCCAGGTTCGCATCATCGGCGTCGATGCGGAAAAGCGGCGGATTTCGCTCTCGCTCAAGCCGGCCCCCCCGGAAACGGCCGCGCCGGCCCGCGCGGAACCCGAAAAGCCCAAACCCAAGCGCAAGAAACCGCTTCGCGGCGGTCTGGCCTCGCACTGGGACTGGGCAAGCCAGACCGGGCTCAAGCTCAAGGGGTAACCCGGACGTGATGGTCACCGCCTTCGGCCCCGCCAACGGCCGATACTTTCCGCGATTCATCAGGGCGGGTTCACTCTTCGTCTTTGCGCTTGTCGTCGGCTGCAACGACGGCGTGCCGGTGCCGCCCGGGTCGCTGCCGTTCAACTTCCACGTCGTCTCCGACGGCCGGGTTTACCGCTCCGCGCAACCCACCGCCGCCGCCCTTTTCGACGCAATCACCCGGCTACGGCTGAAGACCGTCCTGAACCTCCGCGGCGCAAACCCTGAGGAAGCCTGGTGGCAGAACGAATCCGCGGTCTGCCAGAGCACCGGCGTTACACTGATCGACCTGCCGATGAGCGCGAACGAGCTGCCGTCGCGCGAAACCCTCCTCGCCCTCTACGATGTCCTTGCCACCGCCCAGTACCCGATCCTGATCCACTGCCAGGCCGGAGCCGACCGAACCGGCGCCGTCGCCGCCATCTGGCGCATGATGAACGGCGATTCCCGCGAGGCCGCACAGTCGGAGCTTTCGCCGGCCTACTTCCATTACGAGGCATTCACCCCCGCGATGGACCTCCTCGTAGCCGTCTTCCAGCCCGACCGGGACTGGATCG